>CAZXHR010000080.1:0-18793 GCA_964640465.1 uncultured Opitutaceae bacterium
CCGGCCCTTTTGTTACCATGAAACCGCCCAAGCTCTCCGCCATCACCCCTGGCGAAATCCTTCTGGAAGACTGGATGAAGCCCAACGGCCTTTCCGGCAACGAGCTCAGTCGCCGCACCGGGATTCCCGCCTCGCGCCTCACCGAGATCATCAAGGGCCGCCGCGCCATCACCGCTGACACCGCCCTGCGCCTCGGCCGTTTCTTCGGCACCGGCGAGCGCTTCTGGCTGAACCTCCAGCAAGCCCGCGACATCGAACTCGCCCGCGCCGCCCTCGGTCCCCGCCTCGACCGCGAGATCGAGCCGCTTGTGGCGTAGATGGCACTCCGCTCCGGGGTCGTCGCCATCACGTATACTGCATAGTCTGCATTTATCTTGTTAAATAGCTATTACGGCTTTATCTATTTTACGCGATATGGCCGACTTCCCGATCAAGACCACCGAGCAGCTGGGCGTCATCCTGCGCGGGTTCCGCCGTGAACGAAAGATGACCCAGCAGGCCGTGGGCGCGCGCACCGGGCTCGCCCAGAACGCCATTTCCCAGCTCGAGACCAATCCCGGCCCGGCGAGCTTCGCCAAGGTCCTGCGCGTCCTCAACGCGCTCGACGTCGAGGTCGTCCTGCGCCACCGCGAAAAGACCGAGCAAACCGGAGAGTGGTAAGCCATGGGCCGCCTCGCCAAGTACAGCGAGCTCTCGGTCTGGATGAACGGCGAGCGCGTCGGCACCTGGACTCGCACCGCCGCGGGTTCCCACGAGTTCCGCTACGTTGATGCTTGGCTCGCCTCCCCTGCCGCGCGCCCGATCTCGCTGGCGTTTCCCCTGCGGCCGTCCGCCGATCCCTACCGCACTGGCGTCGAGGCCTACTTCGACAACCTGCTGCCGGACAACCGTCAGATCCGCGAGCGCATCCACCGCCGTTTCAAGACCGCATCCACCGCCGTGTTCGATCTGCTCCAACAGATCGGCCGCGACTGCGTCGGCGCGTTGCAGCTTCTGCCCCTCGATGCCGAAGCGCCCGATATCCGCCGCATCACCGGCCGACCGCTCACCGACGCCGAGATCGCGTCGGAGCTCACCGCCACGGGAACGCCGGTGCTCGGGCAGTTGCCCGACGACACCGAACCGTTTCGCATCTCGCTCGCCGGCGCGCAGGAGAAGACCGCGCTGCTTTGGAACAAGAACTCGTGGCATCGGCCGACCGGGCCGACCCCGACAACGCACATCCTCAAGCTCCCAATCGGCACCCTGCCGCTCGGAATCGATCTGTCGACCTCCGTAGAGAACGAGTGGCTCTGCGCTCAGATTGTCCGCGAGTTCGGCCTGTCCGTCGCCCCCTGCCGCATCGAGACCTTCGGCTACCAGAAGACACTTGTCGTCGAGCGTTTCGACCGCCGTCTCTCCTCCGACTCCAAGTACTGGCTGCGCCTTCCGCAGGAGGATTTCTGTCAGGCAACCGGCACGGCGCCCGCCTTCAAGTACGAGAGCGACGGCGGTCCGGGGATACGCCGCGTCGCCACGATTCTCCAAGCCTCGCACAACGCAGCCGACGATCTCCGCCAGTTCCTCCGCGCCCAAGTCGTCTTCTGGCTCCTCGCCGCCATCGACGGCCACGCGAAGAACTTCTCCCTTTTCATCCTTCCCGGTGGGGCTTACCGGCTCACTCCGCTTTACGACATCCTCTCCGCGCATCCGATCCTCGGGCACCGCCAAGGGCAGTACGCCCCCGAGAAGGTGAAGATGGCCATGGCCGTGGAGGGAAAATCGCGCCACTACCGCTGGGCCGAGATCCGCGCCCGCCACTGGCTCGAGACCGGCAAACGCTGCGGCGTGCCGGACATGCCCGCGCTGCTCGCCGAGCTTGTCGAGACCACTCCCGCCGTGCTCGACCGCGTCGCCGCCAAGATCCCGAAGAAATTTCCCGCTGCCATGGCCGACGCGATCCTCGCCGGCGTGCGCCGCTCCGCCAAGCAACTCGCCGCAGAGCTCGCCGTTTGAGCACCGCCATGCCGCCGCCGAATTCCCCACACGCTCCGGTTCGCCCTGCCCGCCTCACCCGACGGCGTTTCCTAGGCGCGACGCTCCTCGCTGGTCTCGGAGCGGTGGGCTATGCTCGTTGGGTCGAGCCGCGCTGGCTCGATTGCGACGAAGTCCACGTCCCGCTTGGCCGCGCCAAGCCGCTGCGAATTCTCCATCTTTCGGATTTCCATGTCTCGGATGCCACATCACTGAACCTCGTCGATCGGGCCATCTCGCTCGGGCTCGGTTTGAAGCCGGACCTCGCCGTGCTCACCGGCGACTTCATCACCGACGAGTTCACCGCCTCGCCCGACTACGAGCGCACGCTTCACCGGCTCGCCGCCGCCATGCCGACCTTCGCGTGCCTCGGCAACCACGACGGTGGACGCTGGTCGGCTGTGCGCGGAGGCAACGATTCCTTCCAACCCGTCACCGCGTTGCTCGAACACGCAGGTGTCCAGCTCCTGCGCAACGCCTCGCACACGCTCGCCCTCGGCGGGAACTCCATCCAGCTGGTCGGCGTCGGCGATCTCTGGGCCGGCGCCTGCGAGCCCGGCCGTGCCTTCGCCCCGCTTCTGCCACGCGGCGAAGCCCTCCGGATCGTCCTCAGCCACAATCCCGATACCAAGAACCTTCTCCAGCCCCTCGACTGGGATCTCATGCTCTGCGGCCATGCCCACGGCGGACAGTTCCGGTTGCCCTTTCTCGGCACGCCTTTCGCACCTGTGGCAGACAAACGGTTCACCGCCGGCCTGCACCGCTGGGAAGGCCGCTGGATTCACACCACTCGCGGCGTGGGCAACCTGCACGGCCTGCGCCTCTTCTGCCGCCCGCAAGTTAGCCTGCTCTCCGTCACGTAGCACTGAAACCCCACTGGGTGCCCACCCTGCTCGTCCGCGTCACCGCCCTTCTCCCACGCAAATTCTCCGCCGCCGTCGCCGCTGCGACCCTCGCTGACGTGCGCCGCTCGGCCGAGTCTCTGGGCCGCGAACTCCGTTCGAACTGAGCGGACACCCGCCCCCTGACCCGCGCCTGCCGCGTTGACATCGCCCCGCGCCCCGCGCCCTCATCGCTCCATGCCCGACCGCGCCATCCTGCTGGTCAACCTCGGCTCGCCCGCCTCCCCCGCGGTCGGGGACGTCCGCCGTTACCTGCGCGAGTTTCTCGGCGACCCGCGCGTGATCGACTACCCGGCCTGGCTGCGCTGGCTCCTGCTCGAAGGCATCGTCCTGCGCGTGCGCCCGCGCCGCTCGGCCCGCGCCTATGCGCGGATCTGGACGCCGGCGGGCTCGCCCCTGGTCGTCACCACCGAGCGGGTGCGCGCGAAGCTCGAGGCCGCGGCCGGCCTGCCCGTCTTCGCCGGCATGCGCTACGGCGCGCCGTCGATCGCCGGCGCGCTTGAGCGGCTCCGCGACGCGGGCGTGCGCAACGTGTTCCTCTTTCCACAGTATCCGCACTACGCCATGTCGAGCTGGGAGACCGTGGTCGAGAAGGTCCGCTCCGAGGCGGCGCGCCTCGCGCCGCAGCTGCATTTCACAACGGTGCCCCCCTTCTACGCCGACGCCGACTACATCGAGGCGCTCCACGCCGTCGCCGCCCCGCATCTGGCCGCCGGCTACGACCACCTGCTGTTCAGCTTCCACGGCGTGCCGTTGCGCCACCTCCGGAAGGCCGATTCCTCGCACGCCCACTGCCTGCGCACGCCCGGCTGCTGCACCACCGCCCACCCGGCCCGCGCCACCTGCTACCGTGCCCAATGTCTCGGCACAGCCGCCGCCCTCGCCGCACGGGCCGGCATTCCCGCCGGCCGGCACACGTCAGCGTTCCAGTCGCGGCTGGGCGGCGAACGCTGGCTCGGCCCTTCCACCGCCTCCGAGATAGCCCGCCTCGCGCGCCACGGCGTTAAGCGGCTTCTGGTGATGACGCCATCCTTCACCGCCGACTGTCTGGAAACGCTCGATGAGATCGCCATCGATGGGAAGCGGACGTTCCTCGACGCCGGTGGCGTGGAGTTCCGACTGGTCCCCTGCCTCAACGACCACCCGGCCTACATCGACTTTCTCGCCCGTCGCACACTCGACTGGCTCCACTCGCACGCCCCAGAGTCCTGACCAGCCCAGCTCGGCAGGCGCGATCGCAGTGCTTACGCTTTTTTAACGACTTTCGTATTGGGTCGTTTCCGGAATGCCCTAGCCTTCCGACTCACACCTTGCCGGGCGTACCGCACGGCCACTCCAGTCCGAACCCAGTCCACCGTGAGCGACGAGGCGACCCTCCTTCTCACTGCCAACGGCATCATTCAATACGCCAGCGCCACTGCGAGCCAGTGGTGGCAGGTGGATCCCGGCGCGTTGCACGGCGACTCGTTCTCCAACCTCTTCGTCTTCGACGTCGTCTCCTCCGACCCGGAGTGGCTCGAAACCCAGTGGCTGGCTCTTCTGGACACAGGGACCACGCCCACCGGTGTGACGCTCGCCGCTCAGCCCAAGCTCGCCGCCCCCTTCGACGTCACGATCCACATCGAGAAGATCGCCGGCAGCGAACCCGCCCTCTACTTCGCGCACGCGCACAAAGCCATTGCCGGCGGCCGCGCTTCGCAGGAATCGGCCACGCTCGCGGGAACGCCCGGCCCGGCCGCCCGCTTCGCCCCCCTGATCGAACGCAGCCAGCTCGGCTTCTTCGACCTCGATTTCGCCAACCGCCAGTTCTACTTCTCGCCGGCCTGGAAAAACCTCCTCGGTTTCCTCGACAAGGACCTCGCCGACCAAGAAACGACTTGGCGCGACCTCGTCCATCCCGAGGACTCCGCTGCCGCGCCCGACCACGCCGACCGCCGACCCACGAACCAGACGCGCGCCTTCAGCACCGAGCTGCGCATGCGCACCAAGGGCGGCTCCTACGAGTGGGTCCTGTGCAACGGCATCCAGTTCTTCGGTGACGACGGCACCCTGCTGCGAGTCCTCGGCACGATGACCAGCATCCAGGAGCGCAAGGAGTTCGAGGAGTCCTGCATCGCCAGCGAGGAGCGCCTCGAGACGCTCGGCCGCCAGGCCGATCTCGCCGCCGTCGATCTCGATTTCGCCAACGGCGTTTACTGGTTCTCCGCCGGCCTGCGTAAGCTCACCGGTTACCGCGACAGCGAGCTACCCGCCAGCCCCGAGAGCTTCGCCCATCTCCTCCCCGCCGAACTCGTCCAACGCGGCGCCCAAGTCTGGTTCGCCGAACAGTCGCCCGGTCAATCCATCGTCCGCGACTCCATCGAGCTCACCACCAAGGACGGCCAACCGCTCCTCGTCCACGCCGTCTTCGTCCGCACCTTCGACCGTCGCAAGGCCCTGCAACGCGTCATCGGCTATCTCGTCCCCGGCGCCACACCCGGAGCCCCGGCCCGCATGCCCCCGCTGCTCCTGCGCGCCTCCTTCGACGCCATCAACGAAGGCATCGTCGTCGCCGACCGCGAGGCGCGCGTCATCTTCCTCAACGCCCGCGCCGCCCGCATGCTCGGCACCACTCCCGAGCACGGCGAGGGCCGCTCGGCCGCCGACCTCGTTCCCCTCATCCACCGCCTCAACCAGCAACGCATCGAAAGCCCCATCACGCGGGCCATCGAGCACGGCGACACCATCCCCCTCAACGACGAGCACTCGCTCCCCGCCGGCGACGGCCTGCGCCGCATCGTCTTCACCTGTGTCCCGGCCAAGGATACCGACGACAAGATCCAGGGCGCCGTCTTCGTCTTCCGCGATCCGGAGGAGATGACGCTCACCCCCGACGAGCTCATCCGCTCCAACCGGTTCGAGACCCTCGGTTTGCTCGCCGGCGGCATCGCCCACGACTTCAACAACCTCCTCACCACCATCCTTGGCGGCATCTCCATCGCACGCGAAGCCAGGGACTACTCCCAGCTCGAGGATTCCGAGAAGGGCTGCATCGCCGCCAAGGCCCTCACCCGACAGCTCCTCGCCCTCGCTCGTGGCGGTGCCGATCTGCGCCAGATCCTCAACCCCGGTGAGATCCTCCAGGAGGCCGTCCGCCTCGCCGCCGTCGGCACTCCCGTAAAAGTCGACCTCAAGTTCCCCGAGGACCTCCACATGATCCACGCCGACAAGGCCGAGATCATCCGCGTCTTCCAGAACCTCATCATCAACTCCATCCAGGCCATGCCGAACAACAGCGGCAACGTCTGGGTCCGCGCCTACAACGCCACGCTGCGCGAAGGCGACATCCCGCCGCTCGCCGCCGGCGACTACGTCCACTTCGAGGTCCAGGACAATGGCTCCGGCATCCCCCCCGAGATCCTCCAGAAGATCTTCGAGCCCTTCTTCACCACAAAGAAGACCGGCACCGGCCTCGGCCTCGCCACCGTCATCTCGATCGTCAAGACCCACGGCGGCCAGGTCGGCGTCACCTCCACCCCCGGCTCCGGCACCACATTCTCGATCTTCCTGCCCCGAGCGGATCAGCCCGTCGCCGAGATCCAGCGCGAAGCCCCCACGCTCCGCTTCGGCACCGGGCGTATCCTCGTCATGGACGACGAGGAGAAGATCCTCCACCTCACCGGCATCATGCTGGAGAACCTCGGCTACAAGTTCGACGTCGCCCGCAACGGCAAGGACGCCATCGCCCTCTTCCAGCGCTACCTCAACGTCGGCCGCCCCTACGACTGCGTCATCCTCGACCTCACCATCGTCGGCGGCATGGGCGGCGAGGAAACCTACCGCGAGCTCAAGAAGCTCTACCCCGACCTGCGCGCGATCATCTCCTCCGGCTACGACAGCGAGGACATGATGCGCCGCTACCTCGACATGGGCTTCCAGGGGTACCTCTCCAAGCCCTTCCGCGTCGGTGAGCTCGGCAAGATCCTTAAAAAGGTCCTCGGCAACGCCCCGGCGAACTGAGCCCTCGCCCCGCCAGCATTATCCCGCACCTGATCCAACTCGTGACGCCGCTCCCGAAAGCGTCCATTGGATCGCCGGCCCTGCTCAACCCCGCCACGTGAACGCATGGCAGAGCGCCACACCGGTCGCATCCGCCTCGTCGTAGCCCAGCGGCCGACCGTGGCCCACCAACGCCATCACCGTCCGCGCCATCTGCTCCTTGCTGGCGTTGCCCACGCCCACCACCGCCTGCTTCACCCGCAGCGGCGGGTATTCGAAGACCGGTTTCTCCGCCAACGCCGCCGCCGCGATCGCCGCACCGCGCGCCGCGCCGAGGATCTGTGCCGTCGCCACGTTCTGCACGAAGATCGTCTTCTCCAGCGCCACGTGATCCACCGCATGGTCGCGCAGCACAGCCGCCACGGATTTGAAGATCTCGCCTAGGCAGTAGGCCATGTCGTGCTTTGCCGGCACCTTCACCGTGCGGCTCAGCAGCACCACCGGCTGCCGCCCGCTCGCGATCTCCACGAGCGACAAGCCCGTGCCGCGCAAGCTCGGGTCGATTCCCAGCACGCGTCCGGAAAAGGACGTGCGCTGCGGCAGCACCGCGCCCACGGGACCGGCCGTCTTCGCCTGCGCCCGCAACAACGCCACCGGCACGCCAGGCGGGGGGAGCCGCCCTTCCAGTTTTGCCTTCCAGAGTTCGCGTACGTTGCGCCGTGCCATGTTTCTCCCGAAAGCAGACCACACCCCCGTGCGAAGGAAACACCCGAATCGAGCCCTCAGCCCCGGAGAAACGCCATGCTCCGTCCCACGACTCCGAACGCCCGCCGTTTGTCCTTTCTCACGTCTCGGCCAAGAACGCGCCCCGCTCGACGCGGAACACCTGCCACCCCGCCGCTGCGCCCTCGGGCACGCTCGTACCCGTCGCTAGAACCTGGGTTCGCGGATCGATCGCCGACCAGAACCGCGCGCGGCGTCCGGCGTCGAGCTCCCCGAGCACATCGTCGGCCAGCACCACCGGCCGCACCCCAGAGCGCTCGCGGAAATGCCCGAGCTGAGCCAGCCGCAACGCCAGCACCAGGCTGCGCTGCTGCCCCTCCGAGCCGAAATCGCGGCTGGAGCGGCCGTCCAGCGTGAGGTCGATGTCGTCGCGGTGCGGACCGCGCGCGGTCGACTTCAACAACAGGTCGCGCTCGCGGTTCGCCGCCAGCAGTGCGGCCAGCGAAGCCTCGTCGCACTCGGCCACGTCCGACTCGTACACAAGTTCCGCCGCCTCCAGCCCCGGCGCGATCGCCGTATAGGCGGCGCGCACCCGCGCGCCAAGCTCCGTCGCGCCGGCCGCACGTGCCCGAATCACGGCGACACCGGCCTCGGCCAGCGGCCGCTCGAAGGCGGCGAGTTGCGCCGTGTCCGCCCGCTCCTTGAGCAGCCGGTTGCGGCCGTCGAGGGCGCGGTGGTAGCGCTGGAGCGCGTCGAGGTAGCCCGGGTCCATCGCCGCAAGCACGAGGTCCAGCCAGCGTCGCCGCGCGCCCGGGCTGCCGCGGATGAGCTGGTTGTCCTGCGAGGAAAACAGGACTGTGGGAAACTTGCCGAGGAAATCGCCGTAGCGCGCCACCGGCGTGGCGTCGACCTCGACCTCCTTGCCGTCGGGCCGCAGTCGGATCGTCACCGTCGTCGGCCCGAGCCGTTCGTGCTCAAGCTCGAAGCGCAGCGCCGCCTCCGGCTGGCTGTGGGCGATCAGCAGTCGGTTGTCGCTCTGGCGGAACGAGCGCAGCGCCGTGAGCAGCCCCACCGCCTCAAGCAGGTTGGTCTTCCCCTGCGCGTTCGTGCCGACCAGCGCCGCGCCGGCTTCCGGCAACGCCAGCTCCGCCCAAGCGATGTTGCGAAAGTTCTGGAGGGCGATCCGGCGGAGTTGCATGCGTCGCCCGCGATTGCACGCGGCCGCGTTCCCACAGGCAAGCCACCGCTACGTCTGCCGACGTTCGGCCTCAACCGTTCTCCGCCGAGGCCGAGGTTCGGCTACTGCGGGCGCCAGTACACCGCGCCGATGTCGCCCACATCGCCCTCGGGAATCGCGAACACGATCCCGATCTCCGTCGTCTCGCCGGCCGGGATGCGGATGCGCGTGAGGATGTCGCCGCGGGGATTGGTCAATCGCGTGGAGGGGAACGAAGCGCCGTTCACGTTCACGCACACGAACATCTCTCGGTTCACCTCGACCATGTTCGGGGAGCGGTTTGTCAGGGTGACATAGGCTGTGGCAAAACCGGTGGCACGAGTGCTGACGATCGAAACCCCGCCCTTGGGCTGCTGGGGCTGCGGCCGGCGATTCGCGGCCGGCTGCCGTCCGGTCACCACAGCCGCCCGCGCTTTCGAGGCCTCCTCGGCGGCCGTCTTCGCCGCGGCTGCAGCTTCATCGTACGGATACTGCTCCCGCAGCTCCTCGGGGAGCTGGCGCTTGTCGATCTGAAGGATGCCGTCGGCGCAGCGGACGGTGACGTGGGTGGCATTCTGCGAGAGCACCTTGATCACGGTGACGGTGCGTCCATCGGTGAGTTTCCAGCTCTGGTCGGCCGCCTGAAGCGCGGCAGCGAGTCCGAGGAGAAGGGCAACGAGCAAGGGGCGTTTCATGCGCAAAAGCCTGAGCCGGCAGCACGCCAGCCGCAACGGCCGAATCGGCTCCGCTACCAACCGCCCCGTTTTTCAGGATTTTTCGGCAAACCGCGATTGCCAGATCGCCGCCGCAGCGCCGTTTCCGGGCAAAAAGATGCCCGCGATCACCGTGAGCCAGAAAAGCCAATTACATCCCCTATGCATATTCACTTTCCTATCTTGAACGGCGACCGCGGGCAAAGTTGCTCGGAAAGAACATCCGTTTTTTCCCCTCCGCAGAGGGGCGCGCGGAACGATGGACATGCAACCATCCCGGCGCTTCTTGTCGAGGAAAAGTTTCCCGGCGTGGCGAACCGTTGCGCCACACCAGCCGACATGCTTCCGCCTCGTTCTACCGCAGCCGGGCGAACGCCCACAGCGAGATCGCCGCCATCATGCCGTCGGGCAGCCAGGCGGCCATCGCCGGCTCGAGGGTGCCGAACGACGCCAACAGCGTCGCCAGCTTCGCCAGCAGGAAATAGAGGAAGAACAGGCCGATCGACTTCGACATGTTCACCGCCGGGTTCACCCGCACCCCGCCCACGGCGAACGGCACCGCCAGCGCCATGACGATCAGCACTCCGAACGGGCTCGCCTGCTTGCGCTCGTGTTCCACGGCGTAGCGGCGCAGCCGCGCCGTGTCCTCCCCGTGGAGATGCGCCATGGCCTGCTCCAGCTCGCGCAGCGAGAGATCATCGGGCTTTTTGAGGAGCAGGAGCATCAGCTCCGGGTCGTCGTCGACCTTCTCCTCGATTCGGTGCGCGAAGGGCACCGCTTCCTGCTGCTCGCCCGTCGCCGGATCGAAGCGCAGCTCGCGCCCCTCCAGGAAGACCCAGCTTCCGCGCCACCGGTCGTAGTAGGCCTCCTTCGCCAGCAGGCGCCGCTGCTCGCGGTGCTGGGCGTCGAAAAACCCGAGGCTCACGCCGGCACCGCGCCGCGTCGTGTCGTCGTAGGAATTGAGGAACCAGAGCCGGCCGGCGGCCTCGTTGGCAAAAGCCAGCGACGAATACACGCCGACGCCGGTCCTGCCGTGCCGGCGCACGTCGGCAGCGCGTTGCATGCCCTCGCGTGTCTCGCGCGCCGCCTCCACCGACCACGGGATCAGGCTGGCATTGAGGTACCACACGAAGCCGGCCAGCAGCAGCCCGAAGATCCAGATCGAGCGCGTCACCCGGAACAGCCCGAGCCCGGCCGCTCGCATCGCGGTGAACTCGTTGCTGCGGTGGAGCTGCCCGAGCGCGTACAGCAGCGACAACAGCACCGAGATCTGCAGCACCACCGGCACGTTGCCCGGCACGAGCACCAGGTAGTAGTAGAACACCTCCCACATGCCGGCGCCGCTGCCGACGAAGTCGGCGAGGTTGCGCTGCATGTCGACCAGCACGAGCAGCCCGAGCAATGCGGCCATGATCAACCCGAAGGTCTTCAGCCAGGTGCCCAGCACATGTCGGTCGAGTAAGGTCATCGCAGGCTTCCGACTCTCCGGAATCGCCCGTGTGCCGCAAGGCTTTCATGGCGCCACGTGCGCCCCGCCCATGTTACGCCCATGTGAACTCTTCGCCCACCGCCGGGTCGTAACACGCTTTCCGCTTCGCTTCCCCGCCGCCGCCACCTAACTTCCGCGCCTCGCTCATGCCTCGCCCCCGCAAAACCTCCCGCACGCCGAAGACTCCGCCCCCACCGCCGGCCCTGCCCCAGCAGCAGGCCAAGGCGCTGTTCTTCAACCGCGAGCTGAGCTGGCTGGCCTTTAACCGCCGCGTCCTCGAGCAGGCTTGGAACGACCGCAATCCCCTCCTCGAGCGCCTCAAGTTCCTCGCCATCGTCTCCTCCAACCTCGACGAGTTCTTCGAAATCCGCGTCGCCGGCCTCATCCAGCAGGTCGACTCCGACATCGTCGAACCCAGCCTCGATGGCCTCGGCGCCCGCGAGCAGCTCCGCCGCATCCACCTCGTCGTCGCCTCCCAGGTCGAGGAACAGTACCGCTGCTGGCACAGGCACCTCGTGCCCGCCCTCCAACGCGAGCACATCGTCTTCAAGACCGGGCCCGAGCTCACACGCGCCGAGCTCGCGTGGGTCCGCAAGTACTTCCACGACCAAGTCTACCCAGTACTCACGCCGCTGGCCGTCGATGCCTCGCATCCGTTTCCCCAGCTCGGTAACAAATCACTCAACGTCGTCGTCACCGTCGACAACCCCGCCACACCCCAGGACGACGGATTCCTCGCCATCCTGCCCGTCCCTCGCATCCTCCCCCGCGTCGTCCGCATCGCGCCTGCCTCCCGCGGCCCGCAGCGCTACATCTTCCTCAGCGAGATCATCAAGCTCTGCGCCGAGCAGCTCTTCGCCGGCTACCACATCACCGGCGCCTACGCCTTCCGCGTCACCCGCAACAGCGACCTCTACATCGACGAGGAGGAGGCCGAAAACCTCCTCCAGCGCATCGAGGCCGAACTGCGCAACCTCCGCCGCGGCGCCGCTGTCCGCCTCGAGATCGAGGACGGCGTCGACGAACGCACCTTCGAGCGACTCACCGACCACCTCGGTCTCGCCCGCGAATACGTCTTCCGCATCAACGGCCCGCTCAACCTCCTGCGCCTCTTCGGCGTCTACGACCTCATCGACCGGCCCGACCTCAAGTATCCGCCGATCACCCCACACCCCGGCCCCCTCGCCCTCTCCGGCGAAAACGTCTTCGCCGCGCTTGCCGAGCGCGACATCCTCCTCCACCACCCCTACGACTCCTTCGACCCAGTCGTCGCCTTCGTGCAGGAGGCCGCGCGCGACCCGCAGGTCTTCGCCCTCAAGCAGACGCTCTACCGCACCAGCGGCGACTCGCCCATCGTCCACGCCCTCATCGAGGCCGCGCAGAACGGCAAACAGGTCACCGCGCTGGTCGAGCTCAAGGCCCGTTTCGACGAGGCCAACAACATCCAGTGGGCCCGCCAACTAGAGGAGGCCGGCGTCCACGTCGTCTACGGCGTCGTCGGCTTGAAGATCCACTGCAAGTGCTGCCTCGTCGTCCGACACGAGCAGGACGGCATGCGCCACTACGCCCACCTCGGCACCGGTAACTACAACCCGAAGACAGCCCGCATCTACACCGATTTCAGCCTCTTCACCGCCCGCGATTCCCTCACCGCCGAGGTCGCCTACCTCTTCAACGTCCTCACCGGCTTCGTGCGCGAGCCGCGCTTCCGCCACCTCCTCGTCGCCCCCTACAACCTCCACGATCGTCTCCAGCAGCTCATCCTCGCCGAGGCCGCCGCAGCCCGCCGCGGTCAGCCCGCCCGCATCCTCGCCAAGATGAACAGTCTGGTCGACCGTACGACCATCGAAAACCTCTACGCCGCATCCCGCGCCGGCGTGCAGATCGACCTCGTCGTCCGCGGCATCTGCTGCCTCGTGCCCGGCGTACCCGGCTTCAGCGAGAACATCCGCGTGCGCTCCATCGTCGGCCGCTTTCTTGAGCACGCCCGCGCCTACTACTTCGAAAACCACGGTGGCCAGCCCCACATCTACCTCGGCAGCGCCGACTGGATGCCGCGCAACTTCTTCCGCCGCGTCGAAGTCGTCTTCCCGCTCGAAGATCCCGTCCTGCGCCGCCGCGTAATCGACGAGGTACTCTCCGTCCAGCTTCTGGACACGGAGAACGCCCGCGTGCTGCGCGCCGACGGCGCCTACGTCCCCGTCGAACGCACCGCCGCACAGCCCGTCCTAGCCTCGCAGGACCACTTCCTCGCCGACGCCTCCCGCCGCCTCCTCCGCAACGACGAGGTCTGAGAGCTCACCGGCCCACTTGGTGCACCTTCGCCGCGTCCACTTCGTCGGCGGAAGAACCGGATCGCCGCCGGCTACGCACATCGTGATTCACCGTAGGGGCCTTGTCTTGCAACGCCCGACAGCCTCCGCTCTCCCGATTGTTACCCCGCTCCGCCCCGCGGCCTATTCTCTCCGCTCAACGCTACGAGATTCGGGTATTCCACAATCCGCATTCCGAAATCCGCAATTCACTTACTCCGTCATCTTGAAGTTGAAAACGTACGTCCCGGCTTTAGCGCCGGGCACCGCACCGATCGAGCGCACGCGCTGGAAGGCCTCGATCACCGAATCGTCGTACTCGGTGCTGCCGGAAGACTTCACGATCTTCACCTGGGTGATCGAGCCGTCTGCGCCGAGGTGGAACGAGACTTTGGCAACAAGCAGGTCGGTAACCGAGTCCGGCATCTCCCACGCCGCTCGCACGGCGTTGACGAGTCGGTTGAAGTAGGCGTCGAGCGCCGCGATCATGTACTTCGAGCCGCCTGTACCGCCACCATCGCCTCGAGGGCCCGCAGTTGCTCCGGCGGATTCCATCAGCTCGTCGACGATGCCCTTCGCATCGATGCCGGCCGCTGTCGCGCCCTTCGAGCTGCCGCCGCTGCGCGTTTTCTGGTTGGCCGCGAGCTGCTTGGAATTCTGCTTCGCGAAATCGGCGTAGGAGGTCGTCTTGTTGCGCGCCGAGGCGGTCGTGGACGGCGCATCGCTCTTGCTCTGCTTCGCGCGCGCCGCCGTTTCCTTCGCCTCCTGCGCCTCGGCCTTCGCCTGTGCCGCGTCGAGCTCCTTCTGTGTCGGGATATGCTGACGCTTTACCTTCGGCCGGTTGAACCTGATGCCGCCCTCTTTCACACCGGGATTCTTCGAAAGCGCACCCGGCATCTCGAAGTGGTCGCCAATCTCAAGATCCTCGGCGTTCACCCAATCGAACATCGCAGGGTTGATCTCCGTCGCCTTGTGTACCCAGAACGACGCGGCAACGATCGCTCCGATCACAGCGGCGTGAAGCACGGCCGAGAGGGCGATGGCTCCGGGTGAACTGGCTCGCATGGTCGACACGATGGCGTTTCGTTCTGCGGCTATTTTGCCTGCTGAGTGTTGAGGCTGATCTTCGACAGACCGGCATTCTTCACCTCGTCGAGGACGGCGACGACCTGTTGGTACTGGAGACGAAAATCGGCATCGATGAAGATCACCGGCGGCTTCGGGCTGTCGGCCAGCGCCTGGAGGTTCACGCGGATCTGCGGCAGGCTAGTGCGACGGTCGCCCCAGTAGTAGGTGCCGTGGCTGTCGACAGCGATGCGCTGGGCCTGCTCCTTCGTATTCGGCTTCTCTGGCTTCGAACCCTGCACGGGCAACTCCAGCGGCAGCGAGGACGACTGTTGGATCAGCGGCGTGGCGATCATGAAGATGATCAGCAGCGTGAAGCCCAGGTCGACCAAGTTGGTGATGTTCAGCTCCGCCACCGGGTTCAGCTGGCGTTGCCTGCGAAATGTGCGCGCCATGGTTCGGCCTCCGTCAGTCCTGCCGCGACGAGGTGGGAGTCTGCGCAACCGTGCCGGCGGTCTCGAGCTCGATGCGGTCGGCGAGGCTGCTGGCGTAGTTCTCGATCTCGGTGATCATCACCTTCACCTGATTGAGCAGGTAGTTGTAGCCGAAGACCGAGGGGATGGCGACGACCAGGCCGGCGATCGTCGTCGTAAGCGCCGCCGAAACACCGGGCGCCAGCGTCTGGATCGAGGCCTGCTGCTGCGTGGCCACCGCGCTGAACGCCACCATCACGCCCCACACCGTGCCGAGCAGGCCGAGGAACGGCGCGCCCGAGACGATCGAGGCCAGGAAGATCATGCTCGCCTCGTAGCGGAGCACTTGGCGGGCGAGCGCGCGCTGGAGGGCGTTCTCCGCGTGCTCGATGCGCGAGCGCACCTTCTCCTCGCCATGCTCCTGCCCGATCTGCGCCGCGCGCCAGTAGGCGTCGAGCGCGTCGGCGAAGAGGTCGCCGTACGGGATCGTGCGCTTGTTGCGGAACGCTTCCGGCAGGTCGAGCAGGCGACGCTCCTCGCGCAGGCGGTATTCGAAGGCCTGGTTCAGCTGCTTAAGCCGCTTCAGCTCGAAGTACTTCCCGATCATCACCGACCAGGCGAAGATGCTGAAGACGCCCAGCAGGCAGGTGATCGACTGGCCGACGCCGTCGGTGTTGGAGAAGACCTCGATCAAGTTTACCGAGGAGAGAAAGGGAGTGGAGGAAAGTGGGCCGAACATTGGGCGCAGTGTGCGACACGTTGCCGCGCCGCTTCAACGGAATTTCCGGAAACACCGCGCGACCACCGCGCGGTCTTTTCGTTTGCGGCACGTTTCCGCCGGCCTTTCCCTAGCCGCCCTCCGGTCCGCCGGCCCCTCGCACCCTGCTCCCGCAACCCAACCCGAACCCACTCGTGAACCTCCGCGGCAAATTCATCACCTTCGAAGGCTCCGAGGGCAGCGGCAAAAGCACCCAGATCGAGCGCCTCGTCGCCCGCCTGCACGAGAACGGCCTCGAGACCTTCGTCACCCGCGAACCCGGCGGCACCGAGCTCGGCGAGGAGATCCGCAACCTGCTCCTCCACCACCGCGCCGGCGGCGCCATGGCCGCCGAGACCGAGCTCCTCCTCTTCGCCGCCGCACGCGCCCAGCTCGTCCGCGAGCGCATCGCCCCCGCGCTGGCCGCCGGCAAGGTCGTCATCAGCGACCGTTTCCTCGATTCCACTACAGTATACCAGGGCGCCGCCCGCCGCCTTGCACCCGAGGCCGTCGCCCGCATCAACCACTTCGCCGTCGGCCACCACATGCCCGACCTCACCCTCCTGCTCGACGTTCCCGTCGAGGTCAGCCACGCCCGCGTACGCAACCGCGGCACCGGCCAGCCCGACCGCATCGAGAAGGAATCAACCGAGTTCTTCACCCGCGTGCGCGACGGCTACCTCGCCGTCGCCCAGGCCGAATCCCGCCGCATCGCCGTCGTCGACAGCACCCAGCCTCTCGACACCGTCGCCGCCCTCATCTGGAAAACCGTCCATGAACGCCTGGCCTGATTCCGTCGCCAAGACCCCTGCCGTCGCCGTGCTCGACCGCGCCCTGCGCGACGGCCGCCTCGCGCACAGCCTCATCTTCCAGGGCGACAACCTCGCCCTCCTGGAGACCGCCGCCCTCGCGCTGGCCGACCGACTCCTCAACCCGGCCGACACCCCGCAGGTGTACCCGCCGCTCAAGCACCCCGACTTCATCGCGCTGCGCCCCGAGGGCAAGCTGCGCCAGATCAAGATCGGCGAGTCCGGCGGCGGCGCCGACGAGAACACCATGCGCGGCTTCCTCGGCCGCATCGACCTCACCCCGCAGGTCGGCCGCCACAAGGTCGGCGTCGTCTACGAGGCCGACAGGATGAACGCCGCCACCTCCAACGCCTTCCTCAAGACGCTCGAGGAGCCGCCGCGCGACACCACGCTCATCCTCCTCACCACGCATCCGTACTCGCTGCTCGCGACGATCCTCAGCCGCTGCCTGCGCTTCCGTTTTCCCTCCGCCGCCTCGCCCGTCACCCCCCCCGACCTCCAGCCCTGGCTTGAGCTCTACCGCGGCTGGCTGCGCCAACTCACCGAGGGCGTGGCCGACAAGAAGGGCGCCGCCGCCCAGATCTTCACCCTCTACGCGCTCATCGCCCGCTTCGAGCGCATCCTCGACGAGACCGCCGCCGCCACCTTGAAACAGGAAACCGGCGACGCAAAGGACACGATGACCGACGACGAGCTCGAGGCCCTCGAAACCGGCATCTCCGTCGGCGTCCGTCAGTCGCTGCTCTCCGAAATCGAGCACGCCACCCGCGCCTTCGTCGCGACCCAGCCCGAGAGCTCGGCGCAGTTGCGCGTCCCGCTCGTCGCCTCGATCCGCAAGCTCGAGGAATGCGCCGGCCTGCTCCGCGCCAACCTCAGCACGACCAACGCGCTGGAGGAGTTCTTCCTCACCTCGCTGCGCCTCTGGGCCCAAGTCGGCGTCACCCGCCGCGCCGCCGCCGCGGCGTGAGGTAAGAGCACAAGAATGTGGCGCCGCTCGCCAGAGCGGCGATCCGTATCGCGAAACTCGCCAGAGTTTCGACTCTCCGCGTAGCGATGCCCGTGAGGGCATCGAAGCCATGCCGCTACGCACAAGGGCGTCCTTCACCGTAGGTCGCGCCTTCAGGCCGACCCGGCAGATGGCGCCTCGCCCCGCGCACAGCCCAATCGGAAATCCGCCGATCCACCCTACTTCGCCGCCACCGGCACCGGCGCCGTCTCGGCGTACTTCAGCACCTCGCCGAGCTTCTTGCCGGTGAGCTTACGATACGCCTTCTCGACGGTCTCCATCCGCACCTTCTTCCGCGGCGTCTTCGCCACCTCTTGGAATAGCCTCGGCAGCAGACTCTCGTCATTCCGCCGCACCATCTCAAACACCGCCCGAGTCGCAAAGGCGTAGCGGGCCTTCATCAGCGGCATATCGTTTTCCTCCTCCTTGGTGTTCTCCGCCGCACGCCAGTTTCTCAAATCGACCTGTTTCTGGAGCGCCACATACTTGGCTAGTAGCCCGTCGAGGATGTACGCCTGCCGCGCCACGTCGGCTCCGCAGCGGTCGCGCACGACCTTCCACGCTACGAAGTTCGCCGTGCCGTCGCAAAGCCAGCGGCGGTCCGCGCTTCCGATGCAGTTCTCAACGAGTCCAACCTCGGCGACCTCATGGAGAACTGTATGCAAGAGGACCGGATTGCGGTAGCCTTGGCCATCCGGCTTTTGCGCCTTCTGAACGCTGGATCGTAACTCCGCGACAAACTCCTGAGCTACGGTGTCCGGCCCCTTACCTTCATCCTCCGTAAGCATGATCGGCCATGAGTTGTCGCCTAGGTTCTTCAACACCATCGCGGCCACGAGGTCCCACCGCACCACCCTCTCCGGTGGTTGCAGCGGCTGGGGCCGACCGGCCTTATCGAGGGTAAACGAGGCCTCGAAGTTCACCACACCGTCCTCTCCTGGCCGATAGTTGAAGGAGTGATCCAGCCGCGCCGCCTCGAACTTCCGCGCCTCTTCCTTCTGATCCACCGGCAATTTGAACTCAGTCCCATAGCTGAATTCGCCTTCCTGAGTCTCCGGATTCCAACTAAATCCATCGATCTTCTCTCCGGAACCCAAGCGCGCCATCAGTTCCTTCTTGGTCCAAATTTGAACCGTTCGACACCTTCCGCCCAGAAGGATCATCATCGGTTTTATACGGTCCTTCAGCCCTTCGACTGCCGCGTAGTACTTCACCATTGTGTCGAACACCCGTCCCTGCAGCGCAGTCGGCGCAGCCAATCCGATCTCCTTCGCCAGAGCAGTCAGCCTATAAGGAGCAGTTGGGAGCTGGGCGGAACGGCGGAAGGTGTTTATTCG
>CAZXHR010000081.1:0-18187 GCA_964640465.1 uncultured Opitutaceae bacterium
GCGCGGCGCTCGCTCTCGGTGAGGGTGTTGTCGGCCTCGATCAGGGCGACGGCTTGGTCGACCTCTCCGATGCGGCGGGAGAAATCGAGCTCCTGAGCGGCGCGGGCGCGCTGGGTCTCGGTGAGCTGGCGCTCGGCGGCGATGCGCGCCTGGACGAGCGCGGGCTGCTGGCCTTCGAGCTGGGCGGTGAGCTGGAGCTGCTTCGCCTGTTCGCGTTTCTGCTCGGCGAGCTTCGTGTTACCGGCGGCCTCGGCCGCGATGGCCTCGGTCTCCAGGCGGAAGAGTTCGCGCGCCTGTTGTTGCGCGACAGTGTTGCCTTGGGCGGCGAGCGCGTTCTGGGCGCGCTGGAGATCGCCTTTGGCCTTGAGCATTTCGGCGTCCTTCTCCGACTGATCGCGGAAATCCCCTGTGGCCTGCGTGCGCTCCAGCAGGTCGACGATTTGCTGGCGGGCGGCCACCTCGGCGGCGAGCGATTGGCGTTTGGCAGCGGCCTTCTGCTCTACGGTGAGCGCTTCGTTGGCCTCGGTCGTCGCCGCGGCATCCTGGATCTGCGCAAGCTCGGTCTGCGAGGTCTTCAGGGCTGCGAGCAGGGTCTGGCGGCGCTCGAGTGCGGAGTTACCAGAGGAATCACTGCCTGGTGTCGCCCCGGGAACGGCCGCAGTCTCTGGAGCAGCCGAGGCGGTTGGCTTCGACAACAGCCCGAGCGATTGGAAGAGAAGGCCCGCCGCGCGCATGCCACCGGGCATGCCTTCGCCGCTCACGAGTTTGTTTGCGAAGCGGGCACCCCAACTATCTGAGGCGTTCGCGGCGCGAACATCGGCACCGGCGCCTGGGAGATCGCCAGATACGGCCTTGATTGCAGCGGCATGGTATGCCGTGAGCGAGTTGGTAGCCTCGCCGCTGCCCACGACGATCGACTGCCAGTAACGCTCCCATGTCTTGCTGGTACGATCGAGGCTTTGGACAGAAGCATCGGAGAGGAGCAGCCCCTGCTGCTGGTACATCGCAGTGACAGAGGCCACGCCGTCGGAACCGAGACGCTGCAAGGCCCCAAGAAACTGAGGAAGGCCTCGGGCACCGAGGATCTGGGCGGCTGCGCTGTACGCCAGTGTCTTGTCCGTGGCCGAGTTCGTCGCCCGCACGATGGCGATCAGTCGATCCTCGACCGACAGCCGCTCGATCTGCGCGGCGTTCAGGCCCAAGGCCCGGTAGGCTTGGGCGGCCGCACTGCCGGAGTCGCGGGCTTCAGCCAACGAGCGCGTCTGCTCGGAGATCGCCATGCTCAGGCGGGCGGCATCCACGCCACCGGCCTTCAGTTCGAGGCGGAAGGTCTGGAGCGCTGTGGTGCTCACGCCCAGCGCCTCCGAGGTATCTTTCAGCTCACCCGAAAGCCTGAGTGCCTCGGCTACGGTATTCTGCAGCCCGCTCTTGAGCGCGCTGACGGCCATAGTGACCATCTGCATGCCGGTACCGATGCCGAGGCCCTGCTTGAGGGCATCGCCGAGCTTTCCGGCATCGAGCTTCGCGCACTGCAGCTCGGTGCGGGTTTTGCGTAACCCGGCGAGCTCCTCGCGGATCTGGATCAGGACTTCGAGGTTGGTCGTACCGTCGGACATGGATCAACGGATGGCGCGGGCGGCTTGGCGGCCGGTGGGTTGCTGTTTGGATCGCTTGGCGAGTGCTCGGGCAAATACGTCGATGTCGAGAAGCGTGCAGCGGTCGAGGTAGGCGGCGTCGAAGCCGGAATCGAGCATGGCGACGTAGAGATCGGCAATCAGGTCGTCGGGGTGGTCTTCGCGGAAGCCGGGACCGGGCCGACGACGGCGGCGACGATTCCGGCGGAGGAGTTTTTTACCTCGGCATCGAGATTGGTCTCGATCGCGAGACGCACGAGCTCGAGCACGATGCCGGTGTCGAGTGTGTCGACGACGGCGGGGTCGAGATCGGTGCTGTGGCGGAGCAGATGGGCTACGAGCTCCTCGCTTTGCGCCAACAGCTCGGGCAGGCGGGCGGCAAGCGCGATCAGAGCGCTGGTGGGCGCCGTGGCGTCGGGCGCGGCGGAGGCAGGGCCGGTGGCGGCGAGGAGCTTGGCGAGCTGGGCGAGGAACTCCTGGGCCGGCTTCCAAGCCATGCGGCGGATGGTGACGGTACGCGTTTCGGTGCCGAATTGGATACCGATGGCCTCGGTCTTCTGTTTGAGAGTGAGCATGGGGATTTTCGTTTGGTAGGTTGGCTGAGGGACGAAGGGCCGGCGGGAGAACTACCAAACCCGCCGGCCCCGGTTCATCGTTTCGACTGCGGAAGATCAGGTCGCCGGCGTGATGTCGGCATCGACATCCCAATCGAGCAGGTCCTGTTCGTTGGATTCGATCTTGATGGTCGACTTCGAGAACTCGCTGTTGCCGTGCGTGACCTTGCCGTCGCGCATGACGGTGCAGTCGAAGACCTGCGACACGAGGGCGCACTTGTTCGTGGCGTCGTCGACATCGGGAAGCCAGAGCTGGCAGGTGCCCTTGCGGCGGCCGCTCATCTTGCCGCCGAAGATCTCGGGCAAGCGTTTCACGTCGTCCATGCCGATGGTGTACTTTTCCTCGCTGGAGGTCTCGATGGTCCGGGCGTTGAAGAGCTTGCCGGTCTTGCGGCTGGGGCGCTTGAGCTGCTTGACCTCGCTGCTGGGATCGTCGTCGAGCTGAGTGCCCTCGATGACCGAGATCGGCTGGAACACGCCGGCTGTGAGATCGGAGCCGAGTGCGAGCGCAGCACCCAAATCGCCATCGTCATTGGTGGCGGTGAGCTTGAAGGTGCCATCGGTCGGATTGGAATCGCGCACGAAGACAGAGGCGCCGGCCTCCAGGCCAGTGGCACCGGTGCCACTCACGTATTCGAGCTGTTGGCCGTCACGGAACGTGTGACCGGCCTTGGTGAGGAGATTGGTGGCGGTGGCACCGGTCACACCGGTGACTTGGGCGTCGAGCACGAGCTTGGCGACGGCGTAGCCGGAGAAGATCGAGTCGGCAGGATTGAAGGGCGCTTTGGGAAGAGGAGTGGCAGACATGGGAGGGATTAGGAGCGAGGTGCTGGGAGGAAGGAGTGGTCAGCCGAGCACCGGCTCAGCCGTTCTTCTGGGTCTTGGCGAGTTGCTCGGCCTGGTCGGCGAGCGAGTTGGCCTTGGCCTGTATCCGCGGGTTGTTGCGGAGAAACAGCCAGGTCACGAGGGCCGTGGCGGGCACGGTGATGGCGGCGGTGATGAGGACGGTGGTCATTGGCGGAAGTAGCGGGTTGCGAGGAGCGCGTAGGCGGACTCAGAAGCTGAGGGTTGCGCGGGCTGTGCCGGCGGGGATGGAGAACCACTGGAGCCAGCACTCGCGGCCGATCGTGCCGGCGGGTGCATCCTTGGCTTCGATCACGATGGCTTCACCGTCACCGGGCTCGAAACAGAGGCCGGCTGCGGGTTCCTCGCTGAGCTCATGCACGACGCGATCCTTGAGCTCCAGCATGCCGGTGAGAGCGGATTCCTTGTCCCCCAACACGCGATCGGCGATGAGCAGCGCGAGCTTCGTCGTGCGCTTAGAGAGCAGGTGGCGCCCCTCGATCTGGCCGGTGTGGGAATCACCACCGGGCACGATGAAGCAGACGCGTTGCTCGACGGCGAAGACCGACTTCATGGCCTCCGCCAAGCGATTCGCACCGAAGTAGCCGACGCGCTGGAAGAGCTTCTCGGCCGAGTCACTTGTTTGCGCGGGATCGAGCGGGAGCGCCGCCAAATGGGTGCGGAGCGCAGCGATGATCGTGACTGTGGGCGTGAGCGGCATGCTTAACAGAGGCGATTGCCGCGGGCGGAGGTGGTGACGGCGGGCTCGGTAATGGCGGCGGCGCTACGCTTCGGCGCCTGCACGGCAGCGGCGTAGAGCGGTGGGTTTCCGGCCGCGAGCCGGTCCAGGAGTCCCTCCTGGCCGCCCTGCTGCCCCACCGTGCCGCGGATGCATTCGGCCCGCTTCGTCCAGGGATTGACGGCATCGAAGTACCCTGCTTGCTGGTAGAGCGCCTCGGCGGCCAGGACGAGGGCGGCATCGCGCACGATGGCCGGCACGGGCTCGGGGAGTGGCACGGCGTAGCGGGCGGCCAGGCGGCCATCGATTGCCCGCGAAACCGCGGCCTCGATCGTCGTCCAGGTAGCGTCACCGCCCGCGCCGAGCAGTTGCCCGGCAAGATCGGCCGGGACGGCAGCGGTAAGTTCGGAGCGGGAGACGTACATGGCGGCGGGAGTGAGGGAGTGGACGAGGAAGGCGGAAGGCGGTCAGTGGCTGCGCTCTGCGTTCGTCGTTCTTCGGAGAAAAGGCCCGGCGGCCGCGAGGCCGGCCGGGCCGTGTATCACACCATGCGGGAAACGGATCAGGCGGCGTCGGCGCCGGTGGAGCCCCAGCAGAGCTCGGGGACCAGGAGCGCGACCGCATAGCGGCCGTACGCCTGGTACAGATACTCCTTCTTGAGCATCGCGCGCTCGCTGTTGACATCGTCGAGGGTGGCAAACTCGGTCGGCACCTCGACCTGGTAGACGAAGGGCTTCACGACGGCGCCGAGATCGACCAGGAACCACATCTCCTCGTTGGCCGAGAGACGGTTCCAGACTTCGAGCTGGGCGGTGCCCTTGTTCACGTTCGACGTGCCGCCGATCGTCTCGGCGGTGAGGATCTGGCGGGCGAGCGCCTCGTTCTTCGGCGAGACGATCAGCGTGAGCTGCGGGTTGTCGTTGATGGGCTCTCCCTCCGCATCGCGGAACGACTTGATCGCGGCGCGGGCAGCCTCGAAATTCGGGCCGGAGAGTTTCTTCGTGCCGAGGTTGGTGAACTTCACCTTGCCCTTCTGGGGCTCGTGATTGGCGGCGAAGAACGCCTTGCCGGTGTAGCAGGTGGTGGTGAAGCCGGCGACCAGGGCGGCGGCGAGCAACTTATCGGGATGACGGCGGGCGGAGGAGCCCATCGCGCCGAAGAAGCCGTTGTAGATACCGAGGGCGTCGCGCTCGATGTCGGCGCGCTTCACGGCAACGGTGACTTCGAACTCCTCGTTCTTCACGGGGAAGCCGTGGTCGACGAGGTTGCGGATGTTCACTTCGCCGACGAGCTTGCGCATGCCGGGGAGCGCACCGAGCCAGCCGTAGTTCTCCTCCTTGCTTTGGGAGGGAGCGCGGAAGGCGTAGGTGTCGATGCGGGGCGTACCCGCGCTGGCAAGACCACCCTCGTAGAGCTTACGGAAGCCCTTGCCGGCGGCCTTGAGAGATTCTGCGGTGATAATCATGGGAAACTGGATTGAGTTTCGGTGATGGTTTCGGGATGGCGGGATCAGCTCGCGATCGCGGTGATCGTGGCGCGAATGTCGTCGCCGATCTTCTCGGCCTCGGCGGCGAGCGTGACGGCAGCGGCGCGGCGCGCGCGGGCGGCGTCGCCGATCTTCTCGGCTTCAGCGGCGAGATCGGCGAGCGAGGCGCTGGCAGCGGCGGCGACACCATCGGTACTGGTGGCGGCGGCCGGAGCGGCGGCGGCGATGGTGCCATTGGTGCTGGTGGCGGCGGGGATCGCGGCGACGGGAATGTCGGTCGTGTCGACCCACGCACCTTCGGCAGTGATTTCCATCACGCGACCGGCGACGATCAGATTGGTGGAAGTGGCGGCGACGGTGCTGTCGTCCTCCACGTAGCAGAGCTTGCCGACGCTCGCAGCGGTGAGCGGGTGGGCGGCACTGTTGGCCCAGAGAAAGCAGCCGCGGCGGATCTGGATGGACTCGGCTGCAATGGCATCGTGCTCGGCGCGGCCGAGCACGCGGAGGCCGGCGGTATCGGAGGCGGGCACGGCGGTGCCGGCGGCATCGCGGGCGACGATCGTGCCGGCGAAGACCGACGCGAGGGCGGCGACGATGAGCGAGAGAAAGTTTCCCGGTCGCTCGGGTGTGTTGATGGCGGAGGTGGCAGCAGACATGGAGGAGAGGTGTTGAGTTGTGTGATTGGAAGTTGGTGGAGAGGCTCGTCTAGCGCCTCGCTCGCCGCGTTCCAGTGGGTACGCGACTGGTTATTTCTTCCAGTCGGCCTCGGAGATCCCGAGCTGCTTGCGGACGGTCTCGTCAAAGGCGGAACCGGTCGGGACGACGGCGGACGGTGTGAAGGTCTTCAGACCCTCGGGGGTGCGCTGGGAGAGCGGCACGATGTCGGCCGGGAGAGAGTCGAGCACCGCCTTGAAGGAAGCGTTGTCGAGCTTGTCGATCTCGGCGCTGTGCGGCACGAGCTTGCCGGCGGCGGTGGCCGCGGTGATGAGCGCGGCACGCTCGCTGGCGGCGAGCTTGGTCTCGAGAGCGGCGATGCGATCGCCCTTTTCGAGAGAGGCGAGCCGCTCGTTGAGCTTGGCGAGGTTCGCGGAGAAGGTCTTCACTTCGTTCGCCTGGGCGGCGAATTTGGTGGCGGCCGTCTCGATATCCGCATCGGGCGTGTTGGGATCGAGCCCGAGGAGGAGGCAGACGAGTTTCTTGTAGTCCATGGATTTCGAGGGAGAGGTGAATTGGCTGGAGCTTCGCCCCGGTTCGCCGCGTTCCGGTAGGTACGCGGCTGCGGAAAAGGCGGCGAGCTGCTCGGCCGAGAAGATGGATGCCGCGGTAAAGATCCGCAGATCGGTTACGGCGCCCTGGCGGCAGAGCGCCGCGCTGTGGACGAAGACGACCTCGCCGGCGTCGTCGGTCTTGAGCGTGGGCGAGAGATCGGGATGCAAGTGCTCCCGGATCGATTTCTCGCCATGGGGAGTCCAGAGCGGATTGGTGATGTAGATGCCCTCGCCCTCGACCACCTGGAGAGCCCCGTTGGCGGCTACGTTGCGAGGCTCTTTGTCGGCCTTGTACGCCTCGGTACCGGGCACGGTGTTGTGCTCGAAATCGATGGCGACGGTGTCGAAGCCGAGGAGCTTCTGGAGCGCGGGCATGATCTTCGCCGTGCGCGGGCCGACGGTGAAAGACCCATTTGTGCTCTCGTTCTTGCCCCACTTCGCGATGAGCACGCGCTTCGGCGGCTCGGTGAGAGCGACCAGCGGCGACGGCATACGGGGGGCGAAGAACATGCGCCCACTGTCGCAGAAACGTGTGCCAACCGTCCAAGGACGCTGGGCGAGCTGGGCGCGTTGGGGAAATTCCGCGCGGTCAAGTCGACGGCTTCTTCGGCGCCTTTCCAGGCAGGAGCAGGCCATCCAGCGCCGCTTTGCCGACGGCGGTCATGCGGCGGATGGCAAGCGGCGTGAAGGTGGCATCGCCGGGACTGCCGACGAGTGGCAGCATGGGACGCGCGGGCAGGCCGCGGCCGGTGCCCCACTGGTGAAAGGCCGCGTAGGGGCGATCGCTACCCACGCGCGCGTGCGCCGCGGTGGCCTCGATCACCCGCCACGAGCGATAGAGCAATGTGGAACGCTTGAGGATGGCGTTGGCCCCGCCGCGCTTTGATTTCTCCTTCACGGTCGACTCCTTCAGCTCCGGCCAGGGCGCGGCGCGGAGCGCGGGCTCATTGAAGGCGCGGATGGTGATCCCGACCACGGCCAGACCCATCGCCTCCGACACTGCCTTGCTCGGGCGCTTCGTGCCGAGCTGGTCGAGCACGGCGGAGACCTGGTCTTTGACGACGACGACTTGCATAGGAGAACGGAGAGTGAATGTGGAAATCTGGAACTCAGGAACTCACGGAACGGATTCGGATTGGACCACAGAGGGCACGGAGGCGGAGGAGGGCGGAAGAGGGAGGACGAAAAAACCGGCAAGCACACAGGCGACACGGTCGCTGAGATCCACCGGTGGAATCTCCACTGCCACTGGAGTGGAGAAGTATCCGCCATCAGGGAAATCGTGGGGCGGCTCGGGCATGTTCACTTTTGCATATCGGCGTCGACATCGGCGACGAGGCGGCCGGAGGGATAACGTTCACGGCCGTCGGCGCCTTCCTCGATCGTGTCGCTGCCGCCGAGTGCGATGAAGACGATTTCAGCGGCGAGTTCCTGGTCATGGCCGGCGGCGACGAGCTGGCGGATCGCTTCGCGAGCGAGAGTCTTCCCGTTCGTGACAGCGCGAAGGAGTTGGTCGAGTTCGGAGGTATTCATTTGATCCAGCCTTTCTCGCGGAAGAGCGCATCGATCGCCTCGGCGATTGGCTTGAAATCGGCGTCGCTCCACTGGCGCCACGGTTGCAGGCCACCGCGGGCCTTGTCGAGCTGAGCGAGAAGCGTGGCGTCGCCGCTACGGGTGGCGACATACTGGGCGTAGGCGCGCGCCCAGAGCTCGTGCTTGGTCAACCAGTAGGCGCCGATCGACTCCGGCAGCGCCTGGATCGTCTTCACCGTCTCGCTGCCTTCGACCGCCGCGCGGAACGCTGCGAGAGCTTCGCTGTTGGCGCTGCCCCACTTCCCTCCGGTGCCGAGTACCTGGTGATCGAGGAAGTGGCCAAGCTCGTGCGCGGTGGTGAGCGCAGGCCAAGAGCCGTCGGGTTTGATACCGATCTGGACCGCCTCGGAGCCGCGATGCACGAACTCCCCGAGGTTGCCGCGGCCGGCCTTCGCGTAGATCGGGAGCTTCGGCAGATCGCCGTCGCCATGCACGGCATCGATCGCGGTGATCGCGGTCTGGATGTCGGCCGGGGCTTTGCGGCTGCGGACCGAGAGCGCCTTCGAGACCGGAGTGCCGGCGGGAGCAGTCGCTTTCGTGGCGGGGATTTCGGTCTTCGGCGCCTCCGCGGGCGCGGGCTTCTCAATCTTCTTCGGGGTCGCCGGTGCGGGCGCTGGCGCCGGGGTGGCGCCGGGGACGGTGGCGCCCTTCATCCAGTCGAGCACGGACACACCGCCGCCGAGATCCTGTTTGCCCGCCCAGGTCTCGAAGGTCTTCCACGCTTCGGGCGAATAGCGCTGCTGGATCTCGTCGGCCGAAAGGCGGAGCGACTTCGAATCGAAGGTGAAGGTCTTGCTGGGAGAAACGGACACGGTGCGCGGCGTGCCGCCCGATGTGGCAACGGTGATCTGGTTGTTCTTCGAGAGCGCTTCAAGGCGCGGGCCCTCGAGCACGCGACGCTCCTCGACCGGCTTGTCGGCCTCGGCGGCGCGGATCTCGTCGACCTCGTCGGCCGCCATGGGTACCTTCGAGCAACGGCATCCCCACTCCCACGGGCCGGTGTGCGTGTCCCAGAACGGGTCGTCGACCGGAAGGATCAGACCGGCCAGGGCGTCGTGGCTGTCGCGCACCTTGTCGTCGTCGGCGGTGATGTACATCGCATAGGGGAACGCAGCCTTCTGGCGGTCCATCACCTGGTCCATCGCGCCGCTGTACGCCTGGAAGCCGTGGGCGCGCATGAGGGTCTCGGCGCGGCGCTCGGCGGCGGCACCGCCCTCCTCACCGCCGCGCAACCAGGGCGAGATCTGGTCGACCAGGTCGGACTTCACGGCATCCCAGTCGGCGCCTTGCGGGAGGTCCGCAATGCGATCGCGGACGTTCTGCACGACGTTGGCATTCTCGATGCCGGTGACGGTGATCGCGCGGGCCTTGAGCTCGGGCACGAGGCCATCGAACACTTCGCGCGAGACGACGGGCTTCGACCGGATGAAGGCCGTGGCTTCGTCGTGCGGAACCGGAGCGAGGAGGACGGAGGGCATTTCTATAGAAATCGGGCCGATTATACTAAAACCGGGCGGTTATTAATGTAAGAATACAAACTGGCGCGCACCCCCTAGACAGGCTGCGGAAACGTGCATAATGGGACAGGTATGACAAAACTTCAGAAGCTAGGTCACGTAATGTTCCCGGGATTCCCGGGGTTTGTCGGAGGGGTTTGGCTCCTCCTCGAAATGGAAAATGGACGTAGATTCGCGATGGCTGATGCAGGTGCATCTGGCGTCTACGGACTTGCCGAAATTGATCGAAAGAAGATCGAAGACTTCGGGCCGAGCGTTCCGGAATACGGTTGTCGCTACAACTACAGAGCTGAACCGATCTCCTGGGCGCGAACCGACCAAATCGGAAATTGGAGCGAAAATAGGCCATTCGGGATCGATGGGCTGGAGTTGCTGGCAGCGGTTGTGAATGTGCTACCGCCGAAGCGCGATGGTAAGGGAAAGCCGGCAAGCGGCCTCGGCCATGGTAGGGGCGATCTCCGCGAGGCCATCGATAGAGACCAACCACCCGGCATCAACTGAGCGGATCTGGACCTGCCCGCGTGCGCGCAGCCATTCGATCACCGTCCAGCCGCCGCCCGGCGTGTCGGAGTAGCGGATGTGCCAGCGCTCGACGATGACTTCAAGGCGCCCGCGCATCTCGGGTTTGATGCTCGGCCAGTCCGCGAGCGACTCAGTCCAGAGCTTGTCGTGGAGCTGAACCATACGGCAGAGCGATTCGGCCGCGCCTCTCTGCTCTTCGCTCCACGCGGTGCGAATGAGATTCTGGCCGTCGCAGCCAAACCAGCATTGTGTGACGGGCTTGAAGCCGAGCGTATCGCCAACGAGCGCGTTGCGCTCCTGCGGGGAAAGTTCGTTCCAGGGCTTCATGGGTTCGGCGGGAAAAGTGTGATCTGAAAGCTGTCGGGTAACTCCATCTCGCGAGTATGCTCTTCGATGTGCTCGGCCAGGTCGTGTATTACGTCGAAGATGGTGCTGTCCGATTCAGCGTGCTCGATGTTTCCGGTAAGCGTGACGCTGTGACGTTCGCCGTTCAGCGAACGCCTTCCGTTGACGACCGCCTTCCATGCACGGCCGCGAAGTGGAGTCTCCTTCGTGCTCATGACCGCTTCCCCCTGATTCCAAGGATGGCGGAGTTGGCGGCGTGACCGAGCGCGAGGATCAGGCAGACGGAGCCCAGCCAGATCCAGAACGACGAGAAGATGAATTGGAGGACTTCGAGCATGGTTAGAAAGGCAGCCAGTCGATGACGATGCCGGTGAAGGGGAGGTCGTGCTCGGCCTGGAACCAGGCGAGCATCTCGGCGAGATCGGCGAAGCCGTCAGCGCGAGCGAAGGCTTCCATCTCGACGGTGGAGAGGTAGCGGCCATCGATCTCGAGTTGGCCGGTGGCGTGGATCGTGATGGACCGCACAAAGCAGATCGGCGCGGGCTCGGCCAGGAGCTTGCTGGTCTTGCTGCAGCGCGGACGGCCTAGCCAGACGCGGGCATCGAAGAGATCGCCAGGGCGCGGCATGTCCTGGGCGCGCTTCGGCACGGGACGCACGGTCTGGAACTTCTTCCCGGCCTGAACCAGGGCGGCAAAGCGGGGCTTGAACATCCGCACGAAACGGCGCTGAGGCCGGACCGGCGCTTTTTGCGTTATAGCCACGATTCCGACCGGGGCCGGGACTTCGGGCGAGGTTGTGTCCAGACCCCGTTGCACGGGGCAGGAAGCGCGTTGCACGGGGCATTCCTGCGCCAAGGGCGCAGGAATCATGATGCCCGCTGCGGGCGTTTTCGGAGTGTCGAGGATTTCGGGGTTCATGGACAGAGGGGGTAATCTGGAAATCAGGAAGTCAGGAAACGGAGACGGATTGGGGCCACAGAGAGCACAGAGGCGGAGGAGTTCGGACGAGGTTCGGAGTGTCGTGAGTTCCTGAGTTCCAGATTTCCACATTCCTAGATGGCCTTGCGGTACCGGTCGCGGTTGCTGAAGAGCTGGCCGGGCTCGGTGCGGTCCCAGAACTCGGGATCGGAGGCGACGGCGCGCTCGTGGTCGAGGTACGAGAAATAGTCGAACTGGCGCACGCCGGGCGTGACGGCCATGCCCTTAACGAAGCCGGCGATGATCAGGCGGACCATGCCGCTATCGGAGATCGCGATACCGAACCGCCGCAGATTGCGGCGCGTGAGCATGACCCAGCGCGGGCAGATCCGCACCACGGGCCGGTACGTGCCATCGCCGGCCGGCATGAGCTCGGTCACGCCCACGGCCTCGATGGTGGCGGGATTGAGCGGGAGGAAGGTCTTCCCGGGAACGGCCTCGACCGTGGTGCCGGGTTTGGCGCCGATGACGGGGACGGTGGCGGTGGCGGGCATGGGGATTGCGGATTTCGGATTGCGGAATGCGGATTGGCCGGAGGCGAAACTCAGCAGCCGGCGGCGCAGGCACCGAACGAGAGCAGGCGCTGGCCGGGTCGGGCGTCGATCTGCTTGGCGGCGAGCCAGGCGCGGTGCTCCTCGGGTGTGCGCACGCGGTACACACCGGAGCTCCCGCGGCCGGCGTCGTCGGCCAGGCAGACGAAGCCGAGCTCGAGGAGCTCGGTCGTGCGGGGCCGGAAGGTGAGGATCGACAGACCAGCGCGCGCGCAGACCTCGGCGGTGGTGCCGGGGCCCTGCGTGCGCCAAGCCTGGAGGACGGCCGCCCGCTGCCCGGCCAGCTTGGCCTGGAGCGAGGCGAACGTGGCGTTGCGGAAGTCGACGGGGGTCATGGGTAGTCGAGGTCAGGGGCTAGAGGTGAGAGGTCAGAGGTTCAGGAGGGGAACTCGTTGTGCTCGCGGCCGTCGAGGAGGCGGCCGGCGGCGGACTTGCCGACGCGCCAGATCCCTTTCCAGCTCCCTCCTTTTCGGGCGGTCGCTTCATCGACTACGTGCCCTTCAAAATTGAGGTATGCATCCGGCGACGACCAACCAGGTTTCCCGCAATCGGCCGTGTCGCTCCATTCCCCCCACTGCTTGAAGAAGAACGGGACAGCTGCTGCCTGGCACTGGTTGCGCAGCGAGCGGGCCCATGCGGGGTGCATCGGCCGCGGGTGCGGGCCGCTCTCGCCGCCGCAGATCACCCAGTGGATACCCTCACTTCGCCGAGTGCTACCATTACCGCGGCCATCCCAAAAGCGGAGATCTACCGGACCGAGCAGGGGCTCGCAGCTCAGGAACCGCACGCGCGCCGGGATCGAGAGCAGCGCAGAAATCCGCTCGTCGGCCCGCGCATGGTCCTCGATTGACGTGCCAATCCAGACGTTGGCCGGGATCATTGGACCGTCGCCAAATTGCCCGATCCACGCAGCCGCAAAGTTCGAGATTTTCGGAAAGCGCGTCGAGGGCGGCCAGTGCGGAACACGTTCATTCGCGATCTGCTGGAGACGCGGCAGGAAATTCTGCGGCCGCTTCGTGAGCAGCAACCAGTCGAGGTGCGGGGTGCGGCGGATCAGGACGAGTAGATCGGCCAGCCACTCGATCGGCACCTCGTCGTCGAGCCAGTCAGCGAGCGACGCGCAAAAGACGCGAGGGCGCTGGTAGACGCCGAGATCCTTGCCGAGATTCGTTTCGTCCTCGTGGTAGAGTTCGCGGGTCGCCGCCTCCTGATCCCATTTGAGCGGCTGGCGCCAGTACGCGGCCGACGTGCGGTGCCGCGGCTGGCCGGCGCCCCACTTGGCAACGTGCTTGCGCAGGTCAAAATCCCGCTCGGCGTAGCAGTGCGCGCAGCCCGGCGACACCTTCGTGCAGCCGATCCACGGATTGAAGGTGCTGTCACACCAGGCGATTTCAGTAGTTTGGGCCATGGGGTTCGTGAGTTCCTGAGTTCCAGATTTCAGAACGGGTCGTCGGTGCTGGGGGCGGCGATCTTCGCGGGGCGGACCGTGGCCTTATACCGGTTGCGGATCGTGTAGATCAGGCGCCAGAGCTGGCCGGCGCTGGCCTCGTCGATCGTGCAGCGGTACTGGCCGCGACTCATCTTCGACGCGTACTCGAGCGAGAGACCTCGCTCCTGGAGCGCCTGGTTGAGCTTCCAGCGAGCGATGCGGCGGGGGTTGTCCTGGTCGCGGGCCTCCGTGTGCTGAGCGACGCTCTCCTGGCCGCCGAGGCGCTGGAAGTGCGCGAGCACGCGGGCGTAGTTGGCTTGCGTGCACTCGCACAGGGACTCGATGCCGACGGCCTTGCGGGTCTCGACATGGCGCCAGGCATCGAAGCAGGCGGTCTTCGACCGATCGGCGTTGATGGCTTCGAAGGCTTCGCGCTCGGGCCAGCGGTCGTACGCTTGGCGAGCGGCAATCGCGATGTCGCGCTTCTGGATGAGGGAGAGGCCGGCGGGCATGGGAGGACGGGGTTAAATTTGGGAATCTGGAAGGGTCGGCCTTTGGCCTCGGTCGCTGCGTTCCAGTAGGTACGCAGCTGATCAGGCCCCGGTCGCGAGGCGTGCCATGATGGCGGCGTAGGCGGCGCGTGTGGTGCGCTCGTTCTGGCGGCGCGTGCGGATGCTCTGAACTGCCCAGCGCACGGCGTTGTGGTCGGTCTTGCCGAAACGGGCGGCTATCACCTGGCCGGGCGCTCCGGTGAGATCGGATATGATCGCCATCGCCACATGCCGGGCGGTGGCCAGCGGCTGCTGGCGAGATGCCCCGAGAATGCCCTCGACCGTGACCTGGTAGACCTCCGCTGTGGTACGGATCACCTTTTCGGCGATGGCGGCGAAGTCGTCGGCCAGAAACGTGCCGATGGCATACGAGGGCGGCAGCAGCGCGATGAGCGCCTCGGTAGCCGCGCGCAACTCCGTAGTGGCGGCGGCGACGCGATCGAGGGCGGACTGGAGCTTATCGGGCATGGCTCAGATCTCGTTCACGCGGTTGGAATCGACATCGACGCCGCGGCGGAGCCAGAAGCGGCGATAGCCACGGTCGACGGCGCATTTGAACGCGTCGTCGCTCACCGCCGCTCCGCGCACATGGTGCGCGGGCTCTTTCACGCGAGCGGCGCGGCACGCCTTCGCGGCGGACAACGGGTGGCACACGGGATTGCGGCGGGCAGGCATAGCGGGGAGATCAGTTCCGGGCGGCCTTCGCTGACTTGGCGGCGGCGCCGGCCGACTTCTCGGCGGCCTTCACAGCCTTGCCCAGGTCGACCTTGGCAGCGGCGGGCTTGAAGTTGTATGTCGTCTTGCGCGACACCCCGAGCTTCGCGAGCGCATCGTCCTCTAGCGATTCGAGCGCCTCGCGATTGACGGTGGTGGCGACGCGGAGGAAGTCCTCGCTGCGGTTGGCCGCGCGGATCAGCGCGATCGTGGCGGCCTCGTCGGCGATCACGAGCTCGGTGGAGCTGGTACGCTTCACTTCGCCAAACGGTGTCTCGACCGTCTTCTTCTCGGCGTACCACTGGGGATTGCGCTCGGCGAGCACGGCCAGGGCGGCCTCGGTTTCGCCGAGCTTGGTCTGGAGCGCCTTGTACTCCTCGACGCTGTCGGTGACGGTGTCGATATAGCGGGCGGTGACCTTGCCTTCGAGCTTGCGGAGGGCGGCGGTCGTTTCGGTGAGGACTTGGAGCAGGTTGACCAAGTCGGCGAAGTCGGCCGGCTTGGCAGCGGGAGTGACGAGTATCATGGGAGGGTGGATTGAGGTTGAATGTGGAAATCAGGAAGGTGGGAACGGACGGATCGATCTACTCGCTACCCGTTTCTCTCTCCTCGCTACTGGGTTTGTCCTTGGGCAGCTTGTTGTCGGTAGTGAGGACGAGGACGGGGGTCTTGGTCTTCACCCAGACTTCGACCTCGCCGAACTGCTTCGCTGGGACGCTCTCCAACGCCTCGCCAATGGTCTCGACCGGGAGCTTCCGGCCGCGGCGGGTGGCGTTGAAATCGTACGCGGCCTTGTTGATGCGCTCCTGGAGCGAGAGCGGGCTGGCCTCCTCGGGGATCTGGAGCACCCAGGCGGCGAACTCCTGCTCGGGCATCACGCCATCGGGATCGGAAATGAGGACAACGTACTGCTTCTTCTGCGCCGGCGGCTTCTCGCCCTCGGCGGCGGCCTCCTCCTCGATGGTCTTGTTGAGCTGTTCGAGGATGCGCCGCATGACGGCGGGCTCCAGTTGGTTCTGGCGGAGTGTCTCCGCGACTTGGGCGAGTTCGATTTTAGACATGGGCGGGATGGGTTCGGTTGACTTCGAAGAAATGGGCGCCCGGTGTGGGGCCGGGCGCTGGCGTCATTCGCACGTTCGCGGTGTTGACGCCCGGACACCGAAAAAGGCCCGGCGCCGCCGATGGCGCCGGCCCGACGTGCAATCGCGGGTGGTCGTGTTCAGTGCCGGAGCTGGAGCCCCGGAATTGACTCCGCCGCGGCCGAGCCGCGGGCGGAGGTTTTGAGTGCAGGCCGCATCTACAGCGGACTGCGAAAGGGTGGCGCAGAAATCGAGCATCTCGCCGACCTGCACAATCTCGCGGAGGGCGAGGCCAATCGGCGTGGCAAAGCACGGCGACGCCTGCGCGGTGGCCACCGTCCAACCAACGGCGAGCACCGACTGCTCGGCCGAGGCGAGCATCTTGTCGACGAGAGCAGCGCGATCGGCGATCACGACGCGCGCTCCTTTCCGATCAGAGCGATGGAAATGCCGGCGCCGAGCAGCCCGAGCACGGACATGGCCAAACAGGCGGCGACGGCGACCGGTAGCGTGGGAGAGACGAGGATCGCAGCAGCGGCGAGCAACGGAGCGCCGGCGAACGCGATGAAGACCAGGGCGAAGGTGCGACAGTTCATCGCTGGAGCCCTCCCAATTGCTTTCCTGCGCTGGAAAACGACTTGGCGATGACAGCCTGCGTGGTCTTGGCCTGGCGGAGCAGATGAAGCGCAGTACCGAGTTCGCCGCGGGCGAGCGCCTGCTCGGTATCGCCGAGGCGTTCACCCAGGCGCTCGACGGCCGTGCCGTTGAACTCGAGGAACTCGCGCACGTCGTCGACGGACATGAGATCGGCGGAGATCGCAGATTGAGCAGGCATCAGTTTCCCTCCGACTCCGGGGTTGAAACGAGTTCGCAGCGGTACAGCTCGACGCCACTGGCGGCCGAGGTGCTGACGTGGGAAACGGTGATAGCGATGATCGTCTCCCGCTTGTACGGATTCAGCCCAAGCCGCTTCGCGAAAGCGACGCGGGCGGCGTCGCGGGCGGACATGGTGCAACTGGCCGTGGTGGCGAGCTTGCCCGAGCCGATCCGGGCCTTGTATTCGCCGCCGTAGGAGCGAACCTGGGCGAGGCTGACGGTCACGACGCGCTCCCTTCCTTCTCGGTTTTGACGGTGAACTCGCCGAGGCGCTCGAAGGATCGCCAGGCGGCGATCACGCTGCCCCAGGTGATGGGCTTGCGGCGCTCTTTCGCAATGTCGCGTGCCTCCTGGAGGATCATGCACCAGCGGCCGAGACCGTACTGCTCGATCACCTCGCCCTGCAGCGCGGCGGGGGACTTCTTCACGGTCTCCTCGCGCGAGTTGCCACGCTCGTCGATGTAGCGTGCCCGCACCTCGACGACACCCTCCGGGGCAGGCCCGAGGCCATACGCGCTGGCGAACTCTGTGAGAGACGCGGCGCTGGGCACCGCCGGGAGTTGCACGGGCGGCAGACCGCGGAGGATGATCTGGCGGTACTTACGGGCGTGAGGGCCGAACATGAGCGCTTCCTTCAGACTGCCCGTACCGGCGAGGATCGCCCCGCACTTCCGGCGGTCGACGATCTCCATGACGAACATGAGCGCGTCCTGTTGGCCGTCGTGCGCCTGGTCGACGATGAGGAGCGTGCGACGGTCGAAGCAGTTCATCACCGAGCGACGCAAGGCCATGAACTCCTGCTCGGTGGGCACATGGAGCACGATGGCCATCTCGTAGATGAGGGCGTAGGCGCTGCCACCGGTGGGCATGCGCACGTAGATGGTGTCGCGAGAGCCGGCATCCTCCTGGCGCTCTTTGTATTCGGTGAGTGTGACGGTCTTGCCGATCTGCGACTCGCCAAGCAGCAGACCGATCTTTCCGCGGGTGCGCGCCTTCTCGCAGAGCGAGAAGATGCGGCGGGTGAGATCGTGCTCGATGAACTCCGTCTCCAGGCGGACGGTGTTCTCCTCGGCGAGTTTCCGATAGCGCTTGATGGCCTCGGCAAGCGGCGTGAGCTGCTCGGGATCGCGGCGACCGGTGAGCGCCTGGTAGAGAGAATCGTAGCTGTAGGCTTCGCCACCGCGCTTTTTGATGAGCGGGGCAATCTCGCCGAGGGAGAAGTTCTTCGCCACGCAGTGCTCGGCCAGCCACTTGATGGCGTCGCGTTCACGGTCGGGCAGGTTTTCGACCGTCTTCGCGATACGATCGCCGGGGATCGTGAACCGGCAGGTAGCGGCGGGCTCGGCAGGGGCTGCCGGAGTCGGCTCAATGCTGGGAGCTGTAGGAAGCAACGTATCGGTGACCATGTGAACGAGGGGGTTGGGTTTCGGTGATGGGTTTTCGGAATG
>CAZXHR010000082.1:0-18088 GCA_964640465.1 uncultured Opitutaceae bacterium
AAGCTCAACATCCCGGTCGAGCGCATCATGAGCCGAGTTCACGAGTTGCATGAATTCAATCCCATGCTCGGCTTCCGCGGCTGCCGCCTCGGCATCCGGTATCCGGAGATCACCGCCATGCAGGCGCGCGCCGTGTTCGAGGCCGCCGTCGAGGCGAAGAAGCTCGGCGTGAAGGCCCACCCCGAGATCATGATCCCGCTGGTCGGTTTCAAGAAGGAGCTCGCTCTCCAGGTGGCCATCGTCCACGAGGTCGCCGCCGCCGTCCAGAAGGAGGCCGGCGTGAAGATCGCCTACAAGGTCGGCACGATGATCGAGATCCCCCGCGGCGCCATCACCGCCGACGAGATCGCGCAGACTGCCGAGTGCTTCAGCTTCGGCACCAACGATCTCACGCAGACCTGCCTGGGCATGTCGCGCGACGACTCCGGCTCGTTCATCCCCGCCTACCAGGAGGCCGAGATCGTGAAGAAAAACCCGTTCGCCTCGATCGACCAGACCGGCGTCGGCCAGCTCATGCAGCTCGCCATCGAGAAGGGCCGCAAGACCCGGCCCGACATCAAGCTCGGCATCTGCGGCGAACACGGCGGCGACCCCGACTCGGTGAAGTTCTGCCACAAGCTCGGCCTCACCTACGTCTCGTGCTCGCCCTTCCGCGTCCCCGTCGCCCGTCTCGCCGCCGCCCAAGCCGCCGTCGCCGAACTGAAGGCCGCCAAGAAGAAGTGAACATCCCGTTCACAGACCTTCCGATGTAGGGCGCTAGCTTGCTCGCGCCGCCTCCACCTCCCGCAGAGGCCGTGTCTTGCGCCGCCCTTCCGCCACAGCCCCGCGCTCCCCACAAGCGCGGGGCTACTTATGTGTGGCCCGGTGGCTGCGGCGCCACTCACGATGGACCGAATGGGCAGCTTACCACCTCAGCTCCGGTCCATACCGTGCAACCCGTCCATCGAGTCCATAGTGTCCATTCCGGCTCACGCCATCCGCCCAGGATAATTCCTTGAGCCCCCTCCGGCAGACTTCAGCCTCCCGCCATGGCCGCCTCCAAATCGGGCTCGTTCCATCTCTTCAAGTTCGCCGGCGTCGATGTCTTCCTCCACTGGTCGTGGTTCATCGCCGCCGTCTACGAGCTGTCGAGCCGCAGCGCGCGCTACAGTTCGCTCGCCTGGAACCTCGGCGAGTACCTCATCCTCTTCGCCATCGTCCTGATGCATGAGTTCGGCCACTCGCTGGCCTGTCGCTCCGTCGGCGGTCGCGCCGAGCAGATCGTCCTCTGGCCGCTGGGCGGCGTGGCCTTCGTCGATCCCCCGCGCCGGCCGGGCGCGCAGCTCTGGAGCATCGCCGCCGGTCCGCTCGTCAACGTTGTCCTCCTGATGGTGCTCCAGGTTCTGGATGCCGTCTCTCGCTCAAGCGGCTGGGCCTACACCACGCCCGATCTCGCCACCCTCATCCGCGACGTCTGGTGGATCAACGCCGGTCTGCTCTTCTTCAACGTCCTGCCCGTCTACCCGCTCGACGGCGGCCAGATCCTCCGCTCGCTCCTCTGGTTCCTCCTCGGCCCCGCCCGCAGCCTCCTTGTCGCCAGCATCCTCGGTTTCTTCGGCGTGGCCGGGCTGGTTGTCCTCATCTTCTGGCTACAACCCCACGACTTCCTCTGGCCGATCCTCATCGCCGGTTTCCTCCTGTTGAACTGCTGGAACGGCCTCAAGCACGCCCGCCAGCTCGCCAAGATCGAGGCGCTCCCGCGCCGCACCGGCTGCGCCTGCCCGGGCTGCCACAAGGCCCCGCCCGCCTCCGCCCTCTGGTCGTGCAACAATTGCCGCCAGCCCTTCGATCCCTTCGCCTCGCTCGGCCGTTGCCCGCACTGCGGCGCCGTGAACACCGCCATCGCCTGTCCCGACTGCGGCGAGATGCACCCCCTGCAATCTTGGGACCAGGGCCCGCCGATCCTCCGCCCCTACGATCCGCGCGAGGCCTGATCACCGCCTCCGACGCCACTCTCCGTGGCGCTGTCCGCGAAGGCAGCGAACCTGCGGTGCAGCCCTCCGCCACGGCCAACCGCTTCGTTTAGCGAAGATCAAAATGCGGTTCATCCGGCTCCGCCGCCGTCCCGGCCTTTCATAGGCCTTTTATCACAATCGGCTCTCGCTTCGGCCGATCTGCGGCTATCAGTATTTCCGTTCCCGCCGCCTCAGTTCTCCCGCCCATGACCAAGATTCTCGTCATCGACGACGAAACCATGCTCCGCGAAGCCATCGTCCTCGGCTTGCGCGCGGAAAACTTCGAAGTCTTCGAAGCCGAAGATGGCATCAGCGGCATGCAGCTCGCCCGCTCCATCCACCCCGACCTCATCGTCAGCGATATCAACATGCGGGGCATGGACGGCTACGACACCCTCGCCGCCCTCCGCACCGACAAGACCACCGCCAACATTCCCTTTGTCCTCATGACCGGCCGCGCCGATCTCAAGGGCATGCGGCTGGGCATGTCCCTCGGCGCCGACGACTACCTCCCCAAGCCGTTCCGCCTCAACGAACTGGTCGACGTCGTCCGGACCCGCATCGGCAAGCAGCAGGCCATCCGCCAGGAGGCCGAGAACCGTCTCTCCGAGCTCCGTAGCAACATCTCCATGATGTTGCCCCACGAGCTGCTCACCCCGCTCACCGGCATCATCGGCATGGCCGAGATGATCGTGAACGAAGCCGAGACCCTTTCGCCCACCGAGCTGCGCGAGTTCGGCAACGACATCAAGCTCTCCGGGATGCGCCTCCACCGGCTCATCATGAACTTCCTCGTCTATGCCCAGATCGAGATGATGACCCTCCAGCCCGAGCGCGTCCGCCTCCTGCGCGAGGTCAAATCCATCCCCGTCGGCGGCACCGTCGAGAACGCCGCTCGCCGCAAGACGCAGGACATCGGCCGCGCCGCCGACCTCCAGCTCGACCTCCAGGGCGGCGACGTCGCCATGTCCGAGTCCAACCTCGCCAAGATCGTCGAGGAACTCGTCGACAACGCCTGCAAGTTCTCCTCCGTCGGCAAGCCCGTCGTCGTCCGCACCCTCACCGACGGCTCCTGGACCGAGATCAACGTCACCGATCAGGGCCGCGGCATGAAGCCCGAGCACGTCGCCAACATCGGCGCCTACGTCCAGTTCGAGCGCCGCATCCACGAGCAGCAGGGCTCCGGCCTCGGCCTGGCCATCGTCTCCCGCCTCGCCGAACTCCACGGCGGCCAGCTCACGATCACCAGCCAGCCCGACATGGGCACGACGGTCACCGTCCATCTCCCCGCCAAGACGATCCCCGTCCCCGGCAACCCCGGTCCGAACTGACCGTGTCCGGGTGTTCCGCGCCCTTGACCCCTCGCACGCTCTGCGACGTGCTACTCGCCGTACCGTCGACACCGTGCCCGCCCTCTCCCGTTTCCTCCCCTCCGACTTCGATCCGTCCCGCCCGATCGCCCTGATTGCCGGCCAAGGCCAGTATCCGATCCGCGTTGCCGCCGCCATCCGTCGCGCCGGCATCCCGCTGCGCCTCATCGCCTTCGAGGAGGAAACTCCGGCCGAACTCTTCGCCAGCTTTCCCGAGACCGAGCGCCGCATGCTCCTCGTCGGCCAGCTCGGCAAGGCGCTCGACACCCTCGAGAAGTTCGGCGCCGGCTACGCCATCATGGCCGGCCAGATCACCCCGCGCCGCCTCTTCAAGGGCCTCCACCCCGACTTCAAGGCCGCCCGTATCCTCTTCTCCCTGAAGCGCCGCAACGCCGAGACGATCTTCGGCGCCCTCGCCAAGGAGATCGCCGCCCTCGGCGTCACCCTCCTCGACGCACGCTCCTTTCTCGACGACGAGCTCGCCTCCGAAGGCCCGATGACCGGCAAGTTCTCCGTGCCCGACGAGTTCCTCCAGCATGGCATCCACATCGCCAAGGAAGTCGCGCGCCTCGACATCGGCCAAGGCGTCGTCGTGCGCAAGGGCACCGTCGTCGCCGTCGAGGCCTTCGAAGGAACCGACGCCATGCTACGCCGCGCCGGCGAATTCAAGACCGACCACCTCCTCTTCGTGAAGACGGTCAAGCCACGCCAGGACTACCGCTTCGACGTCCCCGTCTTCGGCCTGCGCACCCTCGAGAGCATGCGCGACGCCGGCATCGAGCACGCCGCCCTCGAAGCCGACAACACCATCATGCTCGAGAAGCCGCGCGTCATCGAGCAGGCCCGCGTCTGGAAGATCCAGCTCTTCGGCTACCGCTGAGTGTCCGAGGCGCCGTCACCGACATTTCAATCCCTTAGGGTGCGACCGTGGTCGCGCCGAGCACGCCGCCCGCGCCACGAGCGTCTCACATCGTCCCCATCCCGCCCCGCCACACCTCGCGCACGACCGACTGCGGACGCCGGTTGGCGGTGAGGTACGCGCGACCGAGGTACTCGCCGATCACGCCAAGCATCACCAGCTGCGCGCCCGAGAACACCAGCAGCGCCGCCATCAGCGAGCCCCAGCCGAACGCCGGCCCCTTGTCGGCAAGGTACAGGCACACCACCACGACCACGCCCACCATACCGAGCGCGCTGAGCGCCAGCCCCAGCACCGTGGCCGCGCGCAGCGGCGCGACCGAAAAGCTCGTGAACATGTTCAGCCACAGTCGCACCAGCCGGCGCAGGTTGTAGCCGCTCTGCCCCTGCTCGCGCGGCTTGTGCGCGACCCGGATCGCCGCCACCGCCCGCGTGCTCTGCAGGATCAGGCCGTCGATGTACGGATACGGCCCCTCGTAGCGCACGATCTCGTCGACGATGAACCGGTTCAGGCACCGGAAGCTCGAGAGGTACAGCCCGCGCGGCTTGTCGAGGAGCCAACCGGCCACGTCGTTGGTGAAACGGCTGCCCCAATTGCGCCACGCCGCGTGCTCCTTCGCCGCCGAGTAGTCGCCGAAAACCACGTCGTGCCCGCCGCTCTGCGCCGCCGCGAGCAGCTTCGGCACCTCCGCGGGCGGATTCTGTCCGTCGTCATCCATGGTCACCACCCAGCGGCCGCGCGTGTGGCGCAGGCCGGTCATCACAGAGTTGTGCTCGCCGAAGTTGCGCGCGTGGCTCGCCACCGTCACCGGCACCGGGCAGGTCGCCATGATCCGGCGACAAGCGCCGAGCGTGTCGTCGGGGCTGCAGTCGTTCACCAGCACGATCTCCAGCCCGCCTTCGATCGGCAGCGCGGCCAGCTCGGCAACGACGCGCTCGATGGTCGCCTCGCTGCGGTACAGCGGGATCACGATGGAAAGGGTCGGGGCGTTATCGCTCATGGCAGAAATCAGGGATTGCCGGCCTTCACCCACTCGCGCACCGCGGCGGCGACCTGCCGCACCTCGGCCTCCGTCAGAGCCGGATGCACGGGCAGGCTGAGCACCTCGGCACAGCAGCGCTCGCACTCGGCCAGCGCATCGGGCTCGACGGGTGCCCATCTCGCGAACGCCGGCTGTCGGTGCAGCGGAATCGGGTACAGCGCCTGCGCGACAATGCCGCGCGCCTCCAGCCACACACGAAGCCGTTCGCGGCCCGGCGCACGCACTGCGTATTGGTGAAATACCGGCACGGCTTCACCGTTCGGCTGCGGCGGGAGGACAATGCCCGTCCCCGCGAGCTCGCTCGCGTAGAGCGAGGCCAGCTCGCGCCGGCGCGCGTTCTCGGCGTCGAGGTGCGGCAGCCGCGCGCGGAGCACGGCCGCCTGGATCTCGTCGAGCCGGCTGTTGCGCCCGCCCTCGCCGTCGCTCACGTAGCGTTCGCGCCAGCCGTACTGCCGCAGTGCCAGCACCTCGGCGGCAACGCGCTCGTCGTTCGTCGCAACCGCACCGCCATCGCCGAGCGCGGCAAGGTTCTTGGTCGGGTAGAAACTGAATGCCGCCACATGGCCCCACGTGCCGATTCGTCGCCCGGCGACAGCCGCACCATGCGCCTGCGCACAGTCCTCGACGACCTTCAGCCCGCACTCCCCAGCCAACGCCATGATCTCCGGCATCGCGCACGGCTGCCCGTAGAGATGCACCGGCACAATCGCGCGCACCGCCGCGCCGCGGGACGAGCGCAGGAGCGTGCGCAGTCTCTCGGGCGAAAGCGTCATCGTCGCCGAATCGACATCGCAGAAGACCGGAGTGCCTCCGGCGGCGAGCACCGCGGCGATTGTCGCCGACACGGTGTTGGCCGGCACGACCACGCCGTCGCCGGGCCGCACCCCCACGGCACGCAGCGCCAGCTCGATGGCGTCGGTGCCATTGGCCACCGTCACGCAGGACTTCGCACCGAGCCAGGCGGCGAACTCGCGCTCGAACGCCGCCACCTCGGGCCCGAGGATGTAGCGGCCACTGTCGAGCACACGGGCGATGGCCGCGCGCACTTCCGCATCGCAGGCGGCGAGATTGGCTTTGGGGTCGGCGTTGGCGATCATGGGGAAAAGCTCCGTGGCAGGTCGCTGCGGTGGTCGCGCCGCAGTTCAGTGAGACCGGTGCCGACATAGCGACTCCCTCCACGGCGAAGGCTAGAACTCGTTGGCGCAGGTTCGCTCACAGGTAGTGCCGCAGCTCCTTGCGGTAGTAGGCCAGTGTGCGCCGCAGCGCGACGGGCAATGCCGTGCGCGGCGTCCAGCCCAGCGTGTCGCGGATGAGCGACCAGTCCGCGTAGTAGTCGCCGATGTCGATCTTCTTCCGCTCGGCGGGGAACTCGCGCACCGCGTACTCGCCGCCGCCGTTGGCCTCGACCATCAACCGCGCCAACTCCGCCAGCGACACGCGCTCGCGTCCCCCAAGGTTGAACACCCGCCCGGCCGCCTCCGGATGGTTCGCCGCGAGCAGCAACGCCTCCACGCAGTCGTCGACATACGTGAAATCGCGCAACTGCTCGCCGCCCCACACCTCGATCGGCTTGTCCTCGAGAAGCTGGCGCACCCACACCCCGAGGAACGTCTGCCGCGCGTCCTTCACGCGCATCCGCGGACCGATGGTGTTGGTCAGCCGCAGCACGCAGGTCCGCAGGCCGTGAACCTGGTGGTAGAGCGTGTGGTACCACTCGCCTGCGCACTTGTTGATGCCGTTCACGTCGACCGGCCGAATCGGATGCTTCTCGTCGACTGGCAGATAGTCGGGCTTGCCGTAGATCTGGCGTGTGCTGGCGAAGACGACCGCAATGCCGGGGTTGTGCTTCCGGCACGCCTCGAGGATCGAAAGCTGCGCACGGCAGTTGATCTCAAGATCTGTCGCCGGATCGTGGATGGAGTCGAGGTGGCTGGTCTGCCCGGCGAGGTTGAACAGCACGTCGCGGTCCTTTACCAGCACCGGCAGCACATGTTCGTCTCGCACATCGGCGAGGTTGACCTGTACCCGCTTCTCGATGCTGCGGATGTTCCGCAGGCTGCCGCCGTACTCGGGGATCAGGCTGTCGACGATCAACACGTCGGCGCCGCGCCGCACCAGGGCGAACGCCAGGTTGGAGCCGATGAAGCCGAGCCCGCCGGTGAGCAGCACGCGTTTGCCGGCATAGTAGTCGGTCGTCTCGGATTTTCGGGCTCGCACCATGCGCATAGGATTCGCAGGCACAGACCCGTCTTCAACCGCGAAACGCGGCCTCAGGCCTTCGTCCCGGCCACCGGCTTGCGCGCCGCCACCAGCACCGACACGCCGCAGGGGAACCGCCCGCCGGCCCCCAGCCACCACCGCTCCAGCGCCATCATCGCGCGCATCGGTCCGGCAACCCACCACGGGTACTCGCCCACGTCGCTGCCCTGCGGGGCCGAAAGCAGCTTGCGCCGCGCCCACACCAGCGGCAGCGGCAGGAAGTTCCAATGCGTCGAGTACACCGGCTCCAGTCCGGCCTCGCGCAGCAGCGCGCACAGCTCGCGCCGACCGAACCGCCGTTTCCCGCCCACGCTCACATCGTGGTACGAGTAGAGCCAGCGGTGTGCGGGCTCGTTCACCACCAGCACGCCGCCGGGCCGCAGACAGCGCGCCGTCTCGCGGTACGCCTCCACCGGTTCGTCAAGCTGGTACACGACGTCGACACAGGTGATCGCGTCGAAGCTGGCGTCGCCATACGGCAACGCCAGCACCGAGCCCTCGTCGATCGCGCACGCCGTGCGCTCCCGCGCCAGACCCACGGCGAACGCGGAGTACTCCACGCCCCGCAACCGCGCCTGCGGCCACCAGTCGTGCAGCCGCCGCAGCAGCCCGCCCGTGCCGCAGCCGGCATCGAGCCAATCGCCGTCTGCCCGGGCCCCGGCGCGCGCCAACGCCCGGCGCACGTTGCCATGCAGCGCCGCATAATGCCATAGCGTGTCTTCGCAGGCGGCCATGCGACGGTGTTCCTCGGGACTCATCATTGCGCCTCCACCGGACCAAGCCGCCGCCGCACTGTCAACGCGCCGCCGCGCCACACCGCACTCCTCAAGCCACGGCCTCGGATACGCGGCGCAGTTCGAACTTGCTTCGCCCTCGCCGCACGCCGCTTCTTGGCGGCGTCTCCCCGGCATGAGCCCCGCGCCCAAACCACTCATCCAACGCCTCAGTCTACCGCTGCTCGTCGCCCTCGCGGCAGCACTGCTGTGGATCGGCTACACCGAGCGTTGGAGCCTCGACTCCTGGCGCACGCCCGAGGGCTACGACGGCGACCCGGCCGAGATCTTCGCCCGCGTCCGCGCGGCGATGGACGATCCGCTCGCTCCCCAGCTCGGCTTCCCGCACATCGACCGCCTCGCCGCGCCCTTCGGCGCCGACTGGTCCCTGTATCCCGTGGGCGACGCCCCCACTTTCGCGCTCGCCGGCCTGCTCGGCCGCGCCGTCGGCCCATTCGCCGCGGTCAACCTCCTAAGCTGCGCGCTCATCGTCGCAGCCGCGCTCTCGTTCTACCTCTGCGCCCGCCGCCTGCGTTGGCGCCCGGAGTGGGCCGCCTGCGGCGCGCTGCTCTTCGCCTTCTCCAACTACCACCTGCGCTGGCTCGTCACCCTCAGCTTCTCGCAGACGTGGACACTCCCGCCGCTCCTCCTGCTCTGCGCCTCCGCCGCCCGCCCTGCTCCGGCCGTCACCGGAAATCGGCGTCGCGCGATCCTGCTCGCCGCCGCGCTCGGGCTCTGGCTGGGCTGGGGCAACCCGTACTTCGTCTTCTTCGCCGGGTGTGTGATCGCCGGCGCCTTCGTCCTCAACTTCCTCCGCCGCGCCCCGTGGCGCCGCCTCACGCCGCTCGCCCTGCTCGTAGCCACGATGGGCGCCTCGGTCTTCGTCGCCCACTGGGCGTTCTTCGCAGCCAAGCTCGCCGGCGCCGGCGGCACCGAGCAGTTCGACCGCGGCTACACCGGCGCCGAGCTCTACGCCCTCAAGCCGCTCGACCTCGTCGTCCCGCCCGAGGATCACCGCAGCCACCTGCTCCGCGACATCGGCCGCATCTACGCCTCCGACACCGCTCTGAAAGGCGAGCCGTTCTACAACTACCTCGGCCTCATCGGCATCGCCGGCCTCGCCCTGCTCGCCATCGTCGCGTTCCGCCGTGCCGCCCGGCCCACACCGGCCCGCCGGGTGCCCGATGCCGCACTGGCAGCGCTCTGGTGCGGCCTCATCGCCACCGTCGGCGGCGGCACCGCGGCGCTCGCGCTGGCCGGCATCGACTGGTTCCGAGCCAGCAACCGCATCGGCGTCTTCTTCTCGCTCTGGGCACTCCTGTTCCTCTTCGGCACCCTGCACCGCGCCACCCGCTCCCGCCCGCGCTGGATCGCCATCGTCCTCGCCGCCGCCATCGGCATCGCCGGCTGGTTCGAGCAGACTCCGTGGTATGAGTACACAAGCGCCCGCACTTCGGCCGCCGCGAAACTCGCCGCCGACCGCGCCACCATCGCCGCGATCGAGCAGGCCGCCGGCCCCCAGGCCGCCGTCTTCCAATTGCCGGCCGTCCCCTTCCCCGAGGCAGGCTGGACTGTGCACATGGCCGACTACGAGCACTTCCGCCCCTACCTGCTCTCCGACTCCCTGCGCTTTTCCTACGGCGGCCTGCGCGGCCCGGCCGCAACCAACTGGACCGCAGCCACCGCCCGGCTCGCTCCCGGCTCCATGGTTGCGCGCCTCCAAGACACCGGTTTCTCCGCCCTCTGGGTCGACCGCCGCGGCTACGCCGACAACGCGGACGCCCTCCTCGCCCAGCTCCGCGCCCTCGGCCTGACCGAGATCCCCACGCCGCGCGCCGCCGAGATCGCCGTCTTCCGCATCGTCCCGCGCTCGCCCGCTCTGGCTCCAGATCTCACTGACGCTCGCATCCTGCCTCTCTGGGACCCGTTCGCCGGCAATCCGGCCGACTCCAGCCCCTGGCTGCTCGACTGCGGCGGCTGGTCGCTCGCCGAGCTCGCCCCCGCCCGCCTCTGGCGTTGGGCCCGGCGCGAAGCCACGCTCGGCATCGACTGGCGCGGGCCGGCCACCGACGCCGAGCTCCGCTTCACCGCCAACAGCGCCGGCGACGCTCGCCTCTCCATCCGCGCCGGCGGCCGCGAAGTCGCCCATGTCGACCTCGTCGGCGGCCAGCGCCTCGACTACCGCGTGCCACTCCGGCTCGAGCCCGGCCTGCAGCGGTTGACCTTCGAATACCCCGGTCGGCTCCGCCGCCTCGGTCGCGACTCCCGCCAGATCGGGTTCATGATCGACAACCTCGTCTGCGCGCCGCGGCGCGCCCCGTAGCGGCGCATTCCCCGTTGGACACGGCCAAGATGGCCGTCGTTTACTCTCGGAGCCTCCATGCCCGCGAACCCGAGCCTCACTTCGCCAGCCAGCCGCTGGTCCCACTTTTCGGGACTTCTCCACGACGAGTTCGATCTCGAGTCCCACTGGATTCGTCTCGAAGCCAGCATCGTCGTGCCGGCATTCACGGACGTCCGCCGCGTCACGCTCCACGCCGAGTTCAAGCCCTGGCCAGCCGCCGAGCGCGCCGGCCGCTGCCCTGCGCTGGAGGTCTCGCTCAACGGCGCCCGTGTCGCTCTCGTCGAGCCCGCCGCGCCCGGCCCGTTCGAGGTGCCGCTCGATCTGCCCGAGCTGCGCGAGGGGATCGGAAATACGATCGGCCTGCGCCTCCGTGGCACCGCGTGGAGCGATAACCTCGCCTGGCTCGGCCGCATCGCAAAATCGCTTACATTCCTCGGCCCCATCCACCGCCGCCTCCAGTGGTACCGGCGCCAAAACAAGAACCGGCAGATTCGCATCCGCGCCCTTGTGGCCGACTCCGGAGAGACGATCTTCGACTTCACCAACCGCCACTCGCCCTTCTGCCACGCGTTCTCCCGCAAGCACCTCCGCCTCGGCATGAACGTCGTCGGATTCCACCAGGCCGAGCTCGGCGTGGGCGAGTCCGCACGCTGCATGGTCCGCGCAGCCGACGCCGACGGCCTCCCCGTCGCCGTCGTCCCCCTCAAGCTCAACTGCCTCAACCCGCAGGGCGACGATTCCCTCGTCTCCCGTCTCCAGGATACAAATCCGCACGGCGTCAACGTCATCCATGTCGACGCCCCGGCCTCGCGCGACATCGACCACCACCACGGCGCCGCCTTCCGCGCCGGCAAGTACAACATCGCCTACTGGGCCTGGGAGCTCCCCGAGTTTCCCGACGCCTGGCTGGAACACGCCCAGTACTTCGACGAGATCTGGTGCCCCAGCGACTTCGTCCGCGAGGCGATCGCCGCGAAGCTTCCCCACGCCGTGCACACCATGCCGCACGCCATCGGCTTCGTCCGCCCGACCGATCCCGTCGCCGCGCTCCGCGCCCGCTTCGGACTGCCCACCGACCGGTTCCTCTTCCTCTTCCTCTACGACCTCAACTCCTACAGCGAGCGCAAGAACCCCCGCGCCGTCCTCGAGGCCTACCGACGCGCCTTTCCCGCCGCTCGCGATGTCGGTGTCGTCGTCAAGGTCCACAACCGCGCCGGCAACCCCGAGGCATTCGCCCGCCTCCAGGCCGAGACCGCCGCACTACCCGGCGCCGTGCTCATCTCCGAGACGCTCGCCCGCGCCGACATCTACGCCCTCGAGGCGGCCTGCGACTGCTTCGTCTCGCTCCACCGCTCCGCGGGCTTCGGCCTCGCCATCGCCGAGAGCATGTACCTCGGCAAACCGGTGATCTCGACCGACTGGTCCGCCTCCGCCGAGTTCGTCACCGACCGCAACGGCTGCCCCGTGCAGGCGAAACTCGTCACGCTCGAGAAAAACGTCGGTCCCTACGCCAAAGGCCAGACCTGGGCGGATCCGGATGTCGAGCACGCCGCCTGGTGGATGCGCCGCCTCGTCGCCGAGCCCGCGCTGCGCGAGCAGCTCGGCGCCAAGGCCCGCGCGACCATCGAGGAGCGTTTCGCTCCCGCCGTGATCGGAGCCCGCTACCGCCGCCGCCTCGAAGCCATCGCCGGTTGGTAGGGCGTCTCGCCCCAGTCGAGCACTACCGTTCCGTCCCGACCAACGGCCGACGACAACCCCTCGCGTCATACTTGGGCGCTCAACTACTCGCACCCGCCTGCACCATTCCAAGCATCGGCGCCGCACCACCATCGGCCCGACGCCGGCTCCGTCCCGCCTCGACAGCCCATTTGAGCATGTCTACTATTGGTTGACATCGTTAGGTGTGTCGGGCCCGCATCGGCCCTTGGCACTCAGCGCCCAGCCTATACGGTGGCGCGATGCTCCGGGCACCTTGCCTAGCCCTCCTCGCTCTCGCAGCTTCGTTGCCGCTCCATGCGTCACAGCCCTCGCCTCTGCAGGAGCGCGCCGACCGTTTCCTTGCGCTGGCCAACGCCGGCTACCAGTCCCTCATCGCCCTGCGCGACTCCACCGACTGGGACCTCAACACCGACATCACCCCCGCCCACGAGGCCGCCGCCGAGACCGCCTCCAAGGCCTACAGCGCCTTCGTCGGCAACCCCGCACTCATCGGCGAGGCCCGCGAGCTCCTCGCCCTCCGCACCGAACTCGACCCGCTCACCGTCCGCCAGCTCCAGCGCCTCCTCCTAGAAGCCGCCGAGGCGCCGATGACCGCCCCCGCTCTCGCCGCCGACCGCATCGCTGCTGAGGTCCGCCAGGCGGCCGTGATCGGCGAATACGAATTCCGGTTCCGCGGCCAGCCCATCTCCGTCAACGACCTCGAAGCGCGCCTCCGCTCCTCCGCCGACATCGCCGAGCGCCGCGAGCTCTGGGAGTCCTCCATGCTCGTCGGCCCCCTGCTCAAGCCCGGCCTCGTCCGCCTGCGCGACCTGCGCAACGGCGTCGCCCGCGAGCTCGGCTACCCCGACTACTTCTCGCTCCAGTACGCCGCCTACGGCCTCGACGCCGCCGGCATGGTCCGTCTCAACGACGAGCTGCTCCGCGCCGTCCGCCCGCTCTACCTCCAGCTCCACACCTGGGCGAAATACGAACTGGCGAAACGCTACGGGCAACCGGTCCCGAAGCGCATCCCCGCCCACTGGCTCCCCAATCGTTGGGGACAGGAGTGGCCCGGCCTAGTGCCCGCCGCCGACTGCGACGCCGCCATCGCCCGCCATCCCCGCGAGTGGATCGTGCGCACCGCCGAGCGTTTCTACACCGGCATGGGCTTCGCGCCGCTCCCGACCACCTTCTGGGAACGCTCCGATTTCTACCCGCTCCCGCCGGAAGCCATGCGCAGGAAGAGCCAGCACGGCGTCTGCTACCAGATCGACCTCGACCAGGATGTGCGCGCCTTGCTCAGCGTGGAGGCCAACACCGACTGGTTCGGCACCGCACATCACGAACTCGGGCACGCGTTCTACATGCTCGCCTACTCGCGCCCCGGCATCCCGCCGCTCCTGCGCGATAGTCCAACCAACGCCCTCCACGAGGGCATCGCCGAGCTCGCCGGCAACGTCTGCTTCCAGGCGCCCTACCTCCGCCGCCTCGGCCTGCTCCCCGCCGACGCCGCCCCCGACCCCATCGCATTCCTCCTCAACGACGCACTCAACTCCACCCTGCCGCTCCTCGCCTTCGGCGCCGGCACCATGACGCACTGGGAGGCCGACTTCTACGCCGGCGACCTGCCCGACGACCAGTGGAACGCCCGCTGGTGGCAGTACGCCCGCGACTTCCAGGGCATCGAGCCGCCCGAGCCGCGCGGCGAGGAGTTCTGCGACGCCGCCACGAAGACCCACATCAACACCGTCCCGGCCTACTTCGCCAACTACGCCGTCGCCACCGTCGTCCGCTTCCAGCTTCTCGACCACATCGCTAGGCGCATCGTCCACCAGCCGCCGCAGGCCTGCGACTTCTCGCAGAGTCCCGAGGCCGGCGCCTTCCTCCGCGGCATCATGGAACGGGGCGCCACTGAGGACTGGCGCACGATCCTGCGCGAGGCTACCGGCGAGGACTTCTCGGCGCGCGCCCTGATCGAGTATTTCGCACCGCTCCAGCGCTGGCTCGAGGAGCAGAACCGCGGACGCCCGATCGGCTGGGAGTAGTCGCCCACACCGCGCCGCCCGACATTCCGTGACGCCGATAACCGGCACTCAGCTCATTGCGGCAACGCGGATCGCTTCCAGCTCCTCCCAGCGCGCGAAGGCCGTCGCAATCTCCTGTTCGATGGTCTCAAGGCGCTGTTTTACCTCGGGTGCCGCACCTGGCTCGCGCTGGTAGAAGCCGGGATCGGCGAGCTTCGCGGTGAGCTCCACCTGCTCGGTCTCCAACTCCTCGATCCGCTTTGGCAACGCCTCCAGCTCGCGCAGCTCCTTCTGCGTGATCTTGCGCGGCTTCGCGGCGGGCTTCGGCCGCGGCGTCGGCGCGGCGACCGGCTTCACCACCGCCACCGGCTGTTTCACACCGCCGCCCTGCGCGACCCAGTCGCTATAGCCGCCGATGTACTCCTCGATCCGGCCGTCGCCCTCGAACACGAGCGTGCTGGTGACAACGTTGTCGAGAAACTCGCGGTCGTGGCTGACGAGCAGCAGTGTCCCTTGGTATTCGACAAGCAGATCCTCGAGAAGGTCGAGCGTCTCGGCGTCGAGATCGTTGGTGGGCTCATCGAGCACGAGCACGTTGGCCGGCTTCGTGAAGAGGCGCGCGAGCAGCAGACGGTTGCGTTCGCCGCCGGAGAGCACGCGGGCCGGGGTGCGAGCTCGGTCGGGAGTGAAGAGAAAATCCTGCAGGTAGGTGATGACGTGCCGCTGCCGGCCATCGACTAGAACCGTCTCGTTGCCGTCTGCGATGTTGTCGGCCACGCTGCGGTTGTCGTCGATCTGCGCGCGGAGCTGGTCGTAGTAGACGATCTCGAGATTGGTGCCGTGCTTGATCGTGCCGCCGGTCGGGGCGAGCTGGCCGAGAAGGAGCTTGATGAGTGTCGTTTTCCCGGCGCCGTTGGGGCCGATGAGGCCGATCTTGTCGCCGCGAAGAATCGTCGTCGTGAGGTCGCGCACAAGCGGGCGGCCGTCCGCATACGAGAAGGCAAGGTGCTCGGTCTCGATCACCTTCACGCCGGAGCGGCCGGCCTCGGAGAGGCGGAGGTTCACGTTGCCCATGCGATCACGGCGGGCGCGACGCTCGGCGCGCATGGCTTGGAGCGCCTCGACACGCGCGCCGGAGCGTTTGCGCTGGGCATGCAAGCCTTGGCGTATCCAGACCTCCTCCTGCGCGAGCTTCTTGTCGAAGGCGGCGCGCTGGCGCTCCTCGGCCTCGTAGCGCTCCTCGCGGCGGACGAGGAACTTCGCGTAGTCGCAGTCCCAGTTGGTAATGACGCCGCGGTCGAGCTCGACGATCCGCGTCGCCAGCCGGCGCAGAAACGCACGATCATGGGTCACGAAGAAGAGCCCGATCTTCTCGCCGAGGAGGAACTCCTCCAGCCAAAGCACGCTAGCCAGATCGAGGTGGTTCGTTGGCTCGTCGAGCAGCAGCAGGTCGGGCTGCCCGGCAAGCGCACGGGCGATGAGCACGCGACGTTTCAATCCGCCAGAAAGCGAAGAGAACTCGGCCGTCGCCGGAAGCTGCATGCGCTCGAGGAGCTGCTCGAGGCGGAGTTCGCGTTGCCAATCCTCCTCGTGCGGGCCGCCGGCGGTCTCCAGCCGCACGCCCGTCGCCACGATGTCGTGCACACGGCCGACGATGTCCGTCGGCACCTCCTGGTTGAGCCGCGCGAAATGAGCGCCAGGCTGCCGCGAGATCGAGCCGGTGTCCGGCTTCATCTCGCCGGCGATGATGCGCATGAGCGTGGACTTTCCCGCGCCGTTGCGTCCGATCAGGCACACGCGCTCGCCGGCATCGACCTGGAAGTTGACGTGGTCGAGCACGGCAGGGCCGCCGAAGGCATGTGAGAGATCAAGAAGCGTGAACAGCGCCATGAAGCGGTCGAAAGTGAGCGGTCTCGGCGGCGCACGCAATGCCGCGTTTCAAACATCGGCCATGACTCCGGTTGATCGGTTTTCTCCTGTTTCCGAAGTGGTTACAAAATAGTATGGCACGCAAGCCATACCGCCGTTTGACGGGTATGGCAACCGAGCCATACTCACCGGCGCCATGAAAATGACCATGCACATCAACGAGGATGTCCTCGCTCAAGTGATGGAGCTCACCGGGGCCAAGAGCAAGACCCAGGCGGTGGAGATGGCGCTCACCGAGATGGCGCGTCGCCACAAGCAGAAGAAGTTTTTCCAGAAAGGGCTCGATGCCACTCCGGAGCAGCTCGATGAGATGGGCCGGTCGCTCATGGAGATCCATGGCGCTTCGATGGATATCGATGAGGCGGCCGTGCAGCGGTTCATCGCCAAGAGCGACGCGCGACGCGCCGCCAAGCAGGCCCGCGAGCTGAAGGTCGCCGAGGACCAGGCCCCCTACCGCACCGGCCATGACCAAACTGATTCTCGTTGATAGCAGTTACTGGATTCGTCTGATCGCCCTGCACCGAAATCCGTTCGACGAACTGGAATCGCACGTCGACGACTTCGACTTCGCGATCAACGGCATCATCTGGGCGGAGGTGATTCGCGGCCGCGCCGATCCCGCAATCCGCGCGCAGTTCGAGGAAGGCTTCTCGACCATGGTCTTCCTCAACCTGACCGCGGCCAGCTGGCAACGCGCCGCGAAACTCGCCTGGCAGCTCGATCGCGCCGGTCGCGTGATCGGGCTGCCCGACCTCGCCATCGCCACCTCCGCCTTGGAGCACGACGCCGCGGTGCTGACCTTCGACCGACACTTCCAATCCATCCCGGGCCTGATTGCGGTCGACGACTTGGACTGAGCACCCACGCCACCTGCAGGGCGCTCCTCGCCATGCTGGTCAGGGTCCTACGCGCCACCTGGAGGCAACGCCCTGCGCCCCGCCGTACCTGCGTTGACTCCGCGACCGGCCTCCGGAGACTCCCGCAACCTTGGCCATCGATCGCGAAGTCTCTCCCACCCGCGCCTCCCGCGCGCTCCTTGTCGGCGTCCAAACGCCCGAAATGCCCGCCGGCGAAGGCGCCGAACTGCTGGAGGAGTTGAAGGAACTCGTCGGCAACCTCGGCATCGAGATCGCCGGCACCGAGCTGGTCCGCCTGCGCGAGCACAACGCCCGCTTCCTCGTCGGCACCGGCAAGGTCGAGGAGCTCATCGCCCTCGCCGCCGAACTTCAGGTCGACCTCATCGTCTTCGACGAGGAGCTCTCGCCCGCCCAAGGGCGCAACTGGGAGGAGGAGTCGAACCGCGCCGTCATCGACCGCCAGGAGGTCATCCTCGAGGTCTTCAACCAGCGCGCACAAACCCGCGAGGCCAAGCTCCAGGTCGAGCTCGCGAAGCTCGAATACACCCTGCCCCGCCTCAAGCGCGCCTGGACCCACCTCAGCCGCCAGCGCGGCAAGGGCGCCATGGGCGGCGAAGGCGAGACCCAGCTCGAGGTCGACCGCCGCCTCGTCCGCGCCCGCATCACCGCGCTGCGCACCGAGCTCGCCGCGGTCGTCAAACACCGTTCCGTGCAGCGCCAGCGCCGCCAGCGCGTCCCCGTCCCCAACGCCGCCATCGTCGGCTACACCAACGCCGGGAAATCCTGCCTGCTCAACCGCCTCACCGGCGCCGCCGTCCTCGTGCAGGACAAGCTCTTCGCCACTCTCGACCCGACCACCCGCCAGCTCGCGCTGCCCGA
>CAZXHR010000083.1:0-17022 GCA_964640465.1 uncultured Opitutaceae bacterium
TGCCGGCGTCTTTTTGATCGCCGGGTACGACTACAGCACCGTTAAAGAGTAAATCACCTCCGGCCCGGATCTTTTCGATCCGGGCCGGAGCTTTTTTGGGCAGGTCCGAAATCCAGGACGCCCGCCTTGTACTGTTTGCAAAAAGCCGCGGGCCGATCGCTCGGCGCCGCGGCTTGAAGTATGCGAATCTCGGGTCGGTCAGGCCTTGGCGGTGCTGCCGGCCTTCACGAGCTCGAGGAACGACGGGGCCTGGAGGGCCGCGCCGCCGATGAGGCCGCCGTCGATGTCCTCCTGCTTGAGGAGCTCGGGGGCGTTGTCGGGCTTCATCGAGCCGCCGTAGAGGATGCGGACGCGCTGGGCCGCCTCGCCGTAGAGCTCGGTGAGGAGCTTGCGGATGAATGCGTGCACTTCCTGCGCCTGCGCCGTCGTGGCGACCTTGCCGGTACCGATGGCCCAGACGGGCTCGTAGGCGATCACGACGTCGGCGATCTGCTCCTTGGTGACGCCGGCGAGGCCGCCGATGGTCTGGGTGCGGACGACGTCGAAGGCCTTGCCGGCCTCGCGCTCCTGCAGCGTCTCACCGACGCAGAGGATCGGCTTGAGCTGGGCCTTGAGGGCGGCGATGACCTTCTTGTTGATGAAGGCATCGGACTCGCCGAAGTAGGTGCGGCGCTCGCTGTGACCGAGGATCACGTACGAGCAGAAGAGCGAGCGGAGCATTCCCGCCGAGATCTCGCCGGTGTAGGCGCCGGAGGCCTCGGGGTGCATGTTCTGCGCGCCGAGCTTGATGGCGGAGCCTTCGACGACCTTCGAGACGGACTCGAGGGCGGTGAACGTCGGGCAGACGACGATCTCGACGGCGGTGGTCTTGCCGGCGGCGGAGACGATGGCCTTGGCGAGTTCAGTGCCTTCGGCGGCCGTCTTGTTCATCTTCCAGTTACCAGCGATGAGGATTTTACGAGCCATGAGAGGAGAAAAGAGAAGTTAGGAGTTAGGAGACAGAAGCTAGAATGAGACGGAAACCGGGAGGGCTTCTTGGTTCTATATTCTAGCTTCTAGATTCTGGGGTTACTCAGCCTTCCAGAGCCGCGACGCCGGGGAGGACCTTGCCTTCGAGGAGCTCAAGGCTGGCACCGCCGCCGGTGGAGCAGTGGGTGACGACCTTGGCGACCTTGAACTTCTTGGCCGCGGTGGCGGTGTCGCCGCCGCCGATGACGGTCACGGCGCCCTTCTTGGTGGCTTCGGCGATGGCCTCGGCCTGCGCTTGGGTGCCGGCGGCGAACTTGTCGAACTCGAACACGCCCGCGGGGCCGTTCCAGACGATGGTCTTCGAGGCAAGGATCTCCTGCTTGAAGAGCTCGATCGACTTCGGGCCAACATCGAGGCCCATCCAACCGGCGGGGATGCCTTCCTTGTCGGTGACAACCTTGGTGGCGGCGTCGGCGGCGAACTTGTCGGCGGCGACGTAGTCGACGGGGAGGACGAGCTTCACGCCCTTGGCCTTAGCCTTGGTGACGAGCTCGGCGACGATCTTGGCGCCCTCGGGATCGAAGAGGCTGGAGCCGATCTCGACGCCTTCGACGACCTTCTTGAAGGTGAACGCCATGCCGCCGCCGATGATGATGGCGTTGGCCTTGTCGAGGAGGTTGTTGATGAGGGGAATCTTGTCGGCGATCTTGGCGCCGCCGAGGATGGCGAGCAGCGGGCGGGCCGGGGCGTCGATGACCTTGGCGAAGGCGACGAGCTCGGCCTCCATGAGGAAGCCGGCGCCCTTCTGGGCGAGCTTCAGGCCGACCATCGAGCTGTGCGCGCGGTGGGCGGTGCCGAAGGCGTCGTTGACGTAGACGTCGGCGAGCTTGGTGAGCGAGGCGCGGAAGGCCTCGACGTTCTTCGGGTCGGCCTTGATGGACTTCTCGGTGCCGTCGGCCTGCTTCTCCTTGATTTTGCCTTCTTCCTCGATGTGGAAGCGGAGGTTCTCGAGGAGAACGACCTGGCCGGGCTTGAGCGCGGCGCAGGCGGCCTCGGTGGCGGTGCCGACGCAGTCGGGCAGGAACGTCACGGGCTTCTCGAGGAGCTTGGAGAGCTCGTCGGCGACGGGCTTGAGGGAGTACTTGGCGATGACCTTGCCGTCCGGACGGCCGAGGTGGCTGGCGAGCACGACCGAGGCGCCCTTCTCGAGGGCGTACTTGATGGTCGGGAGGGCGGCGACTATGCGCGCGTTGTTGGTGATGGCACCGGTGGCCTTGTCTTGCGGGACGTTGAAATCGACGCGGATATGGACGCGTTTACCGGCGAGGTCGAGGTCGCGGATGGATTTGAATTTAGCCATGGCAGAAAGAGGGAAGGAACGGTGGAAAAGGAGACCGAGCGCGAGAGCAAAAAAAGAAGGGCTGAACGCTGAGTTGAGTCAGCCTTCAGCCCTTCAGAGATTTCAGCCTTCAGTGAAGTGCTGCAAAGCTCAGAGCTTCGCGGCGATCTTCTTGGTCAGTTCGACGACGCGGTTGGAATAGCCCCACTCGTTGTCGTACCAGCTGACGAGCTTGAAGAAGTTCTTGTTGAGCTCGATGGAGGAGCCGGCGTCGAAGATCGACGAGAGCTTGCAGTGGATGAAGTCGCTGGAGACGACTTCGTCCTCGGTGTAGCCGAGGATGTCCTTCATGTAGGTCTCGGATGCCTTCTTGAGGGCGGCCTTGATCTCGGCCAGGGAGGTGTCCTTGGCGGTCTTGAAGGTCAGGTCGACAACGGAGACGGTCGGGGTCGGCACGCGGAAGGCCATGCCGGTGAGCTTGCCCTTGACCTCGGGGAGGACGAGCGCGACGGCCTTGGCGGCGCCGGTCGTGGATGGGATGATGTTCTGGGCAGCGGTACGGCCACCCTTCCAGTCCTTGCGGGACGGGCCGTCGACGGTCTTCTGGGTCGCGGTGTAGGAGTGGACCGTGGTCATCAGACCTTCGGTGAGGCCGAAGCCTTCCTTGAGGATGACGTGCACCAGCGGGGCCAGGCAGTTGGTCGTGCAGGAGGCGTTGGAGATGATGTTGTGCTTGGCGGCATCGTACTTGTCGTCGTTCACGCCGAGGACGATGGTGATGTCCTCACCCTTGGCCGGGGCGGAGATGATGACCTTCTTGGCGCCGGCGGCGATGTGGCCCTTGGCCTTCTCGGCATCGGTGAAGAGGCCGGTGGACTCGATGACGAGCTGGACGCCCAGCTTGGCCCACGGGAGCTCGGCGGGGGTCTTGGCGCTGACGACGAGGATGTCCTTGCCGTTGACGACGAGGACGTCGTCGTCGGCCTTGTCGGCGGCGGACTTTTTGGAGGAAACGGTGCCGTTGAAGCGACCCTGTGTGGAGTCGTACTTCAGCAGGTAGGCCAGGTTGTCGGCCGGGACGATATCGCCGACGGCGACGACGTCGAAGGTCGTACCGAGCAGGCCCTGCTCAACGAGGGCGCGGAACACGAGGCGGCCGATGCGGCCGAAACCATTGATAGCAACTTTGACTGCCATTTTTTTAACTCCGTGGAGGTTAGTTTACTGGATGGAATTGAGCGGCAGGCGTCCGCTTCCGGCGATAATCGCCGTGGCGCACACGCACCGGAGCCGGCTAGGACACCGGAGGAAGGCCCGCTTGGCAAGTGGGATGATTGGCGGACCGAAAAAAACGCGTCAACCGCCTCGGGGCCTTGGTGACAGGTGCTCCGTGGGGCGGAGGGGCGCGGGCGATGGCGCTCAGTTCTCTGCCTGGCGAGCCATCAACCAGAGGAGATCGGAGAGCCGGTTGACGTACTGGACGAGTAGCGGGCGCAGCGTGCGGCCGTGGGCGGCGAGGGCGATCATGCGGCGTTCGGCGCGGCGGGCGATGGTGCGCGCCTGATCGAGTGTGGCGGCGTGGAGGTTGGCGCCGGGTGTGGCCCAGCCGTCGAATTTCACGTTCTGGGCCTCGATGGCGGCGACCCCGGCGTCGAGGCGGGCAAGCGCGGCTTCGTCGAGTTTCTCGAACTTGGACTTCTCGTACCGCTCGATGTCGCTCTGGGCGCAGACGACTTCGCCCATCAGCGCGACGAGGTCTTTCTGCACACGTTCGAGCTCGGTGCGCCGCTCAGCGGCGGGGCAATGGGCCTTGGCGAGACCGAGAGCGGCGCTGAGCTCGTCGAGATTGCCGATGGTCTCGATCTGCGGGTGGTCTTTGGAGACGCGTTGGCCGAAGAGCAGCGCGGTCGTGCCGTCGTCGCCGGTGCGAGTGGAGATGGAGCGGGACATGGCGGGAAGGTGTGGAGACGACCGAGCGAAGTTGTTCCGGTCGGTCGGGGTGGAATCGATGGGGACGATCGGCGTGGTTGGCAACAGGGCAGGGAGGGAAACGCGTGAGTGCGCTGGATGGTCGGGAACCGTAGAGCCGTTCTCCAGTTTCGGGTTGCGCCATCCCGGCGCCGCCGGAAAACAGCTAGTTGCCCGCATGAACGCCGACTCATCCGCCCCCGCTTCGCAAAACGCCGCTCGCCCGCGGCTGGCTCTGCTCAACTACGGCATGGGCAACCTGCGCAGCGTCGCCAAGGCGTTCGAGGTGTCCGGCGCCGAGGTGCGAGTTGTCGAGCGTGCCGAGGGAGTCGGCGACGCCGACGGTCTGGTTTTGCCGGGCGTTGGCGCTCTGCCCGACTGCGTGGAGGCGTTGCGGATGACCGGGCTCGGAGAGGTTGTGAAACGCTGGATCGCGGCAGATCGGCCGTTCTTCGGGATCTGTCTGGGCATGCAGGCGCTCTTCGAGAAATCCGAGGAGGGCGGTTGTCGCGGCCTGGGCGTGTTCCCCGGCGCGGTGCGCCGTTTCCGGTTGCCAGCCGAATACAAGGTCCCGCACATGGGCTGGAACCCGGTGCACTTCCGGCAGTCGGGCTCGCCGCTTCTCGCTGGGCTGCGGGCTGAGGGCGAGCCGTTCTATTTCGTGCACAGCTACCACTGCGTCCCCTCCGATCCGTCGCTGGTTTTCGGGGAGTGCGACTACGGCGGCCGGTTCGTCGCGGCGATCGCCCGCAGCCGGTGTGTGGCGACGCAGTTCCACCCGGAGAAAAGCCAGGCCGCCGGCCTGCGGCTCTACCGCAACTTTGTCGATGTCTGCCGCGGCGCGGTGTGAACATGTGCGCGGAAAATCTCGGCGCGGTGTGGCCCCTGCTTGCGGTGCACCAAGCGATGGCGTCGGGTGCCGCCGCATCCGGGGTTTAGCAGTTCCACTCATGCACCGCGGCGAGGGGCGAGTGGATAAGTGAATTCGTGCTGGCTCGCGTTGTCGGCTTTGCAAAAGCCCATCGCCCGTGTTTCCTCAGAGCCACCATGCCATCCGACGCCATCCTTCGCATCGAGGATAAAGAATACAAGCTGCCCGTCATTGTCGGTTCCGAGGGCGAGAGGGCCATCGACTGCCGCAACCTCCGCGCGAACACCGGGCACATCACGTTCGACGAGGGCTACGGTAACACCGGATCCTGCGAAAGCCAGGTGACCTTTATCGACGGCGAGGCGGGCATCCTGCGCTACCGCGGCTATCCGATCGAACAACTCGCCGAGAAGTCCGACTTCGTCGAGACCGCCTATCTGGTCATGCACGGGGAGCTGCCCACGCCCAGCCAACGCCAGCGTTTCTCCGCCTACCTGCGCGAGAATGCCGACATGCACCGCGGACTCTACCGCTTGCTCGAGGAGTTTCCGCCGGACTCGCACCCGATGGCCGTGCTTTCCGCGGCGATGAACGCGCTCGGCTGCTACTATCCGCACCTTTGTACGAACAACCACGAGCGCGACCTTGAGAATTACGAGGAGGCCTCGGCCATTGCTGTATCGAAGGTGCGGACGCTCACCGCCATGTCCTACCGCCTGAGCAAGGGTCTGGCGCTGGTTCACCCGAAGCGCAACCTCACCTACTGCGAGAACTTCCTGCACATGATGTTCTCGGAGCCCTACTACGATTTCATACCGGAGCCGGAAGTCGTGCGCGCGCTCAACCTCATCCTGCTCCTCCACGCCGACCACGAGCAGAACTGCAGCACCTCGACGGTCCGCATGGTCGCCTCCTCCGGCGCGAACCTCTTCGCCTCCGTCTCCGCCGGAATATCCGCACTCTGGGGGCCGTTGCATGGCGGCGCCAACATGGCCGTGATCGAGATGCTCGAGCAGATCCACGCCGCCGGCGACGACGGCTCGCGCTTCATCGAAGCCGCCAAGAACGGCAAGGCCCGCCTGATGGGCTTCGGTCACCGCGTCTACAAAAACTACGATCCGCGCGCGAAGATCATCGGCCGCGCTTGCGACAGTGTGTTGGCCAAGCTCGGCCGCAAGGACCCGCTGCTCGACATTGCCCGCCACCTTGAGCAGGCTGCGCTGAAGGATTCGTACTTTGTCGAGCGCAAGCTCTACCCCAACGTCGACTTCTACAGCGGCATCATCATGCGCGCCATCGGCATTCCGTTGAACATGTTCACCGTCATGTTCGCCATCGGCCGCATGCCGGGCTGGATCGCCAACTGGCGCGAGATTGCCTCCACATCGAAGGCGCGCATCTATCGCCCTCGGCAGATCTACACCGGCGCGGTGAAACGCGACTACATCGCGCCGAACCAACGCTAAGCGCTCCGTTCGCGAAGCGGCGCGGACAAGCGGCGGCGGCCATCTGGCAGCCGCCGCTTTCGCATTTGGCTCGGGCGGATCTCGCGCGCGTCGCCGAAATTAGGATGCGGAGTGGGGCGGAGTTGTCTGCCTGGACGCATCTACGTGGAGGTCGCGCCATCTTCCGTTGGTTTGGCTCGTCTCTGGCGCTGTTGCGGGGCCGCGTTTGCGCAGACGCCATCGGCGCCGTGGAGTGTCCTGCGGTGGCAAAAGAGCCCGCAAGCCGGCCGGCTTCCGGTGTAGGATCGCAGGAGCGGCATATTGAGTGCCCTGGGCGCTGCAGCCCCGCCCGGCAGCGATGCTCATCGATGAAATGCGGGAGGAAGGCGAGGGGAAGTTGCCATTCTGTGGCGGCCGTGGAGCAGTCGACTGCGCTACACGAAAGTGCCCTCAATGGGGCTCTTCAGGGCTGAAATGGCGCTCGTTCCTGTGGTTTTCCGAGGTGGCGCGAAAACAACAAAATTTTCCCAGTTTCGCGCCTAGAAACCTATTGACGCGTTTTTCGGGGAAACCCATATGTTGTGCCTTCTGATTTGGCCACCCACAACCCGTAGTGGTGAGCAACCGGTAAATAACTCTAAATAACTTAGTGTGGCCAAACCGCTCAGAGTATCGTTTTTCGGCGCTTCTGACCGCCTTTTTCCCGATCAACCATCGCTTCCTGCCATGAATCCCTCCCTCGCCACTGCTCAGTGTCCGGACCTTGTCGGTTCGGCTTGGGTTTTGGCGTGCGCGCATGCCGGCAGCGTTGGTTGTTCGACTGCCGTTCCCTGTACCCTCGGCAGTGTTCGAACCTGAATTTATTGCGTGAGCACCCGGCGCCACGCGGCGTCGGGTGTTCTCGCCATTTGCAAACCCCGTAACACGCAACCGACCGACTGCTCTCATCTGGGATGACACCGCACTCCAGTCTCGAGCAAGATCTCGCGCTCAAGCGCTTCGCCTCCGCACCCAAGGACCGGAAGCCGAACTATCCGTGGCGCGATGCGGTCCGTGACCGGCAGCCGGCGTTGCCGGATGTGCAGGTACTCTGTCCGCAGGGGCCGGAGCCGTTCGATCTCGGCGAGATTGCGGACACCGTCGGCAAGTCGCTCACAACGCTCCTGCTTGCCCGCGGCGAGTCGGCCATCTTCACCGAGGAGCACAAGCAGTTCGTCGCTCGCATTGCCGAGGAAGTCGCTGGCAACCTCACCGCGCTCGCCCTCCGGCAGCGTCCGCTCCGCCTCGATCTCCACGAGCTGTATATCCTCATTGAGAAGACGCTTGTCGACAACAGCGCCTACGATGTTGCCAAGAGCCTCCTCTTCAGCCGCGGTGCCAAGCTCGGCACCGATCGCGTCTCCTGCTCGACACCCGTTCGCCTGATCCGGCGCAACGGCGGTGTTGTTCCGTGGAACGAGGCCAAGATCGAGATCGCGATCCGCAAGTCCTTCCTCGCCCTCCGGCAGAATCCCGAGCCCGCCGCCGAGATCGCCCGCGCCGTCACCGCCCGCGCCCTCGCGACCCGCGAGGCGTTCCTCAACATCGAGGAGGTGCAGGACATCGTGCAGGAGGAGCTCATGCGCGCCGGCTACTTCAAGGTCGCCGAGGCGTTCATCATCTACCGCTCGATGCGCGCTGCCGTGCGCGGCAGCGAATCTGAGCCCGTGCCCGCCGTCGCCCAGCCCTCGATGGTCGTCGTCGTCCGCGCTCCGGGCGACACCTACCTTTGGGACGGACACGACCTGCGCCTGCGCATCGAGTTCTCCGCTACCGGGCTCGAGCTGCCGCTCTCGCACGAGGAGATCGAGAGCGAGCTGCGCCGCTCGATCTACGACAACATTTCCCAGGCGGACCTGGCCGCTACCGTCGCTCGCAACGCCCGGGCGCTCATCGAGCGCGACAGCGATTTCGCCCTTTTCGCCGGACGTCTCCAGCTCACCTATCTCTACGAGGCGGCGCTGGGTTGGAGCATCGTCCGCGACGGCATCAACCACCTCGGCGACTTCCACCGCCGGCTTTTCGCCGAGTATGTCTTCGAGGCCGTCGGACTTGGGTTGCTCCAGCCCCGGCTGCTTGAGGCGTTCCGCCTGCAGGAGCTCGCTGCAGCGCTCGATCCGGCCGCCGATCTCGCGCTGGATCTCGGCGCGGTACAGGCACTGGTTGAGCGGTTTCTACTCTCCACCCGGCGCGACGGCGCGAAGGTCCGCACCTTGGAGGTCCCTCAGTATCTGTGGATGCGCGTGGCGATGGGACTCGCGTTCCAGGAGAAATCCAACCGCGAGACGCACTGCCTGGCGTTTTACAGCCTGCTCAAGTCCCGCCGCTTCTTGCCTGCCGCTACCGTGCTTGAGCATGCCGGCACGCCGGGCGCGCAGCTCATCGCGCATTACGCCTATCGAGTTGAGAACCGCCTCGAGGGCGTGATGCAGCACGGCATTGCCGACAACGCCTACCTCGCTGTCCGCGGCGGCTCGCTCGCCGGCTCCTGGACTGCTGTCCACGGCGCGGCGCACGAGACCCACGATTCCGCTCCGCGCGGCTTGGCTGCCTTCCTCGATCTCCACCGCTCGATGCTTGCGGCTGTCGGTCCCGTCGACGGTGCTGCGTATCTCGAGACGTGGCACGCCGATCTGCCCTCTCTCTTGGCCCGCCGCCGGGCCGGCGAGTCAGCCGGGCGCGCTGGATCGCTTGTTCTCGCGCACTGGGTTCCCGACCTCTTCGTGCAGCGCGTCATCGCGGGCGGCGAGTGGACGCTTTTCTGCCCGGCCGATGTCGCCGATCTTGCCGACCTTTCGGGCTCTGCCTTTGCCAAGCGCTACGCCGAGTACGAGGCGCAGGCTGCGCAGGGATTGCTCTGGAGCCGCAGCATGCCGGCCACCGATCTCTGGCGCGAACTCGTGCAGGCGATGCTCGCCGGCGACGCTTCGATCGCATTCAAGGATGCCTGCGCCCTACGGGCTCCGCAGGATCACGCCGGCCGCCTGCACTCCGCGAGCTTCGCCACGGAGCTCGTGCTCAATGCTGCGACTGGCGAGACCGCCTCTGCCGCGCTTGGCTCGGTTGCGCTCGACGCCCATCTCGACGCATCCGGCTCTCTCGATTTCAAGGCCTTGAGGCGCACCGTCCGTACCGCGGTCCGCGCGCTCGACAACGTCCTCGATCTCCATCGTTTTCCGACGGAGTCCGCCCGCCGTGCCGCCCAGCGCCACCGCCCCCTCGGGCTTGGCATCATGGGATTAGCCCGTGCGATCCATGCCAAGGGTCTCGCGTTCGCCTCGGCTGCGGCCGAGCGGTTCAACGATGAGTGCATGGAGGCGCTGGCCTTCTGCGCCACCGAGGCCTCTGCCGAACTCGCCGCCGAGCGCGGTTCGTATCCGACGTTCAAAGGATCGAAGTGGGACCGCGGACTCTTCCCGGCCGACACCCTTGAGATCCTCGATCGGGAGCGCGGCTTCGCCGCCGATCTGCCGCGCGGCGGTTGCCTCGACTGGCAGCCTGTCCGCGAACTCGTCGCGGCCCACGGCCTGCGCCACTCTGCGCTGCTTGCGCTCTCGCCCACGCCCGGGATCGACGAGGTCGCCGGCACTTCGCCATCGGTCGAGCCCGCATCCCGCAACATCGAGGTTCAATCTTCGCTCTCGGGCGAGTTCGTCATGTTCGCGCCGGCGTTGGTTTGCGACTTGAAGGCCCGCGGTCTCTGGACGCCCGAGATGGTGGAGAACCTCAAGTACTTCGATGGCGAGGTGCAGGAAATCGAGTCGATCCCGGCCGATCTCCGCGAAAAACATCTGACCGCCGGCGACATCGATCCGTTCTGCCTGCTCCGCTCCGCGGCGCGCCGCCAGAAGTGGATCGACCAGTCGCAGGCGCTCCGGATCGGGCTGCCCCGCCTCCATGCCGACATCGGTGCTGTATCTGCACTTTTGATCTACGCTTGGCGTCTCGGTCTCAAGTCGGTCTGGCAGCTTGCGCCCGTGCACGCTGCCGAGCGCTCCGGCGCCTGAGCCCGTCCTTTCCCCCGTATCTCGTCCCAAAACGTTTATCCGTCCTTTTCCACTGTCAGCCATGTCAGCCGAACTTTCCACTCTCACTTCCGAACGTACCACTTCCATGCCCGAGCCGGAAATCCTCCTCACCGTAAAGAAACGCGACGGCAAAGCCGCCCCCTTCAAACTCGAGCGCATTGTGCGCGCCATCGCCCTGGCCGCCTACGGCGCCAAACACGATGAGGCCAAGAACCCGCAACGCGACAACGTCGAGTGCCGCTACGGGCTCGACGAGGCGGAATTCAAGAACGTCTTCGATCTCTCCGCCGAGGTGCGAGACATGGTCATCGAAAAGTTCGGCACTGCTGGCGCTCCTGGCGTCGAGGATGTCCAGGACCTCATCGAGCTCGTCCTCCTTAAGCACGGCCAGTACGAGATCGCCCGCCACTACATCTTCTACCGCATCCAGCATTCCGAGCTTCGCCCGGTGGTGCATGGCGACTGCGGTCTGCAGGACTACATCGCCATCAGCCGCTACTGCCGCTACGACGCGAAGCGCGGCCGTCGCGAGATCTGGACCGAGGCCGTCGCGCGCGGTGCCCAGATGCACCTGCGCCGTACCGCGAAGCTCGCCGACAAGGACCTCAACGCCTCTCTGCGCGAGCTCGTCGCCAAGGGCACCGTCACCCCCGAGGCCGCGCGCGACGCCGGTCCCCTCGGCACGCTTTCCGACGAGATCGTCCGCGCCTTTGGGCTGGTGAAGAACAAGAAGGTGCTGCCCTCGATGCGCTCGCTGCAGTTCGGCGGCAAGGCCATCGAGGTATCCAACGCCCGCATCTACAACTGCACCGCCTCGCCGGTGAACCGCATCGAGTTCTTCCGCGAGTACTTCTTCCTGCTCCTGAGCGGCTGCGGCTGCGGCTTCTCCGTGCAGAAGCAGCACGTCGCCATGCTCCCGGCCCTCGCCGCCCGCGGCGACGAGCTCGATCTCCCCGTCAAACACTATGCCGTGCCGGACACCGTTGAAGGCTGGTCCGACTCCCTTCAGGAACTCATGGAGTCCTTCGTCCACGGCTACAAGGTCGAGTTCTCCTTCCACCTCATCCGCGACCGCGGCTCCCTCCTGAAAACCTCCGGCGGCAAGGCCCCCGGCCACCTCCCGCTCAAGCGCGCTCTCACCCGCGTCGAGGAGATCCTCATCGGCGCCGCCGGCCGCCAGCTCCGCCCGATCGAGGTCTACGACATCTGCATGCACGTCGCCCAGTCCGTCCTCTCCGGCGGCATCCGCCGTTCCGCGACGATCTGCCTCTTCAGCCCCGAGGACGAGGAGATGATGGCCGCCAAGACCGGCGACTGGTTCAAGACCCACCCGCAGCGCTCCGCCTCCAACAACTCCGCCGTCCTCGTCCGCGACCAGACCCCGCGCGACGTCTTCCAGCGCCTCTTCGAGTGCCAGAAACAGTACGGCGAGCCCGGCTTCTACTTCGTCAACGGCTCCGATCCCGACGTTCTCCCGAATCCCTGCGTAGAGATCGCACTCAACCCGAAGCTCGTCGTCACCAACCGCGAGATCGAGAAACTCCGCGCCTACGGCTACACTGGCCACCTCGAGGAGGGCATGGAGCTGTGGGGTTGGCAGATGTGCAACCTCTCGACCATCTCCGGCGCCGCCGCCGACACCCCCGAGCAGTTCTTCGCTCTCGCCCGCGCCGCCGCCCTCATCGGCAGTGTTCAGGCAACCTATACCGACATCCCGTACCTCGGGCCGGTCACTCGCGTTATCAATGAGCGCGAGGCCCTCATCGGCGTCTCCATCTGCGGCGTGCTCGACAACCCCGAGATCCTCCTCGACCCCGCCACGCTGCGCCGCGGCGCCGAGGTGGTGAAGGCCGTCAACGCCGCCGCGGCCGCCGCGCTGGGCATCAACCGCGCCGCCCGCACCACCTGCGTCAAGCCCGAGGGCACCTCGTCCCTCGTCCTCAATGCCGGCTCCGGCATCCACCCGCACCACGCCCGTCGCTACTTCCGTCGCGTCCAAGCCAGCTCCAACGACCCGATCTACCGCTGGTTCAAGCGCAACAACCCGCACATGACCGAGAAGTCCGTCTACAACGAGGGCACCGAGGTCATCACCTTCCCGGTTGAGGCGCCGCCGCACGCCCTCCTCAAGGACGACGTGCCCGCCCTCCGCCTGCTCGAGTACGTCCGCCTTGTCCAGGAAAACTGGGTTCAGGGAGGCCGCGCCGTCACCACCTACACCGACGCGCACCACAACGTCTCCAACACCATCACCGTGCAGGCCGGCGAGTGGCCCGCCGTGGCCGACTTCATCTGGGAGAACCAGCATGCCTTCACCGGCGTCGCCCTCCTCGGCGCCAGCGGCGACAAGGACTACCGCCAGGCCCCTCGCGAGGCCATCAGCGGCCGCGAGGACATCCGCAAGTGGAACAGCCTCCACTACAATCCCGTCGACTACGCGAAGGTCCCCGAGAAGGAGGACCACACCGCCGGCCACGAGGCCCGCGGCGCCGCCACCGCCTGCGCGGGCGGCAAGTGCGAGCTCGTCTGAGCTTCCGTATCAACCCGGAGGGCGCGACCTCGGCCGCGCCCATCCCTCCCCGCAGAGAGTAGCCCCAAAGCAAACCGATTCCCCACACGAAGGGCGGACGCACCCACAGCGTCCGCCCTTTTGCGTTTAGGACGGGCTATGACGGCACGCGCGTTTGCGAAGTGGGAAGGCGGGTGCAGCGGTTGCGGTGCGTGCAAAAGAAAACCCGGGGCCGCGAAGCACCGGGTCGAGGGTGGATCGGATGCGGCTGCTCAGGCTTTGGATATGGCTGCGTTGAGGGCGGCGATCACGCGGGCGTACTCGGCGCGGAGGTCGGTGATGGCGGCGGTGGCGGTGGCGAGATCGCCGGATTTTGCGAGCTGCTCGATGCGCTCAGTGAGGGTGCGGAAATGTGCGGCGCCGAAGTTGCTGGCACTGCCTTTGAGCCCATGGGCGACCTTGGCGAGGTGAACGGCGTCGCCGGCGGCTGCGTATTTATCGAGCTCATCCAGGTGCGGCGGCGTGTCTTCACGGAACATCTGGACGATCTCGGCGACGAAGGCGTCGTCGCCGCCGCCGATGGTGCGGAGGTTGGCGAGGGCGGCCGGGTCGATGGGGGAAGGGGGCGGCTGTTCTGGCATGATCACGCTGGGCTGAGTGTGGGTAGTGGCTGGGCTGCGTGCTGCGTTGTGTTACTATCGGCTCAAGCGGTGTGAAATGAACAGTGTTTCGTCGCCAAGCTGGCCCACTTTGGCGACGCGCGAAATACGGGGGCGGAAGACTCGCGCCATTCGGCGCCGCGGCTCGGGCGTGGCGTGGGGCGGCTACGTTTCCCACTCGAAGGAGGAGTTTTCCTCGATCTGCTCGATGGTGGTGAGACCGAGAAGGACTTTCTTGAGCCGGTCGTAGCGGAGGGGCTGGTAGCCGACTTTGCGGGCGGCGCGGACGATGTCCTGCACGCTCTTGCCGTTGGAAATGTGGGCGCGGATCTCCTCGGTGACGAGGACGAGCTCGTGGAAGGCGACGCGGCCGCGGTAGCCGGTGCCGCGGCAGTAGGGGCAGCCCTTGCCGCGGTAGAAGGGAACGTCGGCGATGCCTTCGTCCTGGAAGTACTTCTGCAGCACTTCGCGCGGGGGGTAGTAGGCCTCCTTGCATTTTTCGCAGATGCGGGCGGCGAGGCGTTGGGCGAGTACGCCGATGACCGAGGGGGCGACCATGTAGGGGGCGACGCCCATCTCCATAAGGCGGAGGACTGCCTGCGGGGCGGAGTTGGTGTGGAGGGTGGCGAGGACCAGGTGACCGGTGAGTGCTGCCTCGGTGGCGATCTTGGCCGTCTCCGCGTCGCGGATCTCGCCGACGAGCATGATGTCGGGATCCTGGCGGAGGAGGGCGCGAAGCATCGAGGCGAAGTCGAGCCCGATGTCGGACTTGACCTGGGTCTGGTTGACGCCGGCCATCTGGATCTCGATGGGGTCCTCGATGGTGGAGATGTTGACGCCGACCGTATTAAGCTCCTGGAGGACAGCGTAGAGGGTGGTGGTCTTGCCGGAGCCGGTGGGGCCGGTGACGAAGATGATGCCGTTGGGGCTTTGGATGAGGCGGCGGAAGGGTCGCAGGATCGTCTGCGACATCATGATTTTGTCGAGGGTGAGGACGTCCTTGCGGCCGGTGATGTTGAGGACGCGGACGACGACCTTCTCGCCGTACTGGGAAGGGATGGTGGAGATGCGGAAGTTGGCCTTGTTGGTTCCGAGGGGGAGGACGATGCGGCCGTCCTGCGGGAGGCGGTTCTCGGAGATGTCGAGATCGGCGAGGATCTTGATGCGGGTGACGATGGCGTTGTGGAGGACCTTGGCGCAGGAGAGCACCTCGCGCAGGAAACCGTCGACGCGGAAACGGATGCGGGTGTGATCCTCGTGGGGCTCGATATGGATGTCGGTGGCGCGCTCGCGGAGGGCGAAGTGGATCACGGCATCCACGATCTGGATGACGCCGGTGGATTTACCGAGGCTCTCGAGGGCCTCGGGGGAGAGGTCGACAGCGGAGAGCGAGTGGGACTTGGCGAACTCGTTGAGACAGTCCTCAATGCCCTTCTCGGTGGAGTAGTGGACGGAGATGGCATCGGCGATCTCGCAGGGGAGGGCGAAGACGGGGCTTACGGGACCTTGGGCGATGTGGCTGAGGCGGCGGACCAGCTCGGCGTTGTCGGGCTCGGCCATGGCGACGGTGGTGACGCCGTCGAGGACGTAGATGGGAATGGAGCGGGTTTTGGAGGCGATCTCGTGGGGAATCTTCTCGATGGCCTCTTCGGAGATGAGCGAGGAGATGGGGTCGACGTAGGCGATGCCGATGGAGTTGCCCCAGAGGGTGCAGGCTTGGTCCTTGGGGAGGTGCTTCTCGGCGATGAGTGCCTGGAGCATTGCGAGGGTGCCGAGGCCGTGTTCGGCGCCGAACTTCTGGACGATCTCGGGGGCGACAAGCGGGGGCAGGCCGGCGGAGATCAGCTCGATGAACCGCTTATTAGGTACGCCTTGCATGTTTCTTGCGGCGGGTGGTGAAGATCTGGCTGATCTCCATCTGGTCGAGGATCTCCTTGGCAAAGAGGGAACCGGTGCGTTCGAGGCGGAGTTCGCGGAGCAACTGGGGCAATGGGTAGCGGACTTCGCGCACGGTCGAGGCGAGGTCGAGGTCGTCGCCGGCGGGTGTGTCTTCGGCGGGCATGGGCGGCGGGGCTATTCCGTGCCGAAGTTGTCGTTGATGGTCTCGGCGAGAACCTTGGCCATGACGTCCTTCGGGGTGTCCTTGCGGACAAAGTTGACGGCGCCGAGCTCAAGACAGCGTTCGACGACGTTGCGGGTGGCCAGCGAGGTGAGCATGACGACGAGCGCGTCGGGGTGCTCAGATTGAAGACGCTCGAGGCACTGCAGACCGTCCATCATCGGCATGTTGACGTCGAGGAGGACCAAGTCGGGCGTGTGCTGGGTGTAGAGGGCGAGGGCTTGTTCGCCGTCGCCGGCCTCGATGATGGTGGGGTTGCCGAATTTGCGGAGGATGAGGCCGATGTATTTCCGTATGTGGGGCTCGTCGTCCACAATCAGGATTGTGCCGTTAAACTCCATGGTCGGGTTCGGGGGCGGGGAGCGTGACGCGGAAATCGGCGCCGCCGCCTTCGCGGTTGGTGGCGGAGATGGTGCCGCGGTGGGCTTCGACGATCTTGCGGCAGATGGCCAAGCCGAGTCCGGTGCTTTTCTCGCCGCCGGTGGGTTTGACGGAGGTCTTGCCGAAACTGGTGAAGAGCATGTTCATCTCATCGGGCGGGATTCCGGGGCCTTGGTCCTGGACTGAGACGGTTTGGTGGGTCGCATCTTCGGAGAGTTCGACCGTTATAGTCGTCCCGGGCGGCGAAAACTTGATCGCGTTGCTGAGAAGATTGTCGACGACCTGACGGATCTTGCGGGCGTCGATGTGGAGGGGCCTTGTGGGCTTGAAGGGCCGACAGGCGATCTTCATCTGCTTGCGGGCGGCGGTGAGGCCGTTGAGGAAGACCGCATCGTGGACGATGTCGGCGAAGTTGGTAGGCGCGAGGTCGAGGCGCATCTCGCCGCTTTCGATGATGGAGATGTCGAGCAGCTCGTTGAGGAGGTCGAGCATGACGTGCGTGGCGCTGTGCACGCTGCGGATCATGGCGCGCTGGTCCTCGGAGAGCTCGCCGGAGGCGCCGTCGAGCATGAACTCGGAGAGTCCACGGATGGAGGTGAGGGGATTGCGAAGATCGTGGGCGGCGATGCCGAGCATGTGGTTCTTGGCGGCGTTGGCCTGGCGGAGATGTGCGTTGCGCTTGCGTTGACTCGCGC
>CAZXHR010000083.1:17032-18011 GCA_964640465.1 uncultured Opitutaceae bacterium
GGCGTGGCGCGGGAGCGTGCCGGTGCCGCTGGCCTGGGTCGGGGGGGCGGTGGCCTGGCGGCGAGCGTCGATGAGCTTGCGCTGACTCTCGAGCAGGGCGCGGAGGTGAAGGTGCGTGCGGATGCGGGCGATCATCTCGCGCGGCTGGAAGGGTTTGACGACGTAGTCGACGCCACCGGCTTCGAGCCCGGCGACGATGTCTTCGGGCTGATTCTTCGCGGTGATGAAGATGACGGGGATGCTTGCCGCGGCCGGGTCGGCCTTGAGCTGGCGGCAGGTCTCGAAGCCGTTGATGCCGCCCATGACGACATCGAGCAGCACAAGGTCGGGGCGGAACTTGGGGTAGGCGGCGAGGGCGGTTTCTCCGGAGTCGACTTCGTCGATGACATAGCCCTCGGGGCGCAGGATCGAGGAGATGATCCGGGCGTTCATGCGATCGTCCTCGACGACGAGGATGCGACGACCGACGAGGTCGATGCGGGGCTGGCCGTTTGTGGTAGCGACGGGTTGAATCATCGAGGGGGGCGGCGCTGGCGCGAGGTTGGGCGGTCGTGGCATAAATAGCAATACCCCAAGGAGGCAGAGATCTGAGTAACCAGGATTGGTTCGAGGTGGGACGGCCGAACTTGCCGATTCGCATCGCCTAGCCCGGTGATGCTCCCGTGTGGCGGCAAGGCGGCGTGGTAAACGTTCACATCAAGAATTTCGCATGCGTTGATAAACGCCTTGCCTCCGCCCGCCGTTCCGCAAGCGTCCCGCTCAACCTCCAGCTCCTCTTATGTCCAACTCCTTTGTCTTCTCCTCTGAATCCGTGGGTGAAGGCCATCCCGACAAGGTGGCCGACCTGATCTCCGACAGCGTCCTCGACGCCTGCCTCGCGCAGGATCCGACCAGCCGCGTCGCCTGCGAGACTCTCGTGAAATCCAACATCGTCGTCATCGCCGGCGAGATCACCACGAAGGCGAAGGGCAACGCCGAG
>CAZXHR010000084.1:0-17837 GCA_964640465.1 uncultured Opitutaceae bacterium
GACCGACGGTACTAGCGTCACTTAACAAACGTCGTTTCGAAGCCCCCGGGCTGGCGCCGCGCGCCGGACCGGGGGCTTCTTTCTGTCCACCGGCGCCCGCGCCTTTCGTCCGAGCCGTCCGTCCCTTTCCGTAGCGAAGCCCGTGAGGGCTTCGATCCTGATGCGTACCGGAGCGCCGCGAGGAACGCGGTTCCGGCGGGTCGTTCCGTGGCGAAGCCCGTGAGGGTTTCGATCCCTATCGCGTGCCGTGCGCGGGCCTTCGCCTTACGCGCTGCGATTGCGGCGCAGGTCGGGGAGGAATGCGGCCACCAGTCCGATCAACGGCAGGAATCCGCAGATCTGGTACACAAAGAGGATGCCGTAGCTGTCGGCGAGGCGGCCGAGCAGTGCGGCGCCCACCGCGGCGATGCCGAACGCGAAGCCGAAGAACAGGCCGGCGACGAGCCCCACCTTCCCGGGCACCAGTTCCTGCCCGTACACGAGGATGGCAGGGAAGGCCGAGGCGAGGATCGCGCCGATCGGAACCATGAGCGCGACGCTCCAGAAGGTGTTGGCGTAGGGCAGGGCGAGCGTGAAGGGCGCCACGCCGAGGATGGAGAACCAGATCACGCGCTTGCGGCCGAAACGGTCGCCGAGCGGCCCGCCCAGGATCGTGCCGGCCGCTGCGGCGAAGAGGAACACGAAGAGCCGCATCTGCGCCTGCCGGATGGAGAAACCGAACTTCTCCATGAGGAAGAACGTGTAGTAGCTGCTGATGCTCGCGAGATAGAAGTGTTTCGAAAAGATGAGCACGCCGAGCAGGCCGAGGGTCGTGGCGACCTTGCGGCGGGGCAGGGGAGCGGCGACCGGTGCCGCGGCTTTGCGCTGGCGGCGCAGGTCGAGGTGCTCGCGGTACCAGCGGCCGAGCCGGGTGAGCACGACGATGCCCAGCAGCGCCAGCGGGAGGAACCAGATCACGCCCTCCTGGCCGGGCGGCATGAAGTGCATCGCCGCCAGCCCGGAGGCCAGTGCGGTGCCGAAGTTGCCGCCAACTTGGAAGATCGATTGGGCCAATCCGTGGCGTCCGCCGGAGGCGAGCCGGGCCAGCCGGGACGCCTCGGGGTGGAAGACCGATGAGCCGGTGCCGACCAGCGCGGCGGCGATGAGGAGAACCGGATACGACGCGGCACGCGAGAGGAGCAGCAGTCCGATGAACGTCATGCCCATGCCGAGTGCCAGCGAGTAGGGGCGCGGGTGGCGGTCGGTCGCGAAGCCGACGACGGGCTGGAAGATTGAGGCCGTCGCCTAGAATGCCAGGGTGATCAGTCCGATCTGGGTGAAACTGAGGGCGTAGCTCTGTTTCAGGACCGGATAGATCGCGGGCAACATCGCCTGGATCATGTCGTTGAGCAGATGCGAGAGCCCGAGCGCGAGCAGCACCGGCATCACGACCGCCTCGGTGGCGGGTGCTGCGGTGCGCGCGGGCTCTGCGGTGATGGCGGACGTGCGCTCCATGGCGATTGGTACGGCCACGACCGGTGGGTTTTCAACCGGCAAACCCGCCCGAAACCTCATCGCCGGTTGCTCGTGCTGCAGGCGCAAGCGCCGGGCGATCCGCGCGCCCCGGTAAAAATGGAGCCGGCCGCCCCCCACGGGCGGCCGGCTTTTTCTCCCCAAACCGATAGTCGGTACAGGGGAAGAAAGGTGAGAGAGGCTTGTTTATGCAGAGTATTCCGGAGTGCGAGCGACGATCACATTTTTGGATGCGAATTTTCTGCGAAACCCGTGTGCGAAGGGCTTCGCAGAGGGCTCGAGCGGCTCACGGGCGCCGGCCGTTTACGGATTGGTGACAAATGCGGCCGGCTGGCCGTGCTTCCGGCGCCGCGCCACCCCGCCTCGGCCCTCCCGCCTAGGCTTGGCAGCCGCCGCCCGGTCGCTACCGTGGCCGACCTCATGGCCACCCCCCCGGTCTCCCTCTCCGCCCTCCGCCGCCGTATGCAGGCGGACCTCGACAACAACATCCTGCCGTTCTGGGCGCAGCGCGCGTTCAAGCCCGACGGCAACCTCGTCGGCGTCATCACCCACGACCTGCGCGAGTTCGACGACGTGCCGCGCCACGTCGTCCTTTGTGCCCGCATCCTTTGGACGTTCGCTGCCGCCGCCCGCCGCGACCCGCGTCCGGAGTGGCTCGCTGTGGGCCGCAAGGCGCTCGCGCTCCTCGACGGCCCCTTCCGCGACACCCGCCACGGCGGCTTCTTCTGGAGCCTCACCCGAGACCTCAAGCCCCACTCGCCGCGCAAGCAGGTCTACGCCGAGGCCTTCACCATCTACGGCCTCACCGAGTGGCACCTCGCCATCGGCGACCAGGCCGCTCTCACCCGCGCCAAGGAGATATTCGAACTCATCGAGAAACACGCCCGCGACCCCAAGTTCGGCGGCTACATCGAGGCGCTCGATGCCGATTGGGGCCCGCTCGCCGACATGCGCCTGAGCGACAAGGACCTCAACTCCCCCAAGTCCAACAACACCCTCCTCCACATCCTCGAGGCCTACACCGCGCTCCTGCGCATCTGGCCCGACGCCCGCCTGCGCGCCGCGCTCCGCGACCTGCTCGCCACCATCCTCGACCGCGTCGTCTCCGCCAAACCCTACACCCACTGCGACCTCTTCTTCGACATGCAGTGGCGCTCCCTCCTCCCGAAGTTCTCCTACGGTCACGACATCGAGGCCAGTTGGCTGTTCTGGGAGGCCGCCATCGCCGTGGGCGACGCCGCGCTCACCGAGCGCACCAAGACCGTCGCCCTCGCGCTGGCCGACGGCGTCCTCGCCCACGGTCTCGATGCTGACGGCGCCGTGCTCTACGACGGCGACGCCTCCGGCCCGCTCAACACCGACAAACACTGGTGGCCCCAGGCCGAGGCCATCGTCGGCTTCCTCAACGCTTGGCAACTCGCAGGCAACCCCGCCCACCTCGACGCCGCCCTACGCGCCTGGGACTTCACCGAGAAACACGTCGTCGATCCCAAGCACGGCGAGTGGTTCGCCGTGCTCGAGCGCTCCGGCAAGCCGTACCCGGATTATCCCGCCTTCGCCGACAGCCAGAAGATCGGCCCGTGGAAATGCCCGTACCACAACGCCCGCGCTTGTCTTGAGGTGCTCCGCCGCGTCCCTGCCGCCGGCTAAGCCGTACCTCATGCTCCGTAGCGCCGTTCGTGAGAACGGCGATCCGTCTGTTCGCCCGGGGCGTCTGTAGCCCGCCGCACGGCCGCCCCGTGCGGCTTTTTGTTTCCCTGCGCCTCCCCGTTGACGCCGCGCCGCCGCTCCCCACGATGGCGCGCCGTGAACGACTCCTCCGAAGAATTCGACCAGACACACTCGGAGCCCGGCGAGGTGGGCCTCGTCGAGGCGCGCGATTTCGTCTCCACCGAGCCGTTCACTTTCGACAACGGCCAGTCCATCCCCGGCTTCACGCTGCGCTACGAGACCTACGGCCGCCTCAACCCCGCCGGCGACAACGCCATCTTCGTCGCCCACGCCCTCAGCGGCGACCACCACGCCGCCGGCATCCACTCCCTCTCCGACCGCAAGTCCGGCTGGTGGAACAATCTCATCGGCCCCGGCAAGGCCCTGGATACGAACCGCTACTTCGTCGTCTGCACCAACTGCCTGGGCGGCTGCGTGGGCTCCACCGGCCCCAGCTCCGAGAACCCCGCCACCGGCAAGCCGTGGGGCGCGAGCTTCCCCCAGCTCTCCATCCGCGACATGGTCCGCGCCGACAAGCGCCTGCTCGACCACCTCGGCGTCACCGCGCTGCACGCGATCGTTGGCGGCTCGATGGGCGGCATGCGCGTGCTCCAGTTCGGCATCGAGTATCCGGATTTTGTCCGCCGCCTGCTCCCGATGGCCACCACCGCCCGCGAGAACGCCCAGGCCATCGCCTTCAACGCCGTCGGCCGCGAGGCGATCATGCAGGACCCGGACTGGAACCGCGGCGAGTATCCGAAGGGCGGTGGCCCGCGCGTCGGCCTCGCCATCGCCCGGATGATGGCGCACATCACCTACCTTTCCGATGCCTCGATGGAGCAGAAGTTCGGCCGCCGCAAACGCGACGCCGCCGAGCCCGCCGCGCCCGCAGTCGCCGAGCCCGCGGCCAGCTTCGACGCGCAGTACGAGGTCGAGCGCTACCTCCAGTACCAGGGCAAGGCGTTCATCAACCGTTTCGACGCCAACACCTATCTCTACATTACCCGCGCCATCGACGACTTCGATCTCACCGCCGCCTACGGCTCGCTCGAACGGGCCTTCGGCGCCGTGAAGGCCCGAACCCTCTGTGTCGCCTTCACCAGCGATTGGCTTTTCCCCACAGCGCAGAACCGCGAGATCGTCCTCGCGCTCCTGCGCGCGGGCAAACCCGCCAGCTACGCCGAACTCGATACCGATCTCGGCCACGACTCGTTCCTGCTGGATTCGCCGCAGCTCTACGACCTCGTGCGCGACTTCCTCGCCTGCCCGGTGGAGTAGAGGTCGGGTTGTGAGTCTCCCTGGGGCCGCGATCGCCGATCCCGGTCGAACGTTCCGATTCACTCCCATGCAATCGTTCGTCCGCCGCGCCGGGATGCTTTAATTCCGGAGCAAACTGCGCGCTGGCGACGCTTGCCCCTTGAGGTGGCTTGGCTGCCGGGCACATCGCAGGGTGTTCCTTCCCATCCCTTCCCTATGCAACTCCGCCATCTGTTTCCCCTCATGATGACACTCGCCGCCGGCGTCGGTGCTTCGGCCCAGACTTCCGCCTCCGCCAACGCTCCTGCGCCGCAGAATCCCGCCGAACGCCACTCCTACGACTGGCGCCGCACCGACATCCCGCCTCCGCCTCCCGCCGCCATCCGCGTCAACACCATCGGGTTTCTCCCCGATGCCGTGAAATGCGCCACCCTCCTCGGCGAGGCTACGCAGTTCCGCGTGCTCGATGCCGCCACCGGCGCCATCGTGTTCTCCGGTGCGGTCTCCGCGCCCGTGCGCACCGCGCCGACCGACACCGACGAGACCGTGCGTATCGCCGATTTCACGGCATTGCAGGCGCCCGGTCGCTACGTGTTGGAGGTCGACGGTCTCGGGCGCTCCGTTTCCTTCGCCATCGGCTCTCAGGTCTGGAACGAGCCCTACCAAGTCGTCACCCGCGGCATGTACCTGTGGCGCTGCGGTGTCGAGGTGCACGCCGAGTGGCACGGCCGTACCTATCACCACGGGCCCTGCCACCTCGGCGACGGCCTGCTCGATCTCGCCGGCGGCCCCGCGGGCGCGGTCAAGCCCAGCACCGGTGGCTGGCACGATGCCGGCGACTACAACAAGTACGTCGTCAACGCCGGCGTCACCGTCGGCCTCTTGTTCAAGGCGTGGGAACAGTTCCGCGACCGCATCGAGCGCGTCCCGCTCGACCTGCCCGAGAGCGGGAAGGGGATGCCCGACCTCCTCGCCGAGCTGCGGTTCGAGTTCGAATGGCTGTTCACCATGCAGGCCGAGGACGGCCGCGTGCACGACAAGCTGAGCGCCGTCGACTTCAAGTACTGGGGGTCCCCCGACAAGGACACCTCCCCGCGCTACCTCTCGCCGTGGGGCTCGACCGCCACGGCCGACTTTGTCGCCATGATGGCCCTCGGCGCCCGCCACTTCCGCCAGTTCGATCCCGCCTACGCCGACCGTTGCCTGGCCGCCGCGTGCCGGAGCTGGGCGTTCCTCCTCGCGCATCCGGAACACCATGCCGCCGATCTCTCCGCCTTCTACACCGGCGTGTACGGTCCCCCGGATTCCGTCCACCGCCTCTGGGCCGCCGTCGAGCTCTGGGAGACCACCGGCGAGCCCGAGCTGCTCGCTGAGTTCGAGCGCCGCGCGCAATCGCTTGAGTTCACCCTCGGCGGCCCGAACTGGGGTGATGTTCGCGACCTCGCCCTGGGCACCTACCTCACCGCCAGCCGGAAGGAAGCGCGCAATGCCGGCCTAGTCCGCCACCTCACGGGCAACCTCCTCGCGCAGGCCGGTCGCATCGTCGAGAACTGCCGGGTCAACCCCCACGGCCGTCCCTATGGCGCCACGCGGGCCGACTTCTACTGGGGCTGCAACGGCGCTGTGGCCGGGCAGACGTATCTGCTCCAGCTTGCCGATCGCCTCAGCCCCACGTCCGAGCCCGCCTACCGACAGACCGCGCAGCAGGCCCTCGCGCACCTCTTCGGCCGCAACTTCCACGGCCGCTCCTACGTGACCGGCCTGGGCGCCAACCCGCCGGAGCACCTCCACGACCGTCGCGGCGATCCGGCCTGGCCCGGATACCTCGTGGGCGGCCCGCATCCGGACGCCCGGTACTACTTCGACGAGTGGCGCGATCCCTCCCGCAACGAGATCGCGATCAACTGGAACGCCGCGCTCATCTACGCCCTCGCCGCCTTCGTCGAAGCTCCCGCCCGGTAGGGAGATCGCCCTTGTGCTCGATCTGGCGGAGTTCGGTGCGCGGGCCCTGCCCCTTTGCTGAGGGGCGGGGCTCCGGGCGATGCGGCTCCGGGTGCCGCCCGGAAGCGCGAAGATTCACCAGGCGTAGCGGGCTTCCATGAACTGATAGTACATGAAGCCGTAGCGGTTGAACCAGTCGGTTTCGTTGTAGGCGGACTTTTCGCAGGCGTTCACCTCCATCAGCGCTTCCTGCAACTTGCCCATCAGCTCATGGTATTTCTTGTCGTAGATGTCTTGGAATTTCTTGAACGAGGCCTCGATTTTGCGTCGCTCGGCCTGCCAAGCGAGGCCTGCCACGCCATGGATGGCGGAAACGTCGTCGCCGAAAGAGACCGACTTTTTGAAGTACTCTTCGGTCGCGAGGCGGACGGCCCGGAGGCGCTCCAAGTTGGCGCGGCAGCGGTTGAGCTTCTCGTAGGCGGCGGCGAAGCAGGGTTTGCTGCCGTCCGGACAGTCGTTGGGCACCTGCGGGGCACCCGGCGGATCGTAGTCTGGCGCTGATTTCTTGTCGGCATCGTCTAGCCCCCTGTACTCGTCGTAGGAGTCGTTGGCCTTGTCGAGTTTCTGGATGTACTCCGCGACGTCTTTGCCGGTGCCGAAGACGAAGTCGGAGAGCGCCGATTCGGCCGGTTCGCCGTGGCTCGCAAGCGGAAGGGCGGCGAGGAGAAGGAATAGTGCTCGGGCTTTCATGCGCGTTTTTTCTTCAGAACGATGATGGCGAGGAGGATGACGATGGCGCCGAGCAACCCGGCGATGGCCCAGAGTACGGGCGATGCTGCGATGCCGCCGGATGCGGGCTCGGTTTTTTTGAAGGCGGCCATCGAGACGAAGGGGGATTTGATCGGTGGCTGCTGCGGGTCGCCCACCCAGAGAATGATCTGGTAGGGGTGTGATTGGCCGTCGGCCGAAGAGACCTTGATCTTCATGTCGCCTTCGGTCCGGAACTTGAAGACCGCGGTGCCGGTGGCCTCGGTGGTGGCTTCCTGCTCGACCTGATCCCAGAGGTGTTTGCTCAGCTCAACCTTCACGTTCTCGCCGGCCTTCTTGGTCAGGACGATGAGCTGGACCGGCTGGAGGATGGTGAGATTTTCGACGACGTAGCGATCCGGCTCGGTGCTGACCTCGGAATGCGCCGCGGCGATCTTGCCGTTGTCGATCTTGGGGCTTGGCTTGGGTTTGAGCGCGTAGGCGGAGGGAGGAGTTGGGTCTCCGGCGGCCAGCGCGGCCAGACCGAGCAGGATGGGGATGGCACAGAGCAACCGGCGAAGGTTGCGGACGCCGGGCATGTGCTTTGAAAGCGAGGTAGTGTCCACGGTGCCCGATATAGAACGGTCGGCGGCCCCGAGTCGAGCCTCGGTGCCGAACTCTTGGATTCGCGGAATCGGAACGGGCCCTACGGACGTTGCCGTCCGTCACTCCGCCGAGCGTTCGATCAGCGGGTCGGTCTTGATGAGCTTGAGGACCTGGCCCTCGGACTTCTTCGCGAGGGCGTAGGTGCGGCCGACGGCGTTGTTGGCAAAGTCCTGCCGGTGCTCGGCGGCGGTATTGCCGGTTGCACCGGCCTCGTGGGCGTCGGTCACCTGCTGGGCGAAATCGGCGCCGAAGGTGCGCGTGAGCCAGTAGCTCCAGATCACGTGGCGGGTGAAATCCTCGCCGTAGGCGCGGTCGGTGCGGGCGAGACGCTGCGAGAGGCGCTCGGCGTATTCCTTGATGCGCAACAGCAGCAGGGCGCGCTGCGGGTGCCGGCAGAGAATGCCCTGCTCGGCTTGGGTGAGCGGGCGCTGGTAGCGGCGGGAAAGCTCGGCGATGTCGGAGGCGTTGAAGCGCAGCCAGGTGGCGCCGTCGCGTCGCTCGGTCTCGAGGCGGACGGCGAGCGGGCGCTCCTTGAGCTGGAAGTGCAGGCGGGCGCCGAGGCTCAGATTGCGCGCGGTGCGGCCTTCCTTGGCGAGTTGCTGGAGATCGGTGGCGAGCGCGGTGAGCGCGGCGCGAGGAGCGGTGCCGAGCGTGAGCGCGGGGATGGAGAGAAAACCGTCGTCGATCCGCTCGATGGCGACGCCGAACTCGTCGTCGGCGAACGGGAGATCGCCGGGCGTGGTGGGGATGAACGGCGTGTCGACCGCACCTCCTTCAACAACGAGATCGGCCGTGATCGGCGCCCAGTCGGTTAGTTTGAGCCGGATGGTTTCGATGTGCAGGCCGAGCGAACGGTCTGCTGTGTCCGTGAAGCCCGAGCGGGTGGCGGGGCGGGCGAGTTCGATATCCCACCGCTCCCACTGCAGCCGTGCTGGCGGGCGGATCGACGCTGCGGCGAAGTCGCAGTGGGAGACATGGAGGCCGGAGCGCTCGGCGATGCCGATGCCATGGGGGATCGCCGAGCGCGTGGCGGCGTCGAGCACCCAGCCGCCGCCGATGTAGACGGCGGCTGCCAGGAGCAAGACGAGGAGCAGCAGGGCGATGAGGAGTTTCTTCAGCACTGGGTGCAGTCGATTTCCGGCCTCCGATCATGGCAAGCCCGGTGGCGCGGCTTGCCGATGCAGAAATCGGCTGAGCGAGTCGAACGGCGGACACATCCCGGCCTTGCCTGTACGGCGACGGTCCGCTTTATCCGACCTCCTGTGAAACCACGCAAAGTTGCTCTTCTCACCGCGGGCGGCCTCGCCCCTTGCCTCAGCTCCGCCGTCGGCGGCCTCATCGAGCGCTACACCGAGATCGCGCCCGATATTGAAATCATCGCCTATCGCGGCGGCTACAAGGGCCTGCTCGCCGGCGACAGCTACAAGATCACCCCCGAGGTGCGGGCCAACGCCCACCTGCTGCACAAGTTCGGCGGCAGCCCGATCGGCAACAGCCGCGTGAAGCTCACCAACGTGAAGGACTGCGTGAAGCGCGGCCTGGTGAAGGAAGGCCAAGATCCGCAGAAGGTCGCGGCCGACCAGCTCGTCAAGGACGGCGTCGACATCCTCCACACCATCGGTGGCGACGACACCAATACCGCCGCGGCCGACCTCGCCGCGTTCCTCGCGAAGAACAACTACGCCCTCACCGTCATCGGTCTGCCGAAAACCATCGACAACGACGTCTACCCGATCCGCCAGTCGCTCGGCGCGTGGACGGCCGCCGAGCAGGGCGCGCGCTATTTCCAGAACGTCGTGGCCGAGCAGGGCGCGAATCCGCGCATGCTCATCGTCCACGAGGTGATGGGCCGCAACTGCGGCTGGCTCACCGCCGCCACGGCGCAGGCCTACCGCAAGATCCTGAACACCCAGGAGTTCGTCCCCGGTATCGGCCTCACGAAGGGCAGCCTCGACGTCCATGCCGTCTTCATCCCCGAGATGCAGATCGACCTCGCCGCCGAGGGCAAACGCCTCCGCGAGATCATGGACAAGGGCGACAACGTTAACATTTTCATCTCCGAGGGCGCCGGCGTGGAGGAGATCGTCGCCGAGATGCAGGCCAAGGGCCAGGAAGTGCCGCGCGACGCGTTCGGCCACGTGAAGCTGGATGCCGTGAACCCCGGCAAGTGGTTTGCCGAGCAGTTCGCCAAGGTCCTCGGCGCCGAGAAGACGCTCGTGCAGAAGAGCGGCTATTTCGCCCGCGCCGCGGCGGCCAACGCCGACGACCTGCGCCTGATCAAGAGCTGCACCGACCTCGCCGTCGAATGCGCGATGCGTCGCGAAGGCGGCGTGATCGGCCACGACGAGGACAAGGGCAACGTGCTCCGCGCGATCGAGTTTCCGCGCATCAAGGGCGGCAAGCCGTTCGACATCGACACGCCTTGGTTCGGCGAGCTTCTCGCCGCCATCGGCCAGCCGAAGGGCCCGAAGGCTCACGTGAAGCACTGAGCAGGATCGCCGGCGAACCGGCGATCCTGAGGGCGGCGCAACGCCGCCCAGTTTTCCCCGACGCCGCTCCCGCAAGGAGCGGCGTCTTTCGTGGCAGGTGCCGGCGGTTGTTCGCGATTGGCCCTTGGGCTTCGCCGTTGGGTGGTGATGGGCACGCGAGCGGTAGAGGCGGGCCGGTGTGCGAGTGGCGGCCTGACGGAATCCCCTCAATTACAGGGTATCAGGTCCGATGGACCTACGCTACCTATGAACGGCTCACTCACGATCGGCCAAAAAGTCGTCCTTGGTTTCGCTGCTATTGTGGTCCTCTGCGGCGTAACCGGCGGTATCGCCTACTACTCCAATCAGTCGATTCGGAGCAATCTGGACGAGGTTTCCGGGCACATCCTGCCGGCGACCGATGCGCTTCTTCAGCTCGATCGCGATCTCCAACAGGCGCTGGTCGACGAGCGCACGCTCCTCTTCACGGCGGCGGACTCCCCGAGCTTCGGGAAACTGACCGCCGACCATGCGAACAACCTCAAGCAGGTGGCTGAGCGGTGGGATAAGTTCAGCGCGCAGGCCGCCAGCTTCGCCTCCGCTTCGATGCGCTCGATGATGCAGACCTTCGAGGCCAACCGCAGCCAATGGCTGCCGGTGACCGGGCGAATCCTTGAGCAGTGTGCGGCGACACCCGTCGACCGGCGTGGCGAGGTTATTGCACTTTCTCTCGGCGATGGTGCCGCGAAGTTCGAGGCGACCCGCGAGCAGATCAACGCGATCACCGAGGAGCTCGATCGGTTGGTCGCCGAGATCGGCGCGTCCGCCCAGCGTTCGGCTCGCCAGGCGCTCATCCTCGTGGTGCTCACCGGTCTCGCCAGCATTGTCCTGGGCATTGTGCTCACCTACAGCGTGGGGGTGCGCGTGAGCCAGCGGCTGCGCGCCTTGATCGCTGCGCTTTCCTCCAGCGCGAACGAGACAACTGCCGCCGCGAACCTGATTACGACCTCGAGCCAGACCGTCGCCGAGGGCACGAGCACACAGGCGGCCTCGCTCGAGGAATCCAGCTCCTCGCTCGAGGAACTTGCGAGCATGACGCGCCAGAACGCCGAGAACTCCGCGAAAGTCAGCGACCTGATGAAGAAGGACTCGGCCGAGGTGGCCGGTGCGATCAACGCCCGGATGACGACCATGCAACATGCCGTCGAGGAGGCGGGGCAGGCCAGTGCCGAGACCGCCAAGATCATCAAGACCATCGACGAGATTGCCTTCCAGACCAACATTCTCGCGCTCAATGCGGCCGTCGAGGCGGCTCGGGCCGGAGAAGCGGGCGCGGGTTTCGCGGTGGTCGCCGAGGAGGTTCGCAACCTCGCCCAACGCAGCGCCACCGCGGCGAAGGAGACTCAACAATTGATCGAGAAGTCGTCGGGGAAAACACGCGACATCCTGGCTCTTTACTAGGAGATCGCGGACCTCACGGTGCGCAATGGCCAGCTCACGGCGAAGGTCGCCACGTTGGTCGACGAGGTGGCCAGCGCGTCGCGGGAGCAGAGCCAAGGGATCGATCAGATCAACCAGGCTGTCCGGCAAATGGACTCCGCGACCCAGGGTAATGCGGCCAGCGCCGAAGAAGCGGCCAGCGCCGCCGAGGAACTCAATGCGCAGGCCGTGATGCTGCACGAGGCGATCGCGGATCTCGCGCGTCTTGTCGGTGCAGAGACTGGGGGTGAGGCCGCGGCCGCGCGCCGGTTCTCGGCGCCGGAGCGCAAACCGGCCGGCGGGAGCCAAGTGGCCGTGCACCATAATCCGGAGTCCAAGGGTCTGCTGAAGCCGGCCAAGCACTGAGCCGTACGCACACCGCATCCGTTTCCCGGCGCCGCCTCATCATGGGGCGGCGCTTGTCGTTGTGTGCGGGGGCGAAACGCGATCTGCGAGGCTCGTGTCTTCCGGGGCGGTAGTGCGGGTTTGGCTCTTGTGGATCTTCGCATTGGGCTGGCTGGAGCGGTGTGAAACCACGCTCTGCGTGCGTTCCGTCGTTGCAACTCCGTGTCGCTAGGCCTCTCTGAGCCCCATGCTTTCCATCGATCTCTCCGGCCGGTTGGCGGTCGTCACCGGCGCCAGCGGCGAACTCGGTCGCGTCATGGCCCGCACGTTGGCGCAGGCGGGCGCGGATGTGGCGCTCACGTATCTGAACAGCCCCGCCAAGGCCGAGGCGCTTGCCGCCGAGATCGCGGCGACGGGCCGACGAGCGAAGGCGTTCCGCGCGGATGTGACGGCGCAGGAGTCGATCGTCGCGCTGCGCGACGCGGTGCGCGCGTGGCACCACGATCCGGAGATCGTCGTGAACAACGCGGTGGTGCAGTACCCGTGGAAGCCATTGCTGGAGCAGGCGGTGGCCGACTACGAGAGCCAGTTCCGCTCGTGCGTGCTGCACAACGTGCACATGGCCCAGGCATTCGTGCCGGCGATGATTCCGCGGCGCTGGGGCCGGGTGATCGCGATCAACACCGAGTGCGCGATGCAGATGTTCCCCACGCAGTCGGCGTACGTCGGCGGCAAGCGCGGGATGGACGGCGTGCTGCGCGTGCTGGCCAAGGAAGTGGGCGAGCACCAGATCACCGTCAACCAGGTCGCGCCCGGCTGGACGGTGAGCGAGAAGGACCGCGAGGCTGGCACGGAAGCGCGGCCCGACTACGACCGCAACGTCCCACTCAAGCGTCGCGGCACCGACCAGGAGATCGCCAACGTGGTCGCGTTCCTGGCTTCGGACCTGGCGAGCTTCATCACCGGGGCGTACATCCCGGTGTGCGGCGGCAACGTGATGCCGACGATCTAGGCATTGGGGATTTTCGATTGCCGACTGGCGCGACGTGGGGCGGTGCTTTAGCCCGCCCTGACTGGTGCTGCGACGCAATCGGTGGTGAATAGGCACCGGGCGGGTCGCCCTGAAGGGTCGACCTACTTCGCCTCATCCTAAATTCCGCAGACGACAGAAGGTAACGAAGGAAGCAAAGGTACTGCAGATCAAGGGAGTTGAGTGCCCGCACGCCCGCGTACTCTCCCTTCACCTGCCAGGTGAAGACTGTGGCCACGGATTTGGGCATCCAAGTCGTTCACACTTCGTTCCCTTTGTTGCCTTCTGTCGGTCCTAACTGCGCCTTTCAGGCTCATGCTGTGCCGGCCACCAGGCCAACAGCGCGCAGAGGATGCCGCCGAGGTGCGCGAGGGAGGAGACCTTGATGTTGGGGCCGAAGTCGGAGACGAGCGGCGTGTTCGTGAACGCCTCCAACGCGACCTTCACGGCGACGAGCACAAGCACGGCAACCCAGATCCAACGCGGGGCGAGCCGGTCGCGGCGGAGCTGGACGAGGGCGAGCAGCACGAGCAGGCCGACGGCGATGCCGGAGAGACCGCCGTAGAAGGTGAGATGCGGGTCGGCGAAATAGAGGAGCGCGGAGATCGCGGCTGGCGAGAGGACGAGAAAGCTGCGGGCGGTCCATGGAGCGAACGATTCGAGCCAGGTGCCGGCGACGAGGAAGACCGCGAGATCCGCGATGAGGTGCCGGCCGCCGAAGTGCACGAGGTGGCCGGTCCAGAGCCGCCAGTATTCGCCGGCGCCGAGCTCCGCGCGGCGGAATAGGAGCGTGTCCGAAAACTGGGGCAGCGCCAGGCCGGCGACGGCGGCGGCGCCGACGAGGAGCGTCGCCCAGGCGGAGCGGAGAAAGCGGAGGCGTTCGGCGTTGGTCGGGTCCATGAGGAGCGCCGCGGAGGTTGGCGGGGGAACGGTCCGTTGGCGAGCGCCTCCCGGCGCCTGCAAGTTTTCCTGCCGCCGTGCAGTCGCCGTAGTTTCCTTCGTAGAGCTGGATGTGGGCGGTGGTCAGGTCGGCGGTGGCGGAGACCTGCTGCTGTTCGACGCCAAGCGCGGTGCGTTCGGCGTCGAGCACGGTGAGGAAGTCGACGGTGCCGGCCTCGTATTTCTGACGGGCGAGGGCGGAGGCGTCGCGGGCGGCGGCGGCGGCGGTGGCGAGCGCGGCGAGTCGCTCAGATTGGCGGCGGACGGCCGAGAGGGCGTTCTCGACCTCGGAGAGCGCGGTGAGCACCGCCGACTCGTAGGCGATGAGCACCTGTTTCTCGGCGGCGGTGCGGAGTGCAATCGTGTTGTGGATGCGGCCGCCGGCGAAGATCGGCGCGGTCAGGCTGCCGACAAGGTTGGCCACGGTGGTCTCGGGCGAGAAGAGCTTGCCGGCATCGAGGGCGTCGACGCCCAGCGAGCCGGTCAGCTTGAGAGTGGGGAAACGGTCGCGCTTTGCCGCGGAGGTGCGGGCGGCGGCGGCTTCGACGGCCCGGCCGGCGGCGCGGACATCGGGGCGCTGGCGCAAGGTCTCGGCCGGGATGCCGACGGCGATCGCCGCCGGGGCGGCGGGGACGGCGCCTGTGGTGGCCAGCAGGGTGTCGAGCGTGCCGGGCGTCTGCCCGCAGAGAACGGCGAGGCGGTTGCGCGTTTCCAGGATCGACTGCTGCAGGGCGGGCACCGAGGCGCGGGCCTGCTCGACGGTGGTGATGGCCTGTTGTGTATCCAGAGATGAGGTGGCGCCGACCTGTTCGCGCCAGCGGGCGAGCTGGAGCGACTCCTCGCGCGTGGCGAGGCTGCGTTGCGTGGCGGCGAGATTGGCCTCGGCGGAGCGGAGGCTCACGTAGGTGGAGGCCACCTCGGCGGCGAGGGTGACCTGGGCGTCGCGCAGGTTTTCCTCGGCTTGGGCGAGGTCGGCTGCGGTGGCGGTGAGCGCCGTGCGCTGTTTGCCGAAGAGATCGATCTCCCAGCTGGCGTCGAGCGAGGCGCCTGCGGAGTCGGAGTTGGTCACGACGTCCGTGTCATGCACTCTGGTGCGCGTGCGGCGGCCGGAGGCGTCGCCGGTGAGCGAGGGCAGGAGCGAGGCGCGCTGGATGCCATGGTTGGCGCGGGCGCTCTCGATCTTCGCGAGGGCTGTGCGGACGTCGGGGCTGGAGCGCAGTGCGTTCTCGACGAGCTGGGTGAGCACTGTGTCGTCGAAACGTTTCCACCAGTGCACGAGCGCCGCGGGATCGAGCGCTCCGGCGACAGGGGCCTCGGCGCGCCATTGGGCTGGGACGGCGACCGGCGAGGCGGCGGTGGTCGCTTCGGTGCCGGCCCAAGCGATGCCGGGCAGGCAGGCGAGCGCCAGCCAGCGCTGCCAGGGGCTGAAGAAAAGTGAAGCGGAGACGGGCATAGGGAGATGCGTTAGTAGAAAATGTGGCTGCAGGATACCGCACCGAACCTTGAGCGAAGATGAAGCGGCGCGGAAATCACCCGGCCGGGTGATCGCACCGGGGGGATCGGGGAGTTGTCCCTAGCTGATGCGGCGGAAGGCAGGATGAGGGGATAACGGAAGAGCTGCCCTCGCGGGCAGCTCCACAGGAGACACGGTCGCCAACGGCGGTGGTTCAATGCGCGAGCATCAAGCGGACGGGCGGTTCGCCGGCTCGGGCGGGCTCGGGGTGGTGGCGGTGTCGCCGGCAGTGCGGAAGAAGGCGATGGCGGACTGGAGCTGCGCGGCCTGGGTGGAGAGCTCGGCGGCGGCGGCGGCCATCTGCTCGGCAGCGGCGGCGGGTTGGTGGATGACCTTGTCGAGGGATTGGCCGGCTGTCTTGAGCTGGCCCGAGCCGGTGTTCTGCTCGGCGCTGGCGGCGGCGATATCTTGGACGAGCTTTGCCGTCTCGCGGATACGCGGGACGAGGCGCTCGATGAGCGAGCCGGCCTGCTCGGCCACGGCGACGCTGGTGCCGGAGAGCTGGCCGATCTCCGAGGCGGCCAGGCGGCTGCGCTCTGCGAGCTTGCGGACCTCGCCGGCGACGACGGCGAAACCCTTCCCGTGTTCGCCGGCGCGGGCGGCCTCGATGGCGGCGTTGAGAGCGAGCAGGTCGGTCTGGCGTGCGATCTCCTCGACGATGGCGATGCGGCCGGCGATGTCCTTCATCGCCTGCACGGTGCGGGCGACGGACTGGCCGGCGGTGACGGCTTCGGTGGAGGCCTGGGCGGCGATGGTGTCGGTGCGGCCGGCGTTGGCGGTGTTGGCGGCGATGCTGGCGGCGGACTGCTCGATGGTGGCGGAGACCTCCTCGACGGAGGCGGCCTGGGTGGCGGAACCGGAGGAGATCGTCTGTGTGGTGCCGTTGAGCTGGCGGCTGCCGGTGGCGACGCGCTCGGCGGCGGTGCCGACGTGGGCGACGATGTTGCGAAGGTTCGTCACCATGGACTGGAGCGCGAGGCCGAGGGTGTCGCGCTCGGAGGAGAGGCGGACCTCGTGGCCGAGGTCGCCGTCGCCGATGCGACGGGCGAGCGTGGCCTTGTTGTCGAGCGCCTCGGCCATGGTGTTGGCGGTGGCGGCGAGGGCGCCGATCTCGTCGCCGGTGGCGACGGCGATGCGGGCGGAGGTGTCGCCGGCGGCGATGCGTTCGAGGCCGGTGGCCAGGGTGGCGAGCGGGCGGACAACGAGTCGGCGAACGACGAGGTAGGCGAGTGTCACGAAAACGGCGATGATGACGAGCGCGGCGACGGCGGTGGCGGCGAGGCTCTCGCGCCGAAGTCGGGCGAGGGAGCCGGCGGTGCGGGTCTCGGCGGCGGCGAGCGCGGCGCTGGAGAAGCGGAAGGCGGTGGCGCCACAGACGGTGTTTTCCTGCCAGGTGGTGTGGCAGCGCAGGCAGTCGGCCCTGGCGATCTGCGGCTGGTAGATCTCGAAGGCGTCGGCGCTGCGGCGGGTGATGCGCTCCGGCGCGGTCTGGATCTGTGCGAGGAGGGCGGGATCGAGGCGGTTGCCGACGAGGGCGGGCTCGGAGGAGTAGAGGGCGCGGCCGGTGCGGTCGTAGAGGGAGAACTCGAGCAGGCCCTTGATCTGGCGCTGCTCGGCGAGGAGTTTCTGGAACTTCACCATCTCGCCGCGCTCGAGCGAGCCGGCGACGGCGTAGCCGACGGAGCGCCCGATGTTCTCGGCGCTGCGCCATTCGCTTTGTTCGAGCTGGGCGAGGTCCTCGCGGGCCTGTATGCGGAGCGCGGCCGAGCTGCGCATCTGCTGGTAGCCTTGGGCGAGCAGGACGATCGCGAGCAGGCCGCCGAGGAGCGAGAGGGTCAGCTTGGCGTGGAGCTTCATGTGCGGTCTCCTTCGGCGGGGCGTGTGCGGTCGTTCTTGAGGTAGAAGGGGAAGTCTCGCTTGGCGGCGAAGCCCTCCCAGGCGCAGCCGATGCAGGGGGCGCCGGCGCGGATGCAGGTGTTGGTGCCGCTGTTCCACTGGCGGAGGTTGCAATCGGCCCGGGTGAGGGGGCCGGCGCAGCCGAGGTGGAAGAGGCAGCCGTCGTCGCCGAAGTTCTTGGCGAAGTTCTCGCGCTCGTAGTCGGCGAAACGTGGACACTGGTCGTGGACCAGCTTGCCGAAGAACGCCGCGGGGCGGCCGGCCTTGTCGAGCTGTGGCAGCCCGAACTGGAGGACGTGGACGAGCGTGCCGACGATCCAGTCGGGGTGGGCGG
>CAZXHR010000085.1:0-17532 GCA_964640465.1 uncultured Opitutaceae bacterium
CGCCGGGCGCGGGGGGGGGGGGGGTGGGGGGGGGGGGGCTGGGGGGGGGGGGGGGGGGGGGGGCGGGGGGGGGGGGGCCGGGGGGGGGGGCGGCGGGGGGGCGACAGAAGGGAACGAAGGGAAGGAAGGACGGAGAAGGAAAACAGGGAACCGCTAATGGACGCTGATCGACGCTGATGACGGAGAAAGGGGAGAATTCTTGAAACCACTAATGCCCACTAATGGGCACAAATGGCGGAGGTGGTCGGCGGCTTCTGCTTCCTCTTTGGAAGGACGAAAGCGGCAGTGGCGGCTGCGACGGGAAGGATGGCTGTCGCCAAGCAGGGTACCAGAAAGTGAAAGTCGATTCCGTACTCTGAGAGTATTCCACTGCTGGTGGCGGCAGCGAGGGAGTTCAGCGAAACCAAAATAGAGACAGCCACGACCGCCAAGCCGAGGTAACGTGCCCACTTGTACCAGCGAATCAGGAGCCAAGCGGTGATAGGGGCGGTGAGGATGAAGCCGTAGAAGATGGGAATGCTGTGCCAGTACAGTGATTCCACGCACCGGCCTTTGCCCAAAAGGAACGCGAGGAGGACCATGGCGAACTCACAGCCCGTAGCGTTCGAGGCGGCGGTAAAAGGCGCTGCGGCTCAGTCCGAGGGCTTCGGCGGCTTTGCGGGCGTTGCCTTCGTGGCGGGCGAGGGCCTTCTTGATCAGAAACGCCTCCACTTCCTCGAGACTCATGTCGTCGACGCGGGCAGCGGCCTCGGCGCCGGCCTGCAGGCCGAGATCGGCGGCGCGGATGGCCTTGCCCTGGCACATGAGCACCGCGCGCTCGACGGCGTGGTCGAGTTGGCGGACGTTGCCGGGCCACGGGCAGGCTTTCATGGCGCCGATCGCGCTGTCCTCGAAGCCGGTGATGGCTTTGCGGTAGTGCTCGGTGTGCTCCTTGAGGAAGTGGTGGGCGAGGAGCGCGATGTCCTCGGGGCGCTCGCGCAGCGGCGGCAGGTGGATCTCGATCGTGTTGAGTCGGAAGAGGAGATCCTGGCGGAACTTGCCGGTCGTAACCTCGGCATTGAGGTCGGAGTTGGTGGCGGAGATGATGCGGACGTTGGTGCGCTGGGTGCGCGAAGAGCCGACGCGCTCGAACTCGCCGGTCTCAAGGGTGCGCAGGAGCTTGTTCTGCTGGGCGAGGGGAATGTTTCCGATCTCGTCCATGAAGAGCGAACCGCCGTCGGCCAGTTCGAAGCGGCCGGCGCGGTCGGCCTTGGCGTCGGTGAACGCGCCCTTCACGTGGCCGAAGAGCTCGCTCTCGAAGATGCCCTCGGGCAGGCCGCCCATGTTGACGGTGAGGAGCGGCTTGCGGGCGCGGGGGGAAACCGCGTGGAGGGCCTCGGCGACGACGCCCTTGCCGGTGCCGTTCTCGCCGGTGATGAGGACGTTGGCGTCGGAGGGGCCGACGCGGGAGATGAGCTCGAGGACGGGGCGCATCGCGGGGGAGTCGGCGATGAGCTTGGGGCCGCCCTTGCCGCGGAGGACCTCGTTCTCCTGCTCGAGGCGCTGGTAGCGGCGCACGGCGGAGGCGAGTTCGACCTGGGTGGCGACTGTGGCGAGCAGGCGGGCGTTGTCCCAGGGCTTGGTGATGAAGTCGCGCGCGCCGCGGCGCATGGCCTCGACGGCGATGTCGACGGTGCCCCAGGCGGTGATGACGACGACGGGGAGGGTGGAGTCCAGGTTGCGGATGCGCTGGAGAAGATCGAGACCCTCTTGGCCGGAGGTGGTGTCGCGGGTGTAGTTGAGGTCCATCACCAGCAGGTCGAAGTCGCGGGACTCGAGGGCTTTCAACACGCCCTGCGGGGTTTTGACGGTTTCGACTTGGTGGCCCTCGCCTTTGAGAAGGAGGCGGAGCGCTTCGAGGATGTCGGGTTTGTCGTCGGCGATGAGGATTCGGGCGGGGGAGGACATGGGGCTTGGAAGGCTGCGGGCGGGGGCGCAGGCGGATTGTCGGATGCGGTGATCGTGCTGTAGGGATGAAGGTGAGTCAATCAGCGCGGCTGAGCGGCACCACGATGCCGGTGCGGCGGTGTGGTGGCTGAGCGCGGTCGAGGCGCCCGCTGCATTCAGGAGGCGTGCAGGAAGGGCAGGCGGAAGCGATGGCGGGGGTGTGAGGCCGGACTGGACGTTGTCGGCTTTGTTTCCTTGGGACCGACGGCATTACCTTCGTCGGCGAGGACCAGGGCGATGAAGCCGATAATGAAGAGTGTTCCGATGCCGTAGAATAAGGCGGCAGCGGTGGGCAGGCTGACGGAGAGGATGGCAGTGGCGACGGCAATCAACGCGAGAACGCCTGCGAGAAGAGCGAGGAAAGTGCGGGTCGTTTTCATGGTGATGGAGGAAGGTACGCTGTTCTCTTCGCAGCGCGCATGCCAAGCGCTCGACTTCAGCTCAACTCATTGGAGATCAGCGGGTAAGGGTTTTCTCACAGGTGCGGCGCGTGCTTGGTTTGGGGCAGTCGAGGGACGACGTTTTCCCGGAAATGGGACGAGGGACGAACGTCGCCTGCGATTGGGACGAGTTTGTCGCGTGCTCGCGGCGATGCGGATGGTGCCATGTGCCGTGCGTAACTGACGACAGTCGCGGAGCGGTGTGCTTTGCTGGATTGCCGACCGCCAAACTACGCGAGCGGTTCGCGTTCTTCGGTTGTGGACGGATTCTTGCGACTTATCCGGAGCGCATTTCGACCGAAGAGGAAAATGGACCGCTCCCTCTCATCCCCATATGAACAAACACACCAGTAGCTTGGTACTCTCTCTATTCACTGCATGCGCATTTGCGCTCGTGGCTGCGGCCGAGGAACCGGCACCGCCGCCGAGCGATCCGATCGATCCGGTGCCGCGCGACCGCGACTATAGCTGGATGGCGAAAGCCGAGTGGGAGAAACTGCATGCCGAGTTCTCCGCTGTCGCGGCCAAGGGCGAGGCGAAGCTGGTCTTCTACGGGGATTCGCTGCTCGGCGCGGCGCGCTGGAGCGAGGCGTGGAAGAAGGAGTTTGGCCAGTACGCACCGGCCATTTTCGGCATGGGCGGCGATCGCACGCAGAACCTGCTCTGGCGTCTGGACAACGGCGAGATCGGCGCGCTCAAACCGAAGGTCGTCGTCCTGTTGATCGGCACCAACAACATCCACACCACGCCGCGGGATGTGGAGGACACCGCGCGTGGGATAGTCGCGTGCGCCAAGAAACTGAATGCGGCTTATCCCGAGGCGAAGATCCTCGTGCTCGGCGTGTTTCCACGCGACGAGGACCCGGCGTCGGCGATCCGGCCGAAGATCAAAAAGATCAACGAGCTGGTGTCCGGCGTCGCCGATGGGAAATCGATCTTCTTCCGGGACATAGGGGCGGCTTTCCTCGAGCCGGACGGCCGGCTTTCGCGCGAGATCTCGCCGGATCAGCTCCACCTCAAGGAGGAGGGGCTCCGGCGTTGGGCCGAAGCGATCGCGCCGTTTGTCCACGAGAACATGAAGTGAGTGCGCGGGGGGCGCAGCCGCCGCTTACGGATTTGCATGGGCCGCGTCGGTGCCGACGCGGCCCTTGCCGCACGAGGAGACAAGGACGGGCAGTGTGCATCGACGTCTCCGTCGAGGCGCGGCGGCCGTGCCTCGGATCACTCGAAGCGGAGGGCTTCGATGGGGTCGAGCTGGGCGGCCTTGCGGGCGGGGTAGTAGCCGAAGAAGACGCCGATGAGGGCGCTGATGCCGAAGGCGATCGCGATCCAGACCGGCGGGATGAGGACGGGCCAGCCGACGAAGGTGGTGATGAGGCGCGAGGCGACGATGCCGGCGGCGATGCCGATGGCGCCGCCGAGCACGCTGACGACCATCGCCTCGATGAGGAACTGCAGGAGCACGTCCCGCCCGTGGGCGCCGACGGCCAAGCGCGTGCCGATCTCGCGGGTACGCTCGGTGACAGAGACGAGCATGATGTTCATGATGCCGATACCACCGACGATCAGCGAGACGACGGAGGTGATGAGCAGGAGGACCGTCATCGTCTTCGAGGTGGAGGTGGCCATCTGGGCGAACTCGACCTGGTTGCGCACGGTGAAGTCGGGCTCGCGGCCCTTGCGGCGCTGGGTGAGCAGGTCGGTGACCTGCTGCTGGACGGAGTCGAGCTCGGCGGCGCTGCGGGCCTGCACGAGGATGGAGCCGATGTTGGGGCGGCGGGCGATGCGGCGCAGGTGGCTGGTGTAGGGGATGACGACGATGTCGTCCTGGTCCTGGCCGAAGAGGTTGAAGCCCTTGGCCTCGAGCACGCCGACGATCTTGAACGGGATATTACGGATACGGATGCTCTTGCCGAGCGGGTCCTCGTTGGGAAAGAGCTGGTCGGCGACGGTTTTGCCGATGACGGCGACCTTGGCCATGCTGCGCACATCCTGTTCGGAGAAAACGGCTCCGGTTGCGAGCGGCCAGCTGCGGATGGACGGGTAGTCGGGCGATTCGCCGAGGATCTGGGTGTTCCAGTTGAGGCCGTTGGCGAGAACCTGCTGGCGGTCGCGCCTCTCGGGGCTGACGCCGATCGCGCCGGGGATCTCGCGGGCGATGGCTTCGGCGTCGTCGGTGGTGAGGGAGGAGGCACCGCCCCAGCCGGAGCGCATGCCGCCGGAGGTGAAGTTACCGGGGAAGACGGTGATGACGTTCTGGCCGAGGGAGGAGACGAGGGCCTCGACCTGGGACTTGGCGCCGTAGCCGATGCTGACGGTGGCGATGACGGCGCCCACTCCTATGATCAGGCCGAGCGCGGTGAGGAGGGAGCGCAGCTTGTTGCGGCGGAGGGCGCGTAGGGAAACCTTGGTGGTGCTGAAGAGGCGCATGGCGGGCGGGGCGGCTCAGCCGGAGGTGAGGCGGGCGTCGGCTTCGGCGGCGCGGAGCTTGGCGAGCTCGGCGGGGGCCATGAGGCGGTGGGCGACGAGGGTGTCGGCGACGAGGCGGCCGTCGCGCAGGACGAGGTTGCGTTTGCAGTACTGGGCGATGTCGAGCTCGTGGGTGACCATGAGGATGGTGATGCCCCGGTCGTTGAGCTGCTGGAAGACGCCCATGACCTCGACGGAGGTCTTGCTGTCGAGGTTGCCGGTGGGTTCGTCGGCGAGGAGGAGTTCGGGGCGGTTGGCGAGGGCGCGGGCGATGGCGACGCGCTGCTGCTGGCCGCCGGAGAGCTGGTTGGGGAAATGGTCGGCGCGGGCGGAGAGGCCGACGATCTCGAGGCATTCGAGGGCGCGTTCGCGCATCTGTCGCGCGGAGAGTTTGCGCGGGCTGTAGAGCATGGGCAGCTCGACGTTCTCGAGGGCGGTGGTGCGGGCGAGGAGGTTGAAGCCCTGGAAGACGAAGCCGAGCTTCTGGCCGCGGATGTCGGCGCGCTCGTCGCGGTCGAGGCCGGAGACGTCGGTGCCGTCGAGCAGGTAGCGGCCGGAGGAGGGGCGGTCGAGGCAGCCGAGGACGTTCATGAGGGTGGACTTGCCGGAGCCGCTGGCGCCCATGAGGGCGACGAGTTCGCCGCGGTGTATCGAAAGCGATACGCCGCGGACGGCGTGCACGGGCACTTCGCCGGAGTCGTAGGTTTTGTGGATGTCCTCGAGTTGGACGACGGCGGGCATGGTTACGGCGGCCTAAGGAAGAAGGCCGAATGAAGAGTGAAGAAGGCGGAAGCCGGAAGAGTAGGGACGGCGGCCTATTCGAGAAGGCGGAAGGAGGAATGGGGGATGGTTGAGAATGAAGGCCAAGCGGGAGTTCAGCGATCGTGGGGGCGGCACTCAGTGGCGGCCGCCGCCCATGCGCGGCGGGGCGAAGGGATTGGTGCCAGTGGTGACAGCTGCAGCGGCTGGTCCGGTGGCGACGGAGGTGATGAGCACATCGCCCTCGGCGAGCGTATCGAGAACTTCGGTGTTGAGGTTGTCGGTGATGCCGAGCTTTACGGTGAGCGGCTGGATCTGCGCGTTGGAAGGATCCGTGCCGATGAGTTTGAAGACGGTGCGGGTGACGGGGGCGGCGTTGAGGTCGATCTGGGGCGCGCGGCGCTCGCCGGCGCCGGGACCTTCGGGACTGCCCGGAGCGCCTTGGGCGTTGTTGCGGCCACCGGGGCGACGGTTGAAGTCGATGTCGAGGCCACGGGCCTTGGCGAGTTCCTTGGCTTTGGCGATGACTTCCTCGGAGGGGCGACCGCTGCCGGGAGTGAAACCGGCTTCGCGGAGAATGTCGCGGCGGAGGGTGCGCTGCTCCTCCTCGGAGAGGGGTTGGGGTGCGGAGGCTGTGCCGGGTGTGGCGGGCTTGGCCGGGGGTTCGATGCGGCGGGCGGCGAGGATGTCGTCGGGGATGCGGACGCGCAGGGCTGAGTTGGCGACGAGGAGGGCTCCGCTGCGGCGGGCGACTTCGATGGAGACGTTGGCGGTCATGCCCGGGCGGAGCTTGAGGTCGTCGTTGGAGACGGCGACGACGGTCTCGTAGGTGACGACGTTGGAGGTGGTCTTTGGGGCGTTGCGGATCTGGGAGATGGTGCCGCGGAAGGTGCGGGCGGGGAAGGCGTCGACGGTGAAGGTGACAGGCTGTCCTGTCTCGACGTTTCCGATATCGGCTTCGGCGACGGCAGCGACGATCTGCATCTTGGTGAGGTCGTTGACGAGGGTGAAGAGGGTGGGGGCGTTGAGGCTGGCGGCGACGGTCTTGCCCTTCTCGGTGGCGCGGTCGAGGACGATGCCGTCGATGGGGGCGGTGATGGTGCAGCGGCCGAGATTGACCTCGGCCTCGTGGCGGGAGGCCAGGGATGTGAGGAGCTTGGCCTCGGCCTGGGCGAGGGTGGCTTCGGCGGAGTCGAGGTCCTGCTGGGAGACGAGGCTCTTGGCGCGGAGCTCGCGGGCGCGGGAGGCATTCACGCGGGCGAGCTGGGCGGCGGCGGTGGCGGAGGCGACGTCGGCATCCGATTGTTTGAGCCGCTGCTCGTAGGTGGATGGGTCGATGCGGGCGAGGACATCACCGGCCTTCACGGGAGTGTTGTAGTCGACGAGAACCTCGGCGATGAGGCCGGAGATCTGGGAGCTGACGTCGACGCTGGTGACGGACTCGAGGGTGCCGGTGGCGGTGACGTTCTGGGTGAGGTCGCCGCGGGTGACGGTGGTGGTGTTGAAGACCGGTGGCGGCTCCGGGCGGTGGAGCCACCAGAAGCCGCCTGCGCCGAGAAGCGCCAGAAGGCCGAAGGGGACGATGACTTTGCCGAGGAGGGAACTGGCGGAGCGGGCCATGATGGGGAAATGCGGGAGGATGGAAGACCTATGCGGTGTTGGCGATGGTGAAGACGACGAGCGTGGGCGGAGCGGAGTTACAGCGGCCAAGGGCGCCGTTGGTCCTGCATTTCGACCTTCCATTGTGCCGCGGCTGCGGAGCCGGCCGGTCTCTGGCAGAGAGAGGGCATGCCCTTTGTCGTGATACTCATCGCCTGTGTGGCCGGCCTAGCGTCCGCCGTGCCTGTCCTCGTGTTCTGCGGCGGGGTCGTCTTCTCTGTGGCGCGAAGAGTACAGAACGAGATCGCCGCCTGAAGGCTGGCCGGTAGAGACTAGGACGTCTGCACCATGTCGTTACCGTCTCAGATCATTCCTGCCAGTTCGGCCCAATACTCCGTGCGGCGGCGTTGGCTCGGCTCGGGCGGGTATTGGCTGGGGCAGATCGCCTTCTGGGGGCTGTTCGCTGCCTTCCTGCTCACCAACAACCTTGCCGATACCTCGCGCAAGGAGACGGTGGCGCAGGTATGGGAGACCAACCTGGTGGCGATGGTGCTTGGGATCGTGGTCTCGCATCTGTTTCGCGTGGGCTTGATCGGGCTCAGGGCCAGGGCGAAGGGGTGGTGGATGTTTCTTGGCGGATTCGTTCCGTTGAGTCTGGTGACTGGCGCCGCGGCCAATAGCATTCTGTTCACGCTTGGTGCGATCTTTGAGCCCGACATGATGCTGGAGAAGGGCTTGCCGCCGACAGTGACGGACTATTTCGCGGGAGCGGGCTTTTTCTCCGCGCTGCTGACGGTCTGGGCGGGCTTCTATCTCGGCTATTGCTACTACCGCGGCTACCGCGAGGGCGTGATGGACCGCTTGCGCCTGCAGGCCGAGGTGAAGGAGGCGGAGCTGCGCACGCTCAAGGCGCAGGTGAACCCGCACTTCCTGTTCAACAGCCTCAATACGCTGCGCTCGATGATTCCGACGGAACTGGACCGCCCGCGCGAGGCGGTCACGCTGCTGGCCGAACTGCTGCGCGCCACGCTCACGCTCGGCGACCGCACCACGGTGAGCATCGCCGAGGAGGTGGAGACCGTGGAGAACTACCTCGCGCTGGAGCGGCTGCGGTTCGAGCGACGGCTGCGGATACGGTCGCAGGTCGATCCCACCGCGCGCCTGCTGCCGATCCCGCCGCTCCTGCTCCAGACGCTGGTCGAGAACGCGGTGAAGTTCGGCGTGGGGCGGCACAGCGAGGGCGGCGAGGTGGCCTACGAGGTGGCGGTGCGCGATGCGGCGCTTGTGCTGCGAGTCACCAACAACGGAAAACTTGGGCTTTCCGGAGGGCGCTCCACCGGGGTGGGGCTCGCCAATGCCCGCGCCCGGCTCCTCAACCTTTTCGGTCCGGCCGCCACGCTTGCCCTCTCGCAGGCGGATGCGGATACCGTGCTCGCCGAGGTTCGCATCCCCGTCTCCGCCGCCACCCCGGCGCTTTCCATCGAATGAACGCCATCATCGTCGACGACGAACGCCCCGCGCGCACCGAACTCCGGCAGCTGCTCGGCCGATTCCCCTCGGTGCGCATCGTGGGCGAGGCCGCCGATGCTGCCCAGGCCGGCGAGCTCATCGAGCGGCTCCGCCCCGACCTCGTTTTCCTCGATATCGAGATGCCGGAGACGAACGGCTTCGAGCTGCTGGAGTCCCTGCCGCCGCCGCACCCGCATGTCGTCTTCACCACGGCGTACAACGCCTACGCGGTGAAGGCCTTCGAGGTGAATGCGCTGGATTATCTGCTCAAGCCGATCAACCCGCGTCGCTTGGGCGAGGCCATCGAGCGGGTGCAGAGGCGCGGCGCGAAGGAAACGCCCCCGCCGGCAGCGACGCCTGCCGCCGCGTCGGCGCCGTTCCGGGCCGACGACCACATTTTCGTGCGCGACGAGGATCGCTGCTGGTTTGTGCCGGTCAGCGCGCTCCGGTTGCTGGAAACGGACGGCAACTACACCCGTCTGCATTTCGAAAAGGTGTCCCCGATGCTCTATCGGACGCTGAACGCGATGGAGGAGCGCCTGCCACCCGACCTCTTCGTGCGCGCCAACCGTTCGCAGATCATCAACCTCTCGATGATCGAGGAGATCGGCCAGTGGTTCAGCGGTTCCCTGAAGGTGAAGCTGAAGGGCGGCACCGAGGTGGAGTTCTCGCGCCGGCAGGCCCAGCTCTTCCGCGAGCGGATGAGCTTGTGACCTGGCACAGCCGAGCACGTTGCGCCAGATCGCATCAGGTCGAGGCGTAGACGGCGCGGAGTGCCTCGGCGACGTTGGGCGGGACGAACTTCGAGACATCGCCGCCGTGGCGGGCGACCTGCTTCACCAGCGAGCTGCTGGTGTAGGAGAAGTTCTCGTTGGGCATGACGAACACGGCCTCGATCGAGGCGCGGAGGTGGCGGTTCATCAACGCCATGTTGAACTCGAACTCGAAGTCGGAGAATGCGCGCAGGCCGCGGATGACGGCGATGGCGCCCTCCTGCTCGGCGAAGTCGACGAGCAGGCCGTCGAAGATCTTCACGGACACATCGGGGAATGCGACGAGGCTGGGCTGGATGAGCTCGACGCGGCGCTCGGCGGTGAAGAGCGGGCCCTTGCCGGGGTTGCTGGCGACGCCGATGATGACGCGGTCGAAGAGGCGCGTGGCGCGCTGGAGCACGTCGAGATGCCCGTAGGTGATCGGGTCGAAGGTGCCCGGGAAGATGCAGGTACGCATGGCGGCGCGGGAGTGATACGTGGAGGGCTCGGAGGCATGGCGCGCATCGATTGCGTCGAGTGGCCATCTCCGGAGTTGCGCCGGAGGTTAGGGGAGTTTGCACTGCGCGCGCAATCTTTGCGCACAGCCAACGCCACGGCATGAATCTGCCGAACCTCCTCACACTTTCCCGCATTCCGCTGACCTTCGCGATCGTGCTGCTCGTCTACTGCCAGTGGACCGGCTCGGCGACGGCGGCGTTCCTGCTGTTCGTCTTCTGCGGCCTGACCGACTGGCTCGACGGCTATCTCGCACGCAAGCATGGGATCGTTTCCAGCTTCGGCATCTTCATGGACGCGCTCACGGACAAGATCTTTGTGCTGGGCGTGATGGTGGCGCTGACGGATGCGCGCCTGATCTTGGCGCAGTCGCACTTCGTGCCGGTGCTGATGTTCCTGCTCGTGCTTACGCGCGAGTTCGTGATCACCGGCATGCGGCTGGTGGCGGCGTTGCAGGGCGTGGTTGTCGCGGCGGAGAAGGGCGGAAAGCTCAAGACGATCACGCAGATCGTGGCGTTGGGCGCCTTCCTGTTCGCGCCCGTGGTGCAGAAAGACTTGGCGCAACTGCTGCAGGTGGATCTGACGCTTGCGGCGAGTCTGGTGCACTATCTGGCCTTCGGCCTGTACACGGTTGCGGTGGTGCTGACGGTGTGGTCGGGCTGCACCTACCTGGTGAAGTACCGCCACGTCTTTGCGGAGAAGAAGCCGTGAACTGGTCGCAACCGGAATGGCCGCGTCGTTGGCCGTCGGCGCTGGTTGTGGGGCTGGCGCTGCTTGGCCCGATCGGGCGCGTCCCGCGTGCGCCGGGCACGTGGGGCACGCTGGCGGGGCTGCTGTTTTTCGTGGCGGCGTTGACACGGTTGCCTTCGGTGGCGCTGCTGGCGGTCGGTCTGCTGCTGTCGTGGTTCGCCGTCGGGATCTGCGGCGAGGCGGAGCGACGGCTCGGCCGGCGCGATCCGGGCTGCATCATCCTCGACGAATTCGTTGTGATGCCGCTGTGTTTCCTCGGCTGGCCGCAGCTGGCCGCCGTCGTGCCGGCGTGGCTGGTGTTTGCGCTCGGGTTCGCGATTTTCCGCGTGTTCGATGTCACAAAGCCGCTCGGTATTCACTCGCTGCAGGATCTGCCCGGCGGGTGGGGCGTGGTGGCCGATGACTTCGCCGCCGCGCTGGTCACCTGCCTGACTCTTCACATCGGGATCGGAATCTACGCGCTGGTGTGAGCGGCGGCGCGCGGGCCGGACGGTTGGCGCGGCCGGTGAATGGGCGGATGTCGACGGGCGCGTTGTTGTGTCAACAGATGGCGGCGACGGAGCGCCGCCCTCCAGGTGCGCCGATCCCGTCGTAAATTCGTGGCGCAGAAAAGCCCGCCGGTGAAGGCGGGCTGGAATGTGCTGCGGTGTGTGGGGGAGCCGCGGTTGGCGGTGACGGTTACTTCAGGCCCAGAGTGGAGCAGACCCAGTTGTTAATGGCTTCGCCCTGCTCGGGCGTGTAGCTGTGCGAGAGTTCGAGGGTGACGGCGAACTGCTTGGGCGCGGTGACGGTGTTGAAGGCGGCCCACACGGAGGTGGGCGGGCAGACGTCGTCGTTGTAGCCCCAGATGTAGAAGCCGGGCGCCTTCACGCGGCGGGCGAAGTTGACGGTGTCGTAGTAGCCGGTGGTGGCGATCTTGGCAGGGGTGGCCTGCGGCGAGGGCTTGCCGGCCTCCCACGATTTGAAGGGCCAGGGCCAGCCGCCGGCGCGGCCGTGGAGATCGCCGGTGAGGTCGCAGCCGGCCGGATGCGTGGCGGCGAGGGCCGTCACGCGCGGGTCGAGCGCTGCGGTGACGATCGTAAGCTGGCCGCCCTGGCTGCCGCCCATGACGAGGAGATCCTTGCCGTTCCAGTTCTCGCGGGAGGCGAGGAAATCGTCGGCGCGCAGGCAGCCTTGGTAGACGCGGCGGTAGTAGTAGCTCTTCGGATCGTCGAGGTTGAAGAACCAGTAGCCCAGAAGCGCTCCGGAGGCGAGCTGGTCGTAGACCTCCTTGGCGAGATCGACCGGGATGCCGTGGATGCCGATCTCGAGCACGATGGCGCCGCGCTCGGCCAGCGCGGTGTCGCCGGAATACGGACGCACGCCGGCGCCGGGGACCTTCAGGACGGCGGGGTAGCGGCCGGGCGCCTTGGGCTCGCAAAGAATGCCGTAGAGGCGCGCGGGGACGTTGGCCCAGGGAGGGCTGGGGACACGGAAGCTCACGTGGTAGACATTGACCTTCGGCGTGCAGCGCTCGGGTAGGAGCGTGGCGGTGGCGTCGATTGGCGTGGCGGCGAGCTCGTCCTTGGCGGTTTTCCAGAAGGCGTCGAAATCGGCGGGCTCGGTCTGTGTAGGGGCGATCTTCTCGGGCTCGAAGGCGGCGGTGGCGACGCCCTTGTAGGTGCGGCCGGCGAACTCGGCGGAGACGGTGCAGCGCAGGAATCCTGGGACTTGCATCGTGCCGGCGTCGATGGTGAGGCCGTCGAGCGGCACGGCGGCGGTCTTCGAGTCGGAGGGCATCATCTCGGGGCCGACGGAGTAGGTGACGGTGGCGTTGTCGAGAGGGGTGTTGTCGGCGACGACGGCGATCTTGAACCGGACGGGTTCGCCGAGCTTGTAGGTCCAGTCGCGGTGGTCGGGGGCGACGCGCACCTGGACCGTGGCGACACGCAGCTGCGCCTGCGGCGGCACGGGCGAGAGCGGGGTGGCGGCGGCGAGCGGCTGGGCCAACGTTGCAAGGAGGAGGACGGAGGTGACGAGGATGCGGGGGATCATCGGAGACGATCGAAGGCGTTGCCGGAACTGTCGGCAACGCGCGACTTCGCGACGGCGCGCAGGCGTACGCACGTTAGCACGCTCCGCCGCTTGCCGGCTCCGCTGGCCACCGCATCGTTGCAGCCTCCGGTCCGAAGCTGTGCCCCAGCGACGCGACCGGTGTTCTTGAGTACTAGAAACGCCACCATCATCGCCCCCGTCCGCCACGGGCTTCTTTTCCCTATGATGACATCCACGCTATCCCGTCTCGGTGCGCCGCTTGCCCGCGCACTCGGTCTCACGATCCTCGGCCTCATCGCGTCGGTTGCTGCCGCAGCGCCGTCCGGCGGCCCGTACGGCCCGATCCGCCAACGCTACGAAGTCCCCGCCGGCGCGGCGCACGTCATCTACGTCGCACCCGACGGCAAGGCCGATGCCTCCGGTGCCACGCTTGCCGAGCCGACCTCGCTGGCTGCCGCGATCGCGCGCGCCGTCACCGGCGATGTGCTTGTGCTGCGAGGCGGCACGTACCGCACCGGCGGACTGACGCTCAACCAGGGCATCACGATCCAGCCCTATGCCGACGAGCAGCCGGTGCTCAAGGGCACTGAAGTCGCCACCGAGTGGAAACAGCTGCGTGGCGGCCTCTGGAAAACCTCGTGGACGAAGCTCTTCCCTGCGCGCCCCGCCGATTGGTGGCACCGCGATTTCGAGGGGGCCCGCACGCCCCTGCACCGGTTCAACAACGACATGGTCTTCATCGACGGCCGGCCGCTCCAGTCCGCCGGCTGGATGGGCGAGGTCGATGCGAACTCCTACTACATCGACTACGAGAATGGCCTGATCTACATCGGGGCCGATCCGACCGGACGCACCATCGAGATCACCGCGCATGACAGCGCCATCGTCCGCACGATCGGCGAGACCAACGGCAAGAAACCGGATACCAAGGGCTACACTCTGCGCGGTCTCACGTTCACACAGTACGCCTACCGCGCGCTCGAGGTCGAAGGCCGCGAGCCGGAGGGACTCCGCGATCCGGCGACGTTCGGCAAGGAAGTCGTCGGCACGACGATCGAGAACTGCACGGTCACGCACTGCTCGCGCGTAGCCGGGTATTTCCGCGGCGACCGTTTCACGATGCGCAACTGCCTGGTGAGCGACACCAGCACCGAGGGTGTCTACCTGATCGGCTCGGCCGACAGCCTGCTCGAGAAAAACATCTTCGCTCGCAACAACGTCGAGAAAATCACCGGCTACTACCCCTCGGCGGTGAAGATCTTCAACCAGTCCTACCGCGTGACCTGCCGCGACAACGTCGTCGTCGAGCAGCCCGACTCCAACGGCATCTGGTACGACGTGGGCAATGTAGACGCCGTCTTCGTCGACAACTGGATCGAGGGCTGCCTCGATGGTTTCTTCTACGAGATCTCGAAGAACGCCACCGTGGCCGGCAACGTCTTTGTGAACTGCGAGAACGGCATGCGGTCCCTCAACAGCTGCGGCGTGCGCGTGTACCACAACACGTTCGTGAATACCGGCGCGGCGTTCGACCGCGACGGGCGCAGCGCGGCCAACGACCACTTCGGCTGGCACCCGGCGACCGGTCCCGATGTCGAGGCGCGCGTGAACCACGTCTTCATGGGCAACCTCCTCGTGGCCGACACCGCGCTGCCCTTGCCCAACAAGAGCTACCGTTTGGCCGACGCGCCCACCACGACGCCCGTCGTCCGCTTCAGCCAGCCCCAGAATCTCGCCGATCGGCTCACGATGTCGCACGTGGCCGCCTTCGACGGCAACGTCTATGTCCGCAGCGGTACTGCGCTCCCCGGCACGCTCGTGGCCTGGAGCCCGTCGGCCGGCGACAAGACGATGGTCGAGCACGCGACGCTCGCCGACTTCCGCAAGGCGCACTCCGCGTACGAGGCGCACAGCGTGGAGCTTGAGCTCAACGCCGGTTCTGTGCTGCGCAGCCTGCAGCTGAAGAACTACGAGCTCGTGCCGAGCTTTGGCGCGAAGGTGCCCGCCGAGACGCTGCCCGCCGATGTGCAGAAGCTGCTCGGCTGGAACGCCGCCGATGCGACCACGCCCGGCGCCTACCCGCTAAAACGCTGAGCCAAACCAGATCTGGATTTGCACGAGGGGCGGTGCCATTGGCGCCGCCCCTTTTCTACGACGTGGCCGTGCGATGCGTAGCCGATTTCTTGTTCACGGGACCGGCGCCATGAGATGGTACGGTCGCTGGGCGTGCGCCTTTCTCCCCTTGCCGGGGCGGCCGGGCGGAGCAGAGTCGCGGCGATGTCGGAAAAGACGCTTATCGCCAGACTTCGCACCGCCTTCTTCACGGGACTCATGGTCCTCGCGCCGTTGGGCGTGACGATCATCGTCTTCGTTTGGCTGGTCTCGCAGGTGGGCGGGACGTTCCGGAACTACTTTTTCTTCTGGGTGCCGGATGTCTGGTTGGGCAACCCGAAGTTGGCGCTGATCTGGGACATCCTATCGACGGCGATGGTGGTCGTGTTCATCACGACGCTCGGCTTTGTCTCGAGCTGGGTGCTCGGTCGTTATTTCGGCGAACATGCGGAACGGCTCATCGAGGGCATCCCCGGAATCGGGCCGTTCTACAACGGCGTGAAGCAGATCGTGCAGACGTTCGGTGCGGAGAATCGCGCCGCCTTCTCGAAGGCGGTGCTCGTCGAGTTCCCGCGTGCCGGCAGCTATGCGGTCGGATTCCTCACAAACAACTCGGGCGGCGAGGCCAGCGAGAAGACAGGCAAGGATCTGGTGTCGGTCTTCGTGCCGACGACGCCGAACCCGACCTCGGGCTTCCTCGTGCTCGTGCCGCGCGGCGAGGTGCACGAGCTGTCCATGAATGTGAAGGAAGCCATGAAGTTCATCATCTCCGGCGGCGCGGTGCTGCCCGGCCAGGCCGGCGGTGACCCCGTGCCGGTCCGGCAGCCGGCTTCTCCCGGACCGGTGAAACGATAGATTGGCGACGATGCCGGGACAGACGTTCCAGACCACGGGCTTCATCCTGGAGAAGCCGCCTGCGGAGGACCGCCACCAGAAGGTGCTGCTGCTGAGCCCGGAACACGGTCAGATGCTGTGTTTCCAGCGCATCTCTTCGCGGCAACCGGCGGTGGCGCTGGACCTGTTCGACGAGGTGGCGGCGACGCTCACCAGCTCGAACCAGGGGCGCACGTGGTTCTTTGGCGAGGTGCGGGTGCTGCGGCGTTTCGCGGGGATTGGGCTGAGCTTCGCGGCTCTGAAGGAGGCGTCGGCCTTCGCGCGGCTGCTGGTGCGCAACCCGGTGCACGAGGAGGGTCGCGCCGCGGTGTTGCGGCTGCTCGGAACGGCGCTGCAGGCGTGGAACGACGGACGGCGGGCCGACGCCGTGGCGCTGAAGGCGCTGTACACATTTGCTCGCGACGAGGGTTATCCTGTGAAGGAGGAATGGGCGGCGGGCTTGCGCGGCAGCGATCTGGAGAACGCGCGGCGCGTGCTCAACGAGCCGCTCGCGGCGCTGGACGGGATCGAGCCGGATTCGGTGGCGCGGCTGCTGGAGCGCTTGCGGGGGTACCTGCGCGGCGGCAGCGCGGAGCTGGCGGTGGAATAGAACGGTGGCGGGCGGCGGCCCGAGCGTGGAGCAGGCGTTGCAAGACAACGCCCCTGCGGCTCGGAATCGCGGCTCAGCGTCCGAAGGCGAACTCGGGCATCTTTTTCGCAGCGCGGATCGCGGCGAGGGCTTGGCACTCGGCGGCGCGCATCTGTTTGCGCGTCGCGGGGGCGTGGTCGTCGTAGCCGGCGAGATGGAGGTACCCGTGGACCAGGTACAGCGTGAGCTCCTCGGCGAACTGGCGGTCGTGCTGGGCGGCGTAGTTGCGCGCGGTGTCGACGGAGATGCAGATCTCGCCGGCCTGTTCGTGGCCGGGCGTGGCCGGGGGAAAAGTGATGACGTCGGTCTGCGTGGGGTCGTCGAGGAAGTCGGCGTGGAGGCGGGTGAGGGCGGGGTCGGTGAGGAAGGCGACGGAGAGCTCGCCGGCGGGAAGGTGCCAGGTGCCGCGGTTGCAGTCGGTGGCGGGGACCGCGGCGGCGTCGAGCGCGTGGATGGCGGCGGCGACGGCGGGGCGGGTGAAGCGGAGCTTGGGGTGGCCGCAGTAGACCTTAACGGGGCGGCTGTTTTTCGCGGGCATGTTCGATGGGGTTTTTCGAGGAGCGGTCGGTGGCTTCGGGGGCGGCGGCAGGCGGGGTGCCGGCCGTGGGTGCTGCGGGATCGGGCGCCGGGTAGGCGATGCGCGAGTGGAGCATGTTGAGCAGCGTGAACTCGAAGCTGGTCTTGATCTTGGCGATCTCGGCAAGGGTGAGCGGCACTCGTCGAGTTGGCCGTCGTCGATGCGCTCGTTGAAGAGGCGCTCGATAAGTTCGGCGAGGCTCTGGCGGGTGGGATTGCGAAGGGAGCGGGAGGCGGCCTCGACGCAGTCGGCGAAGTGGATGATGGCGTTTTCCTTCGTCTGCGGTTTGGGGCCGTCGTAGCGGAAGGGCGCCTCGTTGACCTCGGCGAGGGGCGCGCTTTCCCCCGGGCCGGTCTGGCCGGGTGTGGGGCTGCGGAGCTCCTTTCGGGCACGCTGGTAGAAGAACTGAATGAGCGTGGTGCCGTGGTGCTGCCGGATGGCGTCGACGACGAGCTTGGGCAGGCGGTGGCGTGTGGCGAGGTCGACACCCTCGGCGATGTGCGCGCG
>CAZXHR010000086.1:0-17527 GCA_964640465.1 uncultured Opitutaceae bacterium
CAAGGCTGGGCTCGAGGTGGCGGTGCGGCGGGAGGCGAAGATTCTCGGCCCGCGCGAGCCGGTGCGGCTTGCCGGGGCGGAGTGAGCGGCGGCGACGGACACAAAAACACCCGGCGCGCACGAGGCACAACCGGGTTTCAAATACAGGTCGGGCGCCGAGGGCGCCCGCCCAGTTACTTCTTCTTCGCGGCCTTCTTGGCTTTCGGAGCAGCCTTCTTGGCGGCGGTCTTTTTCTTGGGAGCGGACTTGGGCGATTTCTTGGCCATGATGATGTGGTGTTTCGATTGAGGGTTAACTAACCCCGCCAAGGGATCCTGACCGGGGCACGCCCAGCAAGAACTAGTTGGCCGAGAAAGTAAATACCTCGTCGCGAAAAAAGTAGCGCCGGTCGACCACGCCCAAAGAGCGCCACGAGGTCTAGGATACAGGGGGGGCCGCGCATCTGCGAGGTTGCGGCGGCGACGGAGAGCGCGTGCAATCCCGCCATGAACGAATCCGCCCCCGGCCCCCGCGACCTCGACGAGTTTGTGCGGCGACTCCCGAAAACGGAGACCCACCTGCATCTCGAGGGTGCGCTGCCGTACCGGCTGCTGCAGCGGCTCGATCCGGTCCGCTTCGCGCAACCGCCGGCGTCGTGGGCGCCGGAGTATCGCTTCGGCAGCTTCACCGACTTCGACAACCTGATCATCGGCCTGTTGGCGCCGTGGTTCACCTCGGCCGGTCGCTACCACGAGGCGGCGGCGCAGGTCTTTCGCGGGCTCGCTGCGCAGAATGTGCGCTACGTCGAGACAAGCTTCCACCTGCCGATCGTGCAGTTCATCGACGATCGCGGCGATGCGATCGTCCAGGCGATCCAGGACGCCGTGCCGGCCGGGATGACGGTGCGCGTGTTCGCCGGGTTGGTGCGCGACTGCCACAGCGGCCCGATCCCGGCGGTGCTCGCCGATGCCCTCCGCTGGAAGTGGCTCGCCGGTTTCGATCTCCACGGACACGAGACGCTGCCGCTCGAGGACTGGACCGCCGAGGTCTGGCGGCGCGCGCGCGCCGCCGGCAAGGAGACGAAGGCGCATGCCGGCGAATTCGGCGCCGCGGCCAACGTGCGCGCGGTCGTCGAGCGGCTCGGCGTGCGGCGGGTGCAGCATGGCGTGCGGGCCATCGAGGACCCGGAGGTCGTGGCGCTGCTCGTGCGGGAAGGGGTGACGCTCGACATCACGCCGATCAGCAACGTGAAGCTCCAGGTCGTGCCGTCGCTGCGCGAGCATCCGCTCCGTGCGCTGCTCGCCGCGGGCGTGCGGTGCACGGTGAGCACCGACGATCCGCTCATCTTCGGCAACACACTCACCGACGAGTATGTCGGGCTGGCGACGGAGGCGGGCTTCACTCGTGCGGAACTGGTGCAGGTGGCGCGCAACGGATTTCTCGCTGGCACGATGGCGGAGGACTCCCGCGCCGCGGCGCTCGCCGAGTTGGCCGCGCTCGAACGGGAAGGTTGTTGAGCGGCGGAGCGCACGCACATGGGCGAACGACTGAAGGTGCTTTTCGTCTGCGCGATGAACAAGCAGCGCAGCGTGACAGCCGAGCGCCTGTACCGGAACGACCCGCGCGTGGCTGTGCGCTCGGCCGGCGTGCGGGCGGAGGCGGTGCGGCGCCTCGGCGAGGGCGATCTGCGCTGGGCAGAGGTGGTCTTCGCAATGGAGCGCGAGCACAAGCAATGGATTGCGCAACGCTTCGCGGGACTCGAGTTGCCGCCGATCGAGGTCCTCGACATCCCGGACGAGTACGAGGTGATGGATCCGCAACTGCAGGAGCAACTGCGGGCGATGCTCGATCCCGAGATCGACCGTTACCGGGCGGCGCGAGAGAGGTGAGCCCCTGCGCCGCCGCTCGGAAAACTACTGCGGCCGCGTAATGACGTTTCTCTTGGCGCGCGCGATGCGGCGCGGCTAACGTGCGCGCCGTCGGTGAAACCCTAACCCCTTCCAACATGACAGCACTCGTCCTCGGTTCGCTTCTCCTTTTCGGCGGCATCATCGCGCTGGTGGTGCGCGCGGCCTCCGGCTCGGCGGCCACGCGCGCGACGCTCGCCAGCGCCGGGCTCGTCTCGATTCTCCTCGGCGTGATGGCCTTTGTCATCGCCTCGGCGGTCTACGTGGCTTCAGACCAGACCGGCGTCGTGGTGCGTACGCTCGGCGCCGAACTGCCGGCTGGGCACATCGTGGCCGTGGCAGGGGAGAAGGGCCCGCAGGCGAAGGTGCTCGGGCCCGGTTGGCATTTCGGCTACTGGCCGTGGTCCTACGAAGTCGAGAAGGTGGGGACGATCATGGTGCCCAACGGCCAGATCGGCGTCGTCACCGCGCTCGACGGTCGCGTGCTGCCTGGCGGCACGGTGTTCGCGCCGGCATGGAAGTCCGCCGACGACATGCTCGACGCGACCAAGTTCCTCGCCGACGGCGCCGGCTTCCGCGGCCCGCAGCTCACCATCCTCACGCCCGGCAACTACCGCATCAATCCGCGCCTGTTCAAGGTCGAGATGCGCCCCGTCACTCTCGTTGCCGCCGGCGAAGTTGGCGTGGTCAAGGCCAACGCCGGCGACATCTATACGGGCGAGGAGAAGATCACCGTCAACGGCGTCGATATCGTGCCGCAGGGCTATCGCGGGATCTGGCGGCAGCCGTTGTTGCCCGGCGCCTACAACCTCCACCCCGAGGCCTTCCAGGTCATCAAGGTGAAGACGACCCAGCGCGTGTACACCTATCAGCATGTGGCCAGCACGCCGCACGAGCGGCGCGGCGCCGCCCAGCCTACGGTCGACTACTCGATCAGCGTGCGCTCGAAGGACGGCTTCACCTTCCCGGTCGATGTGCGCCTCTCGCTCTCGGTGGCGGCAGAGAACGCGCCGTACCTCGTCGCGCTGCTCGGCGATCCCGACCGCGTCGTGAAGGACACGCAGGAGGACGACGAACTCGAGATCCTCGAGGCGCGCCTCGTGCTACCCACGGCCCGTGCGGCGCTGCGCAACGTGGCCGAGACACTGGGCGCGCTCGAATACGTCGCCAGCCGCAGCCGCGTGGAGACGATGACGAGCAAACTCGTCGAGCTGGAGTTCAAACCCTACAAGCTCACCTTCCTCGGTGCGTTCATTGGTGCCATCGGACTGGATGCGACCGAGGCCGGCCAGAAGCTCCTGCTCACGCAGACCGACAAGGAGGTCGCGTCGAACCAGCGCGCCACCTACCAGCAGCAGCAGCAGGCCGAGGTGGCCCGCCAGCAGTTCATCCGTTCGCGCGAGGAGGCCGAACAACAGAAGCAGCTCGTCGAGGCGGAGTTCGCCGTGAAGACCGCCGGCGAGCGCGCGAAGGCGCAGATCGAGAGCGCCAAGGGTGACGCCGAGCAGATCCGCATCACCGCCGAGGCGCGCAAGCAGAGCTACGACCTGCTCGCCTCCGCGATCGGCAAGGAGGGCGTGACGCTCCTCGAGAGCTTGCGCCTCGTGAAGGAAGGCGAGATTCGCATCACGCCGGAAGTACTCGTGCAGGGCGCCGCCGGCGAGAGTGCGATGAACGACGCGCTCGCCGCGACGATCCTGCGGCAGCAGCTGCAGGCGAAGCCGGCGGCGAAGTGAGCCCCCTCGCTCGCCCAACCCAGCATCAGCGTGCCGACTGAGTTCACCGTTCCAGAGCCCCTCCGCCGCGAGCGCGCCGACAAGGTGCTCGCGGCGCATTTTCCCGAGCACAGCCGCGCGGCGCTCCAGCGCGCGTTCGACGCCGGGCTGGTCTCGGTCGGCGGCCGGTCGGTCGAGCGCAAGCCCGCGGTGCGCGCGGGCGACACGATCGTGTTCTCGCTGCCGGAAGTGAAGCCGGCGGAGCTGCGCGCGGTCGAGATCCCGCTCGAGATTCTCTTCGAGGACGAACACCTGCTGGCGGTCAACAAGGCCGCCGGCATGGTCGTGCACCCGGGCGCCGGCACGGGCGAGGACACGCTCGTCCACGCGCTCCTCGCGCACTGCAAGGGGCAACTCAGCGGCATCGGCGGAGTGGAGCGGCCGGGCATCGTCCACCGGCTCGACCGCGAAACCTCCGGCGTGATCCTTGTGGCGAAGAACGACGTCGCCCACCGCGCGCTCACCGCCGCCTTCGCGCGGCGCGACGTGGTGAAGGAGTACCTTGCGCTCGTCGCCGGCGTGCCGAAGCAGGGGAGCGGCCGGATCGAGAAGCAGATCGCGCGTCACCCCACGCAGCGGCACCGGATGAAGGCGGTCGCCAGCGGCGGCCGCGCGGCGCGGACCGACTGGGCTGTGCTTGAAGCGTGGGCACCGCATGCCGCGCTGGTGCGTTGCCGGATCTACACCGGGCGCACACACCAGATCCGCGTTCACCTTTCGAGTATCGGCCACGCGCTGCTTGGCGACCCGGTGTACGGTTTTCGGGAGAAGAGCGTGCCGGTGGCTGTGCCGCGCGTGATGCTCCATGCGGAGCATCTGGTGATCGTGCATCCGGTCACGGGTGCCGCGCTCGACCTGCGGGCGCCGTTGCCGGCGGATTACCTCGAAGTGCAGGCGCGGTTGCGGCGTTTGGCGCATTGAGTCGGCAAGGGCAGGGACGATGCGATCGGTCCGAAGCAGGAACGGGTTGCGCTGCGTCGCCGGTTCCGCCACCTTCGCCGCCCCACATGCCGAAGGACTCGTCCCCCAGCTCGCAGCCGCACTACTCCGGATCGCTCGATTCGGAGATTCTGCGCTCGTTGATGGAGACGATTCCCGACCGGATCTATTTCAAGGATCTGGAGAGCCGTTTTGTCTGTGTGAACAAGGCGCAGGCCGAATGGCTCAAGGCGGAGTCGCCCGCGGCGATGGTGGGGAAGACCGACTTTGAATACTTCGCGCCGGCGCATGCGGAACTGGCGCGGCAGACCGAGCAGGAGATCATCCGCACCGGCCGGGCATCGGTCGGTCAGATCGAGCGGCTGGAACTGACCGATGGCACGGTGTGCTGGGGCTCGGCGACGAAACTGCCATGGCGCGACTCCACCGGTCGGATCATCGGCACGTTCGGGCTGACCCGCGACCACACCGCGACCAAGCAAATCGAGGAGAAGCTCAATCAGGAGCGCACGCTGCTGCGCACGATCATCGACCACCTTCCCAGCCGGGTCTTCGTGAAGGATCGGGGTGGCCGGTACATTCTCAACAACCGGGCGCATCAGCGCATGATCGGGGTGGAATCCCAGGAGGCTGCGCTCGGCCACACCATTCTCGACTACCACAACGATGCGCGCGGCGAACGTTCCATGGTCGAGGACCATCGTGTGCTGGCCGGCGGCCCCTCGATCATCAACCGCGAGAGTTCGGACCTGATGTCCGATGGCCAACGCCGGTGGGCGCTTACCACCAAGGTGCCGCTGCATGATCCGATGGGGAAGCTCATCGGGCTCGTCGGCATCACGCACGACATCACCGAGCGCAAACGGGTGGAGGAGGAGTTGCGCGACCGCACGCTGGAGATGGAGGCCGACCTCCAGATGGCGTGTCGGATCCAGAATGTCTTCCTCACCCAGAGCTATCCCGTCTTCCCGCGGGGCGTGCCGCCGGAGGCGAGCGCGCTGCGCTTCGCCCACCGTTACCTGCCCGCCGCCAGCCTGGGCGGCGACTTCTTCGAGGTTGTCCAACTCTCGGACACGCAGTGCGTCGTGCTGGTCTGCGATGTGATGGGGCACGGCGTGCGCGCGGGGCTGCTGACGGCGTTGATCCGCGGCCTGGTCGGCGAGCTCGACGAACGGGCCGAGAATCCGGCGCATGTGCTCGCCGAGATCAACCGCGGCTTCCTGCCGATCTTCCGGCAGACCGGTCAGCCTGTGTTTGCCACGGTCTTCTGCGGGCTCATCGACACGGAGCTCCAGCGCATTTCGTATGCGAATGCCGGCCATCCGCCGCCGCTGCACATCCGCCAGGCCACCGGCACCGTGGTGCCGTTGACCCTCGACAGCCCGGAACCGGCCGCGGGTTTGGTGGACGATTTCGCCTACACACGAGGCGAATGTCCGTTCGCGGTCGGCGACAAGCTGCTGTGCTATACCGATGGCGTGGTCGAGGCTACTGACGCTTCCGGCGAGTACTTTGGCCAGGAACGCCTCTGCACTCTCTCGCTCCAGTTCGGCAGCCGATCGGGCACCGAACTGATCGACAAGGTCGTCTCGGCGGTGCGCGGCTTCAGCGGCCGGGATCAATTCGAGGACGACCTCTGCCTGCTCTCGATTGAATCCACCGGCAAGACCTGCCCGCTGGTGATGCTGAACTGGGAGATCTGAGATTGCCCGTGGCGGGTTTCCTGTAACCGCTTTCCGAGTATCACGTCTCTTGCTGCACAAAACCGAACGATGAAGAACCCCCTCCTCAGCCGAACCTGCCTGTCGCCTTTTGTCACCGTGGCTTTCGTTGTGATCGCAGTGACGGGGCTGCTGCTGTTTTTCCACGTCAAGAACGGGCCGATCATGGCCCTGCACGAGTGGTTCGGCTGGCTCTTCGTGATCGCCGGTGCCGTCCATCTGCTGCTCAACCTGCGCCCGCTGCTGGCCTACCTGAAGCAGCCGGCGGCGTTGATCTCGCTCGGCGTGGGGCTGGCGTTGGTCGCGTTCCTGTGGTTCGGTGGCGCGGCGCACGAACAGGAACACCACCGGCGCGGCTACGGGCCCGGTCAGCCGCCGTCGCCGAGCAGTTCGTCGGCGATTCCGTAACGCAGGTTGTAGAACGAGTGGGTGAACCGCTCGACGCGCGCGAGCGCCGCCACCTCGAGGATGGTCGCCAGCGCTGTCGGGAAAACGTCGGCACGCGCGGCGGGCAACCCGGGAACGACTCGGCGCGCCGCGAGCGGCAGGGCCGCGGTGCGGGCGAAGAGTTGCTCGAGCTCGGCGACGGCAACCGTGGTGTCGCTCGCCTCAAGCGGTTGGCCGTGAACCGCGGCAAGCATCGCGCGGACGGTGGTCACTGTTCCGCCGGTGGCCACGGCAGTGGCGGGCGCGGGGAGGGCGAAGGAAAACGGCGCCTCTAGTCCCCCAGCGAATGCCTCCTGTACGGCGGTGGTGGTCGCTGCCCGGTCGGCCGCCGTGAAGGGCGCGGCGGGATCGGCGACGAGGCGTTCGGTGAGCCGCACGCAACCGAGCGGCACGCTCACGGATTGCACGGCCCGGCGGGCGCGGAACTCCAGACACTCGAGACTACCGCCGCCGAGGTCGAAGAGATAGAAGTCTTGCGCACCGGCCAGGGCGGGGTCGGCCGAGAGCCCGCGGCCGATGTAGTCGGCCTCCTCCTGGCCGGTGAGGATACGCACGGCCAACCCGGACTCCTGCCGGACGCGTTTTGCGAAGTCGCGGCCGTTCGCCGCATCGCGAACAGCGCTGGTGGCGACGAGGACGGTTTGGCCGGGGGAGAAGGTCTGCGCGACTGCGAGCAGTCGCGCCACCGCCGCGACGCCGCGCTCGATGCTGTCGGGTGCGAGGGTGGGGCGCTCGCCGCCAAGACCGCGCCCGATGCGCGCCTCCTCGACGGCGTAGTGCACGGTCTCGATGCCCCCGGCGGCCGCGCGGGCGGCGACCAGGAGCTTGATGGTGTTGCTGCCGATATCGATGACGGCGACGCGCATGGCGTGCATCGTCGGCGATCCCATGGCTGGCCGCCAAGCCGCGTTTGCACGTTCCGTGAAGCGCGGTTCCCGGTCTCCACCTCGGCCTGCGACCGTTTACCTTCACGGTCGTGAAGGTAAACGGTCAGGCGGAGGGCGGGAAAACCGGCGTGTTCGGAGCGATGCGCACCGGCTTCACCGGATGCGCAGCATGGCTGTGATGGTGCGGGCGCGCTGGTGGACGTCCCGACGCGTTCTGTTCTGGCGTTCCGGCCCGCGGCGCGCTCCCTGTTGAGCCGGTGCCGCTGTTCACGCTCAAGTCCGACTACCCGCCGATGGGCGATCAGCCCGAGGCGATCGCGAAGCTCGTGGAGTCGATCCGCGCGGGCCACCGCGACCAGACGCTGCTCGGCGTGACCGGCTCCGGTAAGACGTTCACGATGGCCAACGTGATCGCCCAGTGCGACCGGCCGGTGCTCATCATCTCGCACAACAAGACGCTGGCCGCGCAGCTCTTCTCGGAGTTCAAGAACTTCTTCCCGGAGAACGCCGTCGAATACTTCGTGAGCTACTACGACTACTACCAACCCGAGGCGTATATCCCGTCGAGCGACACCTTCATCGAGAAGGACAGCTCGATCAACGACGAGATCGAGCGACTGCGCATCTCCGCGGCGAGCGCGCTGGTGAGCCGGCGCGACGTGATCGTCGTGGCGAGCGTGTCGTGCATCTATGGCCTCGGCTCGCCGGAGGATTTCTCCGAGCTGCGCATCCCGCTCAAGGTCGGCGCGACTTTCTCCCGCCAGCAGTTCCTTGAGCGGCTGGTCGACAATCTCTACGAGCGTAACGACTACGAGCTGCAGCGCGGGCGTTTCCGCGTGCGCGGCGACGTGGTCGACGTCATGCCCGCTTACCTTGAGCACGGGCTGCGTGTGGAGTTTTTCGGCGACGAGGTCGACGCGCTCAGCGAGTTCGAGCCGCTCACCGGCAAGACGATCCGCAAGCTCCAGCAGTTCGACCTCTATCCGGCAAACCAGTACGTCACGACGAAGGGCAAGCTCGAGGGCGCGATGGCCACGATTCGCGCGGAACTGGACGAACGCGTGGCCTTCTTCGAGAAGAACGGCCAGCTCCTCGAGGCACAGCGGATCAAGATGCGCTGCGAGTACGACCTGGAGCTGCTGCGCGAGATGGGGTTCTGCAACGGCATCGAGAACTACTCGCGCCACCTCTCCGGGCGGAAGCCGGGCGACCGGCCGTTCTGCCTGCTCGATTTCTTCCCGAAGGACTTCCTGCTCTTCATCGACGAGAGCCACGTAACCGTGCCACAGATCGGCGGCATGTATGCCGGCGACCGCTCGCGCAAGGAGACGCTGGTCAACTTCGGTTTCCGCCTGCCTTCGGCGCTCGACAACCGCCCGCTCAACTTCGACGAGTTCCGCGCGGTGACCGGCCAGACGATCTTCGTCTCCGCCACGCCGGCGAAGTATGAATTCGAACACTCGGCGGTCGTCGCCGAGCAGGTGATCCGGCCGACCGGACTGCTCGATCCGGAGATCCAGCTTCGCCCGACGAAGGGGCAGGTCGAGGATCTCATCGGCGAGATCCGCCGCGCGGTGGAAGCTGGCGAGCGCGTGCTGGTGACCACCCTCACCAAACGCCTCTCGGAGGACATCACCGCGTACCTGCGCGAGGCGAAGATCCGCGTCGAGTACCTGCACTCCGACATCGATGCCATCGAGCGCGTCGAGATCCTGCGCAACCTCCGTCTCGGCAACTTCGACGTGCTCGTCGGCATCAACCTCCTGCGCGAGGGGCTCGACCTGCCCGAGGTCGCCCTCGTCGCCATCCTCGACGCCGACAAGGAGGGTTTCCTCCGCAGCGAGACCAGCCTCATCCAGACCGCAGGCCGCGCCGCCCGCCACGAGAAGGGCAGGGTGATCTTCTATGCCGACGTGCAGACCGAATCGATCCGTCGCACGATCGAGGTGACGGCGAAGCGCCGCGAGAAGCAGATGGCCTACAACCTCGCGCACGGCATCACGCCGCGCAGTGTGAAACGCGCCGCGCAGAGCAGCCTCTCCGCCTACGACGGCAGCGGGAAGCGCGACGAGGCGCCGGCGGCAGCGGTGGGCGAGGACAACGATGTGGCCGCGGTGATCGCCGAGTTGGAGGACGAGATGCAGGAGGCGGCCGAGGCGCTGGAGTTCGAGCGCGCGGCGCTGTTGCGCGACCAGATCAAGGCGCTCAAGACCGGCGAATACCGCAAGCCGGCGGCGGGCGCGCGATCGGCCAAGGGGCTCTATTCGGCACCGAAGCGCGCCAAGCGCGGCCCGCGGCAGTAATCCAGGCTCCTTCGAATTCCCATGCGCATTGCGATAATCGCAGATATCCACGGAAACCTGCCGGCGCTCGATGCCGCGCTGGATCTGATCGACCAGCTGCGGCTGGATCGGCTGGTCGTGGCCGGTGACATCGGTGTTGGTGGTCCGGACATCGCGGTATGCTGGGCGCGCGTGAAGGCGCGCGGCTGTCTGGTGCTGCGCGGCAACCACGAGCGCTACATATTCGACTTCGGCACGGCGCGGGCGAAACCGGAGTGGGCGAGTGAGCGTTTCGGTCCGGTGCAGTGGGCGGTCTCGCAACCCGACGCGGCGGTGCGAGCCGAGATGGCGGCATTGCCGCTGACACTGCGTTTTCCGGAGGCACCCGATGTGCTCTTCGTGCACGGTTCACCGCGGAGCGACCACGACCTTGTATTTCCATACACGCCGGCGGCGGAACTGGAGACTCGGTTCGGCGGCATGCCTGAGCGGCTGATCGTCCGCGCACACAACCACTATTGCGGCGTGCGCGACTGGCGCGGCGGACGGATCGTGACCGTGGGCTCGGTTGGGCTGCCGCTGGATGGCACGTTGCAGGCGCAGTTCACGGTGATCGAACGCGGGTCGGCTGCAGGCGACGAATGGCGGATCGAGCACCATGCGGTTCCGTACGACGTGGCAGCCGCGGTGCGGCGTTTCCGCGAGAGCGGCTACCTCAACGCGGCCGGACCGATGGCCGAGCTGTACCGGCGGGAGGTGGCGACGGCGGCGTTCCATGTGATGCCGTTCCTAGCCTATCTGCGCGAGGCGCCCGGGGCGGGCGAGTTGCCGTTGGCGGAGGCGCTGGCTCGGTACGACGCGCGACGCGGGTAACAAAAAACGCGAGCCGCATGGCTCGCGTTTCGAATGTCGTTCACAGCAGACCGCCGGTCGGTCCTTATCTTCGCCACAGCCGCCTATCGGCCGGACGAGAGATGGTGCTCGGGGCGGGACTCGAACCCGCACGCCTTACGGCACACGCCCCTCAAACGTGTGTGTCTACCAATTCCACCACCCGAGCAACGTGAACTGAAAAAGAAGAGGCGCGGAGTGAGTCGCATCGCGTGCGGCTTGTAAAGTCCCGATTTGGCGAAAATTTCATGTCGCGCGCCCGGGGCGGAAAACCGCTTGCCTCACCCATTCCACCGGCGAGACTGCCCGCCCGCTTATCACCCTTACAACAATCGGTTTTCGCTGCGCGACCCACCCCACGACGCCGTGTCGGCGAAATGACCACCGCCATCCATATGGACCAACAAGGCCCCCAGGAAACCCAGCCCGTCGAGAACCAGCAGCCGATCAACCCGCCCGCCGAACCGGCGCCCGTCGCACCGGCCGAGCAGGAGTCCGCACCCGTCGCTTCGGAGAACAAGCCCGAGGCCGGTATCGGAAAGATCGATCTGAGCGCGCTTGCCAGTTTCAGCTTCGGCACGCAGTGGACTAGCGCCAACGCAGGCGGCGGCGAGCGCCGCGAGGGGCGCGGTGACCGCGGTGCGCGGCCCGACCGTCGCAATTTTGCCGGTGGCGGCGAACGCGGGGATCGTGGCGATATGCGCCGCGATCGTCGCCCGTCCGTCCGCCCCGTCCGTACGGCGGAAGGCAACAGCGATGCCGCTGCGGCCGCTTCCGCGGGTGAAGGACGCCCCGATCGGCAGTTCCGCGGCGACCGCGGTCCCGCCGGACAGCAGGGCGGCGGCAATTTCCGTCGCGAGCGTCAAGGCGGCGCGGAGCGCGGAGGTGAGCGTCGCTTCGCGCGTGGCCCGCGTTTTGATCGTCCGGCTCCGCAGGACAATCGCCCGTACGTGAGCCCCTTCTTCGAGGTGGCGTTCTACGCCGAGGACACCGCCTTCTCCGCGCTGGTGAAGGCGATCCGCGCGAGCTGCCACACCTACGAACTCTTTGAGATCGCCCGCGTTGTGCTCGGCAAAAACGACCGTTTCGTCGTGGTCGTGCAGCGCAAGCCCGACGCCGCGAACAAGCGCGCGCCGATCTTCGTCACACCGGTCGACGGCCTGCCCTTCGACAACGAGGACGAGGCTGTGCAGCACGTCCTGCGCAACCATCTCGGCGACTTCTTCACGATGTCGGAGGTCGAGGTGGAGGCGCCGAAGGGCAACTTCCAGTTCGTGATGCGCTGCGGCATCACCGGCGAGCTGCTCGCTCCGCCGAACTACCACCGTTACCAGAACATCCTCCAGCAGCACCACGCCGCCAAGCTGGGCAACATGCCTTTCGAGCGTTTCCGCGAGCGTCTTGAGACGGTGAAGGAGCCGGAGGCGATCGCGCAATGGACCGAGAAGATGAAGAAGGGCACGCGCTATGTCTGGAAGGAAGCGGTCGATGCGGCCACTGCGCCGACCTTCGACACGATCGAGGAGGCGCGCACGTATCTGCTCGCCAATGCCCGCGACAAGGTCGTGCGCAGCGTCGAGAGCGCCCGTTTCCACGGCAAGATCGCCGACCAGCTCCCCGAGGGCGAGATCCGTGCCGCCGCCGAGGGACACCTCGAACGACAGCGCCGCTTCCCGCTCGACACCGCCAACGCCCTGCGCGGGCGCCTGCGCCGCGAAGGCTTCACGATCTTCAAGCGCGGCTCGAAGGGCGTGTCCTACGTCTGCTCGGTGAAACGCAAGTTCCGTCTGCCGGGCCAAGTGTTCTCCGAGAGCATCACCGCGCTCATCGACTTCATCGAGAAGAACCCGGTCGTGTCCGTGAAGGAACTGCCGGCCAAACATCTCGGCATCAACCAGCCCGAGGCCGCTGCTGTCGCCGATTCCTCGGCCGCTCCAGTCGAGGCCGCGCCGAATGCCGCGCTGTCTCCAGAGGACGATGCCAAGCTCAAGCGCCTCTGGATGGACCTGCGCTGGCTCGTGACCGAGGGCTATGTGACGGAGTATTCGGACGGCAAGCTCTTTGCCCCGCCGCCGATGACCGCCCAGCAGCAGAAGTCTGAGGATGCCGCCAACGCCGCCGCTGATGCTGTCGAAGAGGCGGCACGCGCTGCTGCGGAAGCCGCCACTCCTGCTGTTGAGCCGGCGCCTGCGCCCGAGGCTTCGGCTCCGAGTGCCGAAAGTGCCGCTCCGGCCGAGATCCCGAGCGAGCCGACCAGCACCGAAGAGGCGCCGAAGCCGGCTGCCGAATAGGCGGTCCGACACGCATAGAAAATTCGAAGCCCCGGAGGTCCGCCTCCGGGGCTTTTGCTTGGAGTCGTCGTCAGAGGCCTGTCGCCGCATGGCACGAGACAACGCGAGGAAGCGCGCTGAACCTGAAAGGCGCAGTTAGGACCGACAGAAGGTAACGAAGGGAACGAAGTGTGAACGACTTGGATGCCCAAATCTGTGGCCACGGTCTTCACTTGGCAGGTGACGGGAGAGTACGCAGGTGTGCGGGCACTGAACTCCCTTGATCTGCAGTGCCTTTGTTTCCTTCGTTACCTTCTGTCGTCTGCGGAATTTAGGCTGAAAGGCAGCGCCGCCTGCGATAGGTGGTAGTCGCCAGATGGTTCGCCTGCTGTGCCGGCCGGCAGGTGGCATGCAGGGCGGAATGCGTTTCTCAGCGCAGGAGCTGCACGCGGTGGCGGCCGGGGGATTCGATGTGCAATTTGAGCGTGATCGTTCCGGGAGGCAGCCAGCCGGCGATGCGCTCCGGCCACTCGACGGCGAGGCAGTAGGGGGCGACGAGGAAGTCTTCCAGCAGCAGATCCTCGACCTGGTCGGGCGAGTCGAGCCGGTAGGCGTCGAGATGGACGAGGGTGCGCGTGCCGCGGTGAACGTTGTAGAGGGTGAACGTGGGACTTGTCACCCGCTCGTGGATGCCGAAGGCCGCGGCGAGTCCCTGGACGAAGGTGGTCTTGCCAACACCGAGATCGCCGCTGAGGGCGAGCGTAGCCTCGGGCGGCAACGCTTCGCCGAGCCGGCGCGCGAGGGCATGCATGGCGTCGGTGGAGGTGGCGAGGGCGCCCTGCTCAAGCTCCTGCCAGATGTTCATAGCCATGGTAGTGGGCGAGCGGGATGGCGTCGGCGACGGAATCGGCAGCGCGGACGAAACGACCGATGCAGGTGAGCTTGGTGGAGAAGCGCACGCGCCACGCCTTCTCGAAGGCAGTGCGGTCGGCGCGGGCGGCGATGGCGAAGAGCAGTTCGAAATCCTCGCCGTCGCTGAGGGCGTGGTCGACTGCGGTGCGGCCGTCGCGGCGGGAGAGGGTGTGCGCGGCGCGGGAGAGGGGCAGCGCGGCGGCGGTGAGGGCTGGCTTGAGACCGGCGGGCGTGAGTTCGAGCAGGTCCTTGGCGAGGCCGTCGCTGAGGTCCATCAGGCAGCGGACTTCGCGGCGGGTGGCGAGCCAGCGGCCTTCGGGCAAGCGCGGCTCGAAGCGGTAGTGTTTGCCGAGGATGCTCCCGCCGAGTTCGCCGGTGGCGTAGATCCAATCGCCGCGTCGGGCGCCTTGGCGCGTTAGTACGCGCGGGCCGGCGGCTTCGCCGACGAGGGTGAGAAAGGCGCCGAGCATGTCGGACGACTCGGCGATGTCGCCTCCTGCGATGGTGACGGCATGGCGGTGGGCGCAGCGGCCGAGCGCGCGGTAGAAGCCGCGAATCCAGGAGACGGAAACACGCCGCGGCAGCGCGAGCGAGACGACGGCCGAGCACGGCACGCCGCCCATCGCGGCGATGTCGCTGAGGTTGCGCTTGAGCAGTTTCTCGGCGGCGGCCGCGGGAGAGAGTGAGTTGTCGAAGTGGCGGCCGTAGATGACGGGGTCGGTGGTGACGAGGAGGCGGCGCGCGCCAGTGGCAGGGAGTACGGCGCAGTCGTCGCCGATGCCGTAAGGCGCGGGCGCGGTGGCGGCGCCGAGCCAGTCGCGGAGCTTGCGGATGAGCCGGCGCTCGCCCAGGGCGCCGACGGAAAGTGCAGGATTGTCGGTGAACGGATTCACGAGGCGACGCCAAGCCCGGCGAGGAGGCCGACGATGGAGTTGAGGTTGAAGAGGGCGTGGGCGATCACGGGCACGAGAAGACTGCCGGTTTTCTCGTACGCCAGCGCGAAGACGATGCCGAGCACGGTGAGGGGAATGAAGTGGACGAGGCTGCCGTGCAGCGCGGCGAAGGCCAGGGCGCTGAGGAGCAGCGCCGCCCAGCGAGGCAGGACGCGGCTGGCCATGCGGAAGATGCCGGCGCGGAACAGCAGCTCCTCGCCGATCGGAACGATGACCACGCTGATGACAGTCAGTGTGAGAAGTAGGATCGGCGCGGTGCCGTTGTTGAAGAAACTGGCGAGCTCCTGCTGCGACACGTCGAGACCGAGAAGCTGCATCAGATAGGTGGATGCGAAGCTGGTGGCGGCGACGAAGGGCAGGGCGATGCAGAACACGGCCGCACCGAGGAGAATGCGATCTGCGAGCGGTGCCGGCGGTCGGCACCCCACGAGCGGCAGCGGCCGGCCGGTGGTGCGGCGGTAGAAGAAGAACAACGGGAGAACGACAACCAACAGCCCTTGGAACCCCAGTGCCGAGAGGACGGAGGTCCAGCCGTTGCCTGTGGTGAGCCCGAGCTGGCGGAAGACGCTGCCGGAGAGCAGTTGACCGAGGAAGACCGAGATGAAGGCGACCCAGCAGACGAGTCCGGTGTCGATAATCGACGCATCCCAGCGCGGCATGCGGGCGGTGGCGCGGCGGAGCGGCTCGAGTTTCGGGACGAGATACCAGACGGCGACCAGCACGAGTCCGACGAAAGCCAGTCCGTATTGGACGGCCTGGACGAGGGCGGAGGCGGAGGCGAGGTCGGACATCGCGGGAGCGGGGGAGCGGCGGAAGGATGGATGGGCGCCGCAAGGCGGTGCCCCTACGGGAAGGGGACGGCGCGGGTGGTTCAGGTCAGCCGGGCGGCGATGCGGCGGTAGATGGTTTCGGCATCGAGCCCGTGGGCGGCACGGAGGATGTCGACGTTGCTGCCGTGCTCGATGAAGGCATCGGGCCAGGCGATGCGCTCGACGGGCGTGGTGAGCGCGGCGTCGTTGAGTGCCTCGAGCACGGCGCTGCCAAAGCCGCCCATGGCGACGTTGTCCTCGAAGGTGACGAGCAGGCGGGCGGAGCGCGCCTGGGCGAGGAGGAGATCGAGGTCGAGCGGCTTGACCCAGCGGGCGTTGACGACGGTGGGCCGGATGGCGCGCTCGCGTTCGAGGCGGTCGGCAATGGCGAGGGCTTCCTGGACCCAGGGGCCGAGCGCCCAGAAGACAACGCCGCCGCCCTCGCGCACGACCTCGGCCTTGCCGACGGGCAACGGCTCGGGGTGATCCTTGGGGCGGATACCGGGGCCGGAGCCGCGCGGGTAGCGCAGGAAGACGGGGCCGGGTTGCTGGAGCGCGGTGTGGAGGAGGTCGGCGAGTTCGTCCTCGTTCTTCGGCTGCGCGATGGCGGCGTGGGGGACGTTGCGCAGGTAGGAGAGGTCGAAGAGCCCGTGGTGGGTGGGGCCGTCGTTGGGAGAGAGACCGGCGCGGTCCAGGCAGAAGACGACGGGGAGCTGCTGGAGGCAGACGTCGTGGACGACCTGGTCGTACGAGCGTTGGAGGAAGGTCGAGTAGATTGCGACGACGGGCTTGAGGCCGCGGGCGGCGAGGCCGGCTGCGAAGAGGACGGCGTGCTCCTCGGCGATGCCGACGTCGAAGAACTGGCGCGGGAGCGCCTTTGCGAGAATGGAGAGTCCGGTGCCGCTCGCCATGGCGCTGGTGATACCGACGACGCGGTTGTCGAGCTGGGCCTCGCGCACGAGGGCGCGGCCGAAGATCTCCTGGTAGGGCGGAGTGGCGCCGGGGGTGGAGCGGCCGTTGCCGGTGGCGATGTCGAAGGGGGCGATGCCGTGGAAGCGCTCGGGGGCGGCGGAGGCGACGTCGTAGCCCTTGCCCTTCTTGGTGAGGACGTGGAGGACGACGGGGACCTCGGACTGCTTGGCGAACTCGAGGTTCTTGACGAGGAGGGGGATGTCGTGGCCGTCGATGGGGCCGAGGTAGCGCAGGCCGTACTTCTCGAAGAGGGATGACTCGACGAAGAAGTCCTTGGTCTCGCGTTTCCACTTCAACCATACGCGGTGGAGGCGCTCGCCGCGGGGCGTGCTGCGGAAGAACTCCTCAACGTCGTGGTAGATCCGGTTGTAGGTGGGGCTGGTGGAGAGCTCATTGAGGTACTTGGCCAACGCGCCGACGTTGCGGGAGATGGACCACTCGTTGTCGTTGAGGACGACGACGAGGCGCTTGGTCGAGTGAACGACGTTGTTGAGCGCGTGCATCGAGATGCCGCAGGTGAAGGCGCCGTCGCCGCAGAGGGCGACGACGTGCTCGCCGGTGCCGAGGAGGTCGCGTGCGGTGGCGAGGCCGAGGGCGGCGGAGAGGGCGGTGCCGGCGTGGCCGGAGCCGAAGGCGTCGTGGGGGCTCTCGTCGCGGTTGAGGAAACCGGAGAGTCCGCCGGTCTTGCGGATGAGCTGGAAGGCCTCGCCGGCGCGTCCGGTGAGGAGTTTGTGGACATAGCCCTGGTGGCTGACGTCGAAGACGAACTTGTCGCGCGGGGTG
>CAZXHR010000087.1:0-17449 GCA_964640465.1 uncultured Opitutaceae bacterium
TGTCGGAGAGGATGCGGCGGACGGTGGGGGTGGGGCGGGCGACGGCGAAGGAGCCGCCGGGGCGGCGGCCGACGGTCTTGGCGGCGACGAGGAGAACGCGGATACCGGCGCTGCTCAGGTAGTCGACGCCGGCCATGTCGAGGACGAGGCGGGGCTCGTCGCCGAGCTGGGCGAGGATGTCTTGTTGCGTGGATTCGGCGGCGAGGGCGTCGAGACGTCCGGAGAGCGCGAGAACGAGTGCCCGCGAGTGGCGGGAGGCGGTGATTTGCATGGAGCGGGGGAACGCAGTCGCGGCAGCGGAGCCGCGGGAACGAGAGGGAATCGTCGCAGTTGTCGGCGGTTGTATCGGACAAGTAGGGCGAGGCTTGAGCGGATGCAACGCGGCACTGCGCGAGGCGCGGGGTTCGTTGCCGGATCTCGCCGAAACGGCGTCCGGTACGACGGCGGTGGAGCCGGCGCGCGGTTTGTGGTGAGGGGCGCGCCGCGGGTGAATCGTGCTCTCAGCGGCTCGCTGGCGTTGCGTCTGGCGCGGGGTTGCGGCGCAGGAGGTAGAGATACGCGAGGAAGGCCAGCGCGCCGCAGGACATGAGCGTGAGCATGCCCAAGGAGAGCGAGAGGGCCGAGCCCCAGAGGAGAGGGGCGACGACGGCGGTGACGACGGCGTTGCCGCTGCTCTGCGCGAACGCTTGGCAGGAGGCGGCCAGCCCGCGGCGCTCGGGGAAGAGATCGAGGGCCATGAGCGTGAGGCAGGGCATGGCGAGCGAGGTGCCGATGCCGTAGAGGGCCAGCGGGAGCACGCTCCAGGGCAGGGCCGGAGCGTGGAAGGTGTGGAAGGCGACGTTGGCCAACGCGGCGGTGGCCATGATGCCGAAGGCGAGCGCGACCGTGCGGCGGCTGCTGAGTTTGCCGGCGAGGTAGCTGGAGAGGTTGGCGCCGAGGAAGATGCCGGCGGTGACGGGGCCGAAGAGCCAGATGAACTCCGTCTCGCTGCGGTGGAGTTGGCCGATGACGAAGGCGGGAGCCGAGACGATGTAGGTGAACGTGGCCGAGAAATTCAGCGTGATGCACAGGACGAGCGCGACGAAGGGCGCCGAGCGCACGGACTGCCAGTAGCCCTCGAGCAGCGGGCGCGGGTGCAGGGACTGGCGTTTCTCGACCGGCAACGTCTCCGGCAGCGCGCGCAGACACCACCAGTACAGCCCGGTCGAGAACAGGGCGAGGAAGGCGAAGACCGAGCGCCAGCCGAACCACACGTGCAACCAGCCGCCGATGACGGGCCCGACCGCCGGCGCCACGGCGAACATGATCGCCACCTGGCTCATCATGCGGCGCGCCTCGGCGCCGTCGAAGACATCGCGCACGATCGCCCTGCCGATGACGATGCCGGCGCCTGCGGTCATGCCTTGCAGGGCGCGGAAGAACATGAGCGACGGCAGATCCCACGAGCACATGCAGCCGATCGACGCCGCGGCGAAGCAGGCGAGCAGCACGAGCGTCGGCCGCCGCCGGCCCAGCGCATCGGCGATGGCGCCGTGCCAGAGGGTCATGATCGCGAACGGTACCATGTAGGCGGTGAGGCTCTGCTGGACGAGCACCGGGGAGACGGTGAACTGCCGGCCGATCTCCTGGAGCGATGGCAGGTAGGTGTCGGTCGAGAACGGCCCGAGCGCGGAGAGGGCGGCGAGCAACAACGCCAGGCCGCGGTGATGGTGGGCCTGGGCGGAGGGAGCTTGGACTGGTGACGTGGAGGACAAACGGTCGATGGTCCGGAATCTCGCGTGCTTTGGCAACCGCGCAACCGGGCGGGCAACCGGCGGGTGTTGTTTCTGTCCCGGCGCCTTGGCCGGATAACCCTCGTGCTTGGGGGAGGTTCACGATGCCCACCGCCTCGAGCAACCTCGGTGATCGGATATGTCCAGGGTCGCGTCTTTGAGCTTCGGGACCTCCTCATCCGCAACGAACGAATCCGCTGGTAGCATCCGCGGACCACGCGCGCCCCCGAGCCCGGGCGTACGCTCCGGAGTCGGCGCGATGTGAGCTGCGGAGTGCCGTTCGTCGTCGGCGCACTTGCTCCGCGTACCGCCGGTTCTGGGGGTGCCGCTGTTTGTGGGGCTGATTTTTGCAAACGGCAGATGGAAAGCGAGATATGTGTTCAGAAGCTGCGCTCGCCCGGGCTGATAATCGCCGCAATGCTTTCAATTGGCCAGATATAGGCTTTCAAATGGTCGAAATTAGGCTTTCAATCAGCCAGCTCAAGTTCTCACCCTTGTCTCCCTGCCATGTACCCGCGTTGGATTGAGAAACGCATCCGCGAAGAGATGGCCGACACCCGTGTGGTGTTGCTGGCCGGGCCACGACAGGCGGGAAAGACGACGTTGGCCAAGAAGATCGCGGCGGAGCATTCGACCTTTCTCACGCTCGACGACACCACCGTCCTGAATGCCGCAAAGAGCGACCCGGTGGGATTCGTACGCGGACTGGACCGGGCGACCATCGACGAGATCCAGCGGGCCCCGGAGCTTCTCCTCGCCCTCAAGCGCAGCGTCGACGATGACCCGCGGCCCGGCCGGTTTCTGCTCACCGGCTCGGCCAACCTCATGGCGATCCCGCAGGCGGCGGATTCGTTGGCCGGGCGCATGGCGATCATCGATCTGCTGCCGCTCTCCGTAGCCGAGGTGCGGCAACAGGAGCCGTGTTTCTTCGCGGAGGTTTTCGAGGGCCGTATCCCGAAGCCTGGAGCCACGGTCACGGGCGACGACTTGGTCGCCGCGGTCTTGGCCGGCGGTTACCCCGAGGTTCTGCAGCGCAACACGTGGCCACGGCAGCGCGCGTGGTGCCTCGACTACGTGCGGGCGATCCTGGAGCGCGATGTCCGCGATCTCGCCCAGATCGAGAAGGCGCAGCAGCTGCCCCAGTTGCTGCGCGTGCTCGCCCAACATTCCGGCCAACTGGTGAATTACTCCGGGCTCGGCGCGCCGCTGGGGCTCAACCACGTGACCACCCAGAAATATGCCGGGCTGTTTGAACGGCTCTATCTCACGCGGCTGCTGCGGCCGTGGGCCAACAACGACCTCACGCGGCTGATCAAGACCCCGAAACTCCATTTTTTGGATTCCGGCCTGCTCGCGGCGCTGCGGGAGCTGTCGCCGCAGCGTCTATCCGCGGAACGGTGCGCCTTCGGTGCGCTGCTGGAGACGTTCGTCTTCTCCGAAGTGCTCAAGCTCGCGAGTTGGAATGGTCGATCGTACACATTCTCCCACTATCGCGACAAGGAGCAGAACGAGGTCGACCTCGTCATCGAAAACCCGGAGCGCAAAATCGTCGGGCTCGAAGTGAAGGCCGGGGCCACTGTCACCGCGGCGGACTTCAACGGCCTGCGGAAACTGGCCGAGGCGGCCGGCCCGCGCTTCACGCTTGGCCTGGTGCTCTACGACGGCGACACGGTCGTTCCCTTCGGCCCGCGGCTCCATGCCGCGCCTGTCTCGAGCCTTTGGTGGTAGGGCCCGCGGCCTCCCGCGTGCCTATGCTACAGCCCGAGCCCGAAGAGCGGGTGGTGGGCGACGATCCAGAGGCCGATGGCGATGAGGACGAAGGGGCCGAACTTGGCTGACCAGTGCCGGATGTGCGGCCCCCAGGCGGGATGGCGCACGGCGGTCCACGCCAGCCCGCACAGCACAAATGTGAGGAGCGCGAAGGTCGCGGCCGTGATCGCCTTCTGCGCGAAGGTCTGGATGGCGAAGGCAGGGATGTAGACGCCGAGGTTGTCGCCGCCGTTGGCTAGCGTGACGAAGGCGACGGTGCGCCAGGAGGTCCCGCCGGGGGCGGCTTCGTCCTCGTGTGGACGGAGCAACCACCGCACGCCCAGGGCAACCGGTGCGATGCCGAGCCAGGGCAGCCAGTCCGCCGGTACGGCCAACGCGAGCCAGGCGGCCGCGAAACTCGCCGCTGTGAGCGCGGCTAGCCCGAGGAAGGAGCCGAGCACGATCTGGCGCGGGCGGCAGCCCGGTTGGGCGAAGAACACGATGAGCAACACCAGATCGTCGGCGTTGGTGGCGGCGAAGAGCACGGTGGCGACGGCGATGGGCTGGAGGAGGTCGGGCATCGACGAGGTTCAACCGACGTGTGCGGGGCGCTGGAGTGCGGCGGATCGGCGGAGCGCACGGGACGCTCGGGGAGTGGCGCCGGGACGTTTCATCCGGGCAGGATGACAGCAACGCCGGCGCTGGCTCCAACCTTAAAACACGGCGTGCGAGAAGCCTCCCTGTTTTTGCTGGTCCGGATGGCGGCGGGCTGGCGTTCTTGCCGTATGAACGAACTGTTGACCCTGTCCTCCGCGCAGCAGGCGCGCGCCGAGGAGATCGTCCGCGAGCTGCGGTTGCGCGAGTGCTGGGGGAGCGTCGGCGCGCGGGTGAACCTCGTGGGCTCCGTGGCGATGGGGCTGGCGCTGGGCAAGCGCGACATCGACCTGCATGTCTACACCGATCCGTTCGTCGTGGCCGACAGCTTTGCGGCCGTGGGGCGGATCGCCGCCGATCCCCGGGTGAAGTCGGTGCAGTATGCGAACCTGATGGCCGAGGAGGACCGTTGCCTCGAATGGCATGCGCAGTGCGAGATCGCGCCGGGCGAGACTTGGAAGCTCGACATGATCCACATCGCGCCGGATTCGCGCTATGTCGGTTTCTTCGAGCGGGTGGCGGCGCGCATCACCGCGGTGCTCAACGAGGAGACGCGCCTGGCCATCCTCGACATCAAGCGGGAGCTGGGGGCGGCGCGCGACATCCCCGGCATCGAGATCTATCAGGCGGTCATCGAGGGTGGTGTGCGCGATGCCGCGGGGCTGCGCGCCTGGCGCGAGCGGCACCCGCCGCAGGGCATCAACTGCTGGATGCCGTGAGCGGCCGGCGGGGAAACGTCACCGGATCGTCACCCGGCGTCGGTTGAGAGGGCGGGGCGGGCGCGTATGGTTGGGCATCACCCCCCTCATCCCATGATCGTCGATCTTGCTGCCCAACACGCGATGGACCGTCTTCGGGAGGTCGGTTTTGACCACCTGACGGAGTCTGAACGTATCCTTGCCACCGTTTGGTTGTTTGCTGCCGGCGTCGCGAACCACGGTTTTGTCGGCTACTACCTGAGTCATCGCGGCGATCTTGCCTTTCATGCGCCCGAGGCGTTGCGGGCGATCGGGGCGAACGAACTGGCGAAGCTTGCCGAGGAGGCGAATGCGCAGTTTGGTCCCGCCGGCCCATCATGCGAGATGAAGGTGCGCGCGGAGCAGGTGGAGCAGCTCGCCGAGGAATCGCACCGCGTTTTCGATGAGCTCGAACGGCGCTACTTCGAGACCGAGGAGAGCATCGACGCACACTTCGAAACGTGGTTCGAGCGTCAGAAACGCGCGGCGTAGCCGGCGGCGCGTACGGGGACCGGCGACGATGGGCGGACGTGGGTGGCGGCTGGCGGCTTGCGCCGGCAGGGTGGAGCCGTAGCACCGGGGTATGCGCGCCCCATCCATCGCTGTGTTGCTCCTCTGCGGAATCCTTGTGGCGGCGCGTGCGGAGACGGCGGATGCGTTGCCCGCATATGCGGTGGTGCCGGGGCTGTTCGATGCGGCGCGGGCGGGTCTCGGTCTCCGGCCGGTGGCGGGGGCGCGGACGTCCACCGTGTTCGCCGCGACGGAGCGCACGGACCACTACTGCAACGGCGCGGCGCTCGTTGCTTTCCGCGGGAAGCTCTACGCGCAATGGCAGAGTTCGGCGCGCGACGAGGATTCGCCCGACACATGGGTCGCCTCCAGCAGCAGCGCCGACGGCGAGTCGTGGAGCGCGCCGCGCGTGCTGGCGCCAGCGGGTGAGGGCGGCGCGATGCGCAGCAGCGGCGGTTGGTGGACAGATGGGCGCGTGCTGGTGGCGTTCGTGAACGTGTGGCCGAGCGGCTTCGCGTCCGGAGCGGGCGGACATACCGAGTTTTGCACGAGCGAGGACGGCGAGCGCTGGAGCGAACTGCGCCCGGTGCTCGGCCGCGACGGGCAGCCGGTCCGCGGCGTGATCGAGCAGGACATCCATGCGTACGACGGCCGGCTTCATGTGGCCTTCCATCTACAGCCCGGGCTGATCGCGACGCCGCATTTCACAGACGACCCGCTCGGCACGGGCGGTTGGACGGCGGGCGCGATGCCGCATCACGAGTTCAAGCCGCCGACTAGCCGCGAGCTCGAGCCGAGCCTCTTCGCACGGGCGGGCGGCGAGCTTGTCATGGTATTTCGCGATCAGGCGTCGACCTACCGGCAGCTCGCCGCGGTGAGCCGCGACCGCGGGGCGACATGGACGTTGCCGGTGCCGACCGCCATGCCCGATGCGCGCGCCAAGCAGAGCGCCGGCAACCTGACGGACGGCACGGCGTTTCTGGTGAACTGCCCGAGCGGCACGAAGGAGCGGGTGCCGCTGGCCGTCACGCTCGCCCGCGACGGGCGGCTCTTCGACCGAAGCTTCCTCCTGCGCGGTGTGGCCGAACTGCCGGCGCTGCGCTACGAGGGGAAGTTCAAGCGGCGCGGCTACCACTATCCAAAGAGTCTGGTGACAGGCGGGTTTCTCTACGTGATCTACGCCACGAACAAGGAGTCGATCGAGGTGACCCGTGTGCGGGTGGCGATGCTGGCGCGCGAGTGAGCCGGGAAAGGCATTCCCAGCCGGTCGCAGAGGACACGGAGGCGGAGGAGGGCACGGAGCGGCTGCAGGCGAAAGTGGGAGAAACGGGTAGAGAGTAGACGGAACGAAGGAGGCGGGGGCTGACGGATTTCCCGAGGGCAGAGTTTTTAGGCGGGAGAGTGGGCGGACGGTTCGTTGGCGGGTTCGGCGCGTGATGAGGCGTTTCAATACCGGTCATCGAGTTCAAAGTATGACTCCCGTAATTCCGACTTTGAAACGAGTAGGCATGTACTACCAAGAAAATCCGGCATTGACTGCGGGATTTTCATGGTACGTTCTGGGGCTGTGATCGACCGCAAAACCGACTCCGGGATGGTTCGTGCCGCCTTGAAGCGCAGTCGGGTAGTCGCGTTGCTCGGCCCGCGCCAGTGCGGCAAGACCACGCTCGCCCGGCAGTTCGTGCCCGCAGAGTCGCTCAACTACTTCGATCTCGAGGATCCGGCGAGCTTGGCCCGGTTGTCCGAGCCGGACACTACGCTGCGGTCCCTGAAGAAGCTGGTGGTGATCGACGAGATTCAGCGCCGCCCCGCCCTGTTCCCGCTGCTCCGCGTGTTGGCCGACCGCAGTCCGTTGCCGGCGCGGTTTCTCATCCTCGGCAGCGCGGCTCCGGATCTATTGAGGCAGTCTTCGGAAACTCTCGCCGGTCGGCTGGAAACAGTCCCGCTGGAAGGCTTCCGGCTGGCCGACTTGGGCTCGGCCGCGCAGCCCCGGCATTGGCTGCGTGGCGGTTTCCCACTTTCGTACACCGCGCGCACCGAGGCCGACTCGCTGGCCTGGAGGCATCAGTTTCTACAGACGTTTCTGGAGCGGGATATGCCGCAGTTGGGGGTGATGATTCCCGCCATCGCTCTCCGGCGTTTCTGGAACATGGTCGCTCATTATCACGGCCAGATTTGGAACGCAGCCGAGTTGGCCCGCGCGCTTGCCGTCAACGAGTCCACGGTGCGCCGCTACCTCGATCTGATGACGGGCGTGTTCATGGTCCGGCAGTTGCCCCCGTGGTTCGAGAATCTCGGCAAACGCCAGGTGAAGGCCCCGAAGATCTACGTACGCGACAGCGGCCTGCTGCACGCCCTGCTTGGCGTGGCGAATCAACGCGACCTCGAGCATCATCCCAAGGTGGGTGCGTCGTGGGAGGGCTATGCCGTCGAGGAGGTCCTCAAGGCACTGCGTCCCGACGAGGCCTATTATTGGGCGACCCACAACGGCGCCGAGATCGACCTGGTGCTCTTCAAGAGCGGCCGGCGCATCGGGGTCGAGTGTAAGCGCGCCGACGCGCCTGTGCTCACGCCCTCGATGCGCATCGCCCTCGCCGACCTGAAGCTCGACGCGCTGTACGTCGTGTATCCCGGCGAGAAGCGCTACACGTTGGCGAAGAAGGTCGAGGTCGTCCCGCTGGCGGAGTTGGTGGGAGCGGGCGAAGGGTAAGGGGCAGGCGCGAGGATTGCTGTCGAAGGTGCCACAGTCGGAGGACGGCTGGTACAACTGTAGCGGGGCCCTTGGACTGCTAACGCTTCTGCTTCGCGGTCAGAGTATCGGCGACTTTGAGCAGATACTTGTCGAGCAGCTTGATAGAGATTGTCTCGGCACTCTTGTCGTTGGCGAGGTGGGCGGCGTCGGCGATCAGGCAGAGGCGGGCGACAAAGGCGGCATATTTCTCGTCGCAAGAGCTCGGCCGCGCGAAGGCGGAGGAGAATCGGCCGCGGGGAAACCGATGGGCGCGAGCCGCCTTGGCCGCATAGCTGTCGTAGATCGGCACGGCCGGGTTGTGGAAGTGGAGGTACTTCGAGGCAAAGGAACGCGCACAGGTGCGGCTTCCTCGCTTCGCCGTGGCGCTCCCGACCAAGTGAACCAGCCGCCCGTGCGCGTCGAGAATCGTGCGCGTGGCAGCGGCATTGAGGGGCTCCTCGACGGAGGCGACCGAGGCGATGATGCGGTCGAGTTCGTCGCGTTTTCTCCAGAGATGGTCGCCGAGGATTTCGATGGCCCGGCCGCGCCGTTTTCCGCGGTTCGCAATCTGTCGCTCAATTCCCGTGGCGTAGCTCCTCCCGATGATCAGCAGCTTGGCGAAAAGGACGTTTTTGTCCGTGTGGTTGGGATGGCGCTGGCAAAGGGAGCAAAGCTCGGTCTGCACGAGCGCCCACTTCTCTCGGTGCTCTTGGGCTGCCTCACGATAGAGCTGCAGGTCGAAGTTCATCGTTTCGGAGGTAAGCGGGAAGACCGGTGTAGTCGAGATTACCTGCCGCGTGCCTGCATCGCGCTGGTCAGATTTGGGATAGACCGCCCGCGCCACTGCCGCCGGATTGGTTTCGGTACGCCCGGCCGATGGGCTCGCGGAAGCGCACCGCTGGCGCGGCTCTGCTCGTCGTCAGATCAGGCCGCCGATACGGTTACTTGTCACGCACACTTACTTGTGCAGCCAGAACTTCGCATTGCGGGGTATGAGGGGGCGGCCTCACGGTGGAGGGATGGCTTCAGCCCAGTTGATTCTGCAATCGGTCGAGTTCGCGCATCCGGGGATGACGGCGCCGTTGTTCACGGAGCTGACCGTGCAGTTTCCCTCGGGCTGGACGGGCATCGTCGGGCCGAACGGCGCGGGGAAGACGACCCTGCTCAAGGTCGCCACGGGCGAACTGGCGGCGCAGAGCGGCACGGGGCAGCGGCAGGGGCTGGCGCTCTACGTGGCGCAGCGGACCGACGAGCCGCCGGAGATGTTCGAGGACTTCATCTGGGCGCCGGATGCGGCGGTGCTCAAGGCGCGGTTGCGCGTGGGCGAGGACTGGCCGGAGCGCTGGGCGACATTGAGCCACGGCGAACGCAAGCGCGCGCAGATCGCGGTGGCGCTCTGGCGCGAGCCGGCGGTGCTCGCGCTCGACGAGCCGAGCAACCACATCGACGCCGAGGCGCGCCGGTTGCTCTGGCAGGCGCTGGAGGACTTTTGCGGTATCGGGTTGCTGGTGAGCCACGACCGCACGCTGCTGGACGGGCTGTGCTCGCAGTGCCTGCTGCTCGATCCGCCGTCGGCGGTGATGCGGCCGGGCGGCGTGACCGAGGCGCTGGAGCAGCAGGAGCGCGAGGAGACGTTCGCGCAGGGCGCCAGCGACGCGCTGCGGCAGACCGCGAACCGGCTGAAGGCGGAGGCTCAGCGGCGGCGGGTGATCGCCGACCAGAAGGCCGCGGCGGCGCGAGGCTCGAAGCAGAAGAAGATTCCCGCCAACGACCACGACGGCCGCGCGATGCGCAACCTCGCGAAGTTGACCGGCAAGGACGCCTACGCCGGCAAGATGGCCGCGCAGATGAAGCAGCGCGCGGGCAAGGTGGCGGCGCAGCGCGCCGATATTGCGGTGAAGAAACGCTACGAGACCGGGATCTGGGTCGACGGCGCGTCGTTCATGCCGCGCGATTTCCTGCTGCGGTTGCCGGCGGGACGGTTGCCGCTCGGCGGCGGGCGTTTTCTACACTTCCCCGACCTGGCGATCGGCGGCACGAGCCGGATCGCGCTGAAGGGCGCCAATGGCCTGGGCAAGAGCACGCTCGTGCGGCATGTGCTCGGGCAGTTGCAAATGCCGCTGGAGAAACTGGTGACGGTGCCGCAGGAGATCTCCGCCGAGGAGTCGCGGGCGTTGCTGGAGGCGGTCAAACGGCTGCCCGACGCGGAGTGCGGCCGGGTGATGACGACGATCAGCCGCCTCGGTTCGCGGCCGGCGCGATTGATGGAGAGCGCGCTGCCGAGCCCGGGCGAGGTGCGCAAGCTGCTGCTCGCGCTGGGCATCGTGCGCGGGCCGCATCTCATCGTGATGGACGAGCCGACGAACCACATGGACCTGCCCGGTATCCTATGTCTGGAGGAGGCGTTGGCCGACTGCCCGTGCGCGATGCTGCTGGTGAGCCACGACGAGGCGTTCCTCGACAAGATCACCACGACGGACTGGCTGCTCACGCGGGATGAGGCCGGCGACACGCGGCTGGAGATCGTGGCGGCGCGGTGAAGCGCCGGCCGGTAGTGGCAAGTGGCAGGCGTGAGGTGCCAGGTTGGTGGATCGGAAGTAGGGCGCTCCTTCAGGACGCCCTAGTTCTCAGGAGAACTCTTGCGGGTTCGTGTGCGGTATCGGGCGGGCAGGCCGAAGCGCTGGTGCACGTGAGGGTGTGCCCGATTCGGTCCGGGCGTTTGACCCGCTTATGAGCCAAGCGGGCCAAACGTGAGTGGTATGTCGGGTGCGTGTCAGCGGGATTTGCGACCGAGCCATCGGCGGACCAGGACGGTCGCGAGAGCGCCGAGGCCGGCGAGAAGTGCATAGGTGCTCGGCTCGGGGATGGCGGTAAGCGTGGTGGCGAGGCGGAAGCCGAGTTTGTCGTTGGCGGCGGTGTCGATGAGGTTGTTGACGCGGGCGTTGGTGAGCTGTGCCGCGGTGAGATTCCACGCGCCGCCGAGCGCCCAGTGCCGGGTGCCGGCGGCGTTCTGTGCGGTGCCGGTCCACTCCTCCACCCCGCCGGTCATGCCGTAGAGGCCGTAACCGTTGGTCGCGCCGTAGGTGACGGTTGGGTAGGAATCGGAGGTCGGACCGACGCTGAGATAGCCGTAGAAGGCGTCGGCTTCGGTGAGCGTGTCGGCGCCGGTACCGTAGAGCCGAAACGTGTCGGCGAGCGGATCGTGGTAGGCGGCCTTGTACCACTCGTCGACAGTGGGCAGGCGGAAATCGCCGGCGGTGGCCGTGCTGCCGGTGCCGAGCCAGTTGGCGAAGGCGACGGCCTCGGCGTAGCGCACGACGTTGACGGCCTTGTCGGCGCAACCGAGGCGGAGGTTCACGGTGCCGTCGGCGTTGCGGGAGAGGCCGAGGTAGGGCGACTGGGTGCTGGAGAACATGTACGAGTCGTAGTGCGTGTCGTTGAGGAAGACGGCGTACTGCGCCCAGGTGACCTCTGTGGTGCCGATGCTGTAGCTGTAGCCGACGGTGCCCCAGCCGCGGATGGAGGGCGTGGCGGCTGTGGCGCCGGTGTCCGCGATCGTAGCGAAGTCCATGCCGACGCCGGCAGCCTGGAGCTTGGCGTAGCCGGTGCCGGCGCCGAGGGCGAAGTCGGCGCCGGGCGCCGCGTGGATGAGCGCCGCGGCCAGAAGGCCGGTGGCGAGGAGACGTGATGCTGTGTTCATGGGCTGGATGTGGAAAATGGGCAAAGCTCCGCCCGGCGCGCCCGGGTGGGGCGTGGCGAGGGGCGTGGGGACGGGTCAACTATCCCGCGGCTTCGCCTGCGCGAGGGCGGCGGCGAGGCAGTCGGGACAGATGCAGGGGCTGCGGCGGTAAGTCTTGGGGACGCGGGCGAGCAGCTCCGGCGGGAAATAGCGATGGAAGCACCAGCAGCCGCCGTTGGGGATGGCGGGGTCGGCTTCGCCGCAATGGTTGGGCCGACCGCAGAGCGGGCAAATGCGGTATTTGTGGGCGGGCTTCATGATATGGCGGCCGCTGCCGCGAGATGCCCGGCGTTGGTGGTCGGCCGGTAGTCCTGCCAGACGTGGGGCGAGCCAGCGGCGAGGCGAGCGATCTCGGTGCAGTCGGCTTTGGTGAGGCCGGGCCACCTAGTCGTGCGGAGTTGGTGCGGGATGGCGCGGGTGCGGAGGAGCGAGATCGTCTCGGCGAGGGCGTTGGTGTCGGCCGGTGCGCCGACGGCCTCGGCGTACCGGGGCCAGGGTGCCTTCAGGTCCATCGCGACAAAGTCGACGAGGCGGGCGTCGAGCAGCGAGCGCACGATGGCGGGATTGGAGCCGTTGGTGTCGAGCTTGGTGGCAAAGCCGAGGCGCTTCACGGTGTGGAGGAACGAGCCGAGCCCTAGCTGGAGCGTGGGCTCGCCGCCGGTGACGACCACGCCGTCGAGCTTGCCGCGGCGCTGCGCGAGGCGTGCGAGGATGTCGGCGACGGACAGCGGGAGCGTGAACTGCTCGGGGTGGACGAGCGCGGGGTTGTGGCACCACGGGCAGCGCCAGTTGCAGCCCTGTGTGAAGACGACCGCGGAGAGATGTCCGGGGAAGTCGCTGAGGGAACAGGGGACGTAGCCGCCGATGCGCATGGAGAGGGGGAAGTAGTGAGGAGTGAGGAGCGAGTAGCGAGGAGACGGAGGAAGGCGGAGTTGCGCGGAAATATGGCGTTTGTTCGGAGGTTCGCCGCGGGCGGAGCGCTCGCCCCCCTTGGGGCAAGCGGGTCCACCTGCAGGCGTTGGGCCGATCTACTCGCTACCCACTTCTCGCTCCTCGCCACTGCATGAGTGGTCACGCGTTGGCGGTGATCGGCTCGGCGGGCCGGTCGGCGACGCGCGGGAAAGGGACGCCCGTCTCGGCGGCCTGCGGAGCGGGGACTTTGAAGACGCGGCGGCGCGAGTACTCGGCCTGTTTGCCCTCGTTCCACTGCTGGACGGGGCGCAGGTAGCCGACGACGCGCGAGTACACCTCGCTGGCGGCGCCGCAGTGGGGGCACTTGAAATGCTCGCCGGCAACGTAGCCGTGCTCCGGGCACACGCTGAAGGTCGGCGTGAGCGAGAAGTACGGCAGGCGGTAGCCGGAGGCGATGCGGCGCACGAGTGTCTTCACGACCTGCGGGTCGGCGATGCGCTCGCCGAGGAAGAGGTGGAGCACGGTGCCGCCGGTGTAGCGGGTCTGGAGGTCGTCCTGGTGGTCGAGCGCCTCGAAGAGATCGTCGGTGGTCTGGACGGGGAGCTGGGTGGAGTTGGTGTAGTAGGGCTTGGCGCCGGACTGGGCGACGTCCTCCTCGTTGGCGGCGAGGATGCCGGGAAAACGTTCCTTGTCCTTCTTGGCGAGGCGGTAGCTGGTGCCCTCGGCGGGGGTGGCTTCGAGGTTGTAGTGGTTGCCGGTCTCCTGCTGGTAGGCGACGAGGCGCTCGCGCATGAAGTCGAGCGTGCGCAGGGCGAAGGCCTGGCCCTCGGGCGTGGCGATGCCGCCGAGGCCGAGGTTGACGCAGGCCTCGTTCATGCCGACCAGACCGATGGTGCTGAAGTGGTTCTTCCAGTAGCAGCCGAAGCGCTCGTACATGTGGCGCAGGTAGTGGCTTGTGTACGGGTACAGGCCGGCGGCGGTGAGGCGCTCGAGGAACTTGCGTTTGGTCTCGAGGCTGTCGCGCGCGGTGCCCATGAGGCGGACGAGGCGGGCGCGGAACGCCTCCTCGCGCTCGGCCAGCGGGGCATCGGCGCCGGGGGCGGCCGGGTGGTCCTGCGTGGCGAGGTAGCCCAAGCGTGGGAGATTGATGGTGACGACGCCGACGGAGCCGGTGAGCGGGTGCGCGCCGAAGAGGCCGCCGCCGCGCTTCTCGAGCTGGGTGTTGTCGATGCGCAGGCGGCAGCACATCGAGCGGGCGTCCTCCGGCTTCATGTCGGAGTTGATGAAGTTGGAGAAATACGGGATGCCGTAGCGGCCGGTCATCTCCCAGAGGCCGGCGAGGTTCGCGTTGTCCCAGTCGAAATCGGGCGTGAGGTTGATCGTCGGAATCGGGAAGGTGAACACGCGGCCGTTGGCGTCGCCCTCGGCCATGACCTCGAAGAAGGCGCGGTTGAAGAGGTTCATCTCCTCCTGGAACTGGCCGTAGTTGTAGGGCTGGAGCTCGCCGCCGCGCACGACGGGCTGGTCGGCCATGTGGCGCGGGCAGACGAGGTCGAGGGTGACGTTGGTGAACGGCGTCTGGAAGCCGACGCGGGTGGGGACGTTGATGTTGAAGACGAACTCCTGGAGCGCCTGTTTCACCTGCGCGAAGGAGAGGCCGTCGAAGCGGATGAAGGGTGCGAGCAGGGTGTCGAAGCTGGAGAATGCCTGGGCGCCGGCGGCCTCGCCCTGGAGGGTGTAGAAGAAGTTGATGATCTGGCCGAGGGCGGTGCGCAGGTGTTTGGCGGGCTTGGACTCGATCTTGCCGGGCACGCCGCAGAAACCCTGGTTGAGCAGATCGTAGAGATCCCAGCCGACGCAATACACGGAGAGCTGGTTGAGGTCGTGGAGGTGGAAGTCGCCGGACTCGTGGGCGGCGCGGATGTCGGGCGAGTAGATGGCGTTGAGCCAGTAGGTCTGTGAGGCGGAGGAGGAGAGGTAGTTGTTTAGGCCCTGGAGCGAGTAGCTCATGTTGCTGTTCTCGCGCACCTGCCAGTCGAGCTGCTTGAGGTAGCCGTCGATGAGTGCGACGTCCTGCTTGGCGGTGATCTGGCGCAGGCGCTTGTGCTGGTCGCGGTAGACGATGAGGGCGCGCGCGGTTTTTCGGAACGGCGAGTCGAGCAGCACCTCCTCGACCATGTCCTGCACCTGCTCCACGGAGGGCTCGGTGTCGGCGATGGTGCAGAGCAGGAGGTTCACGACGCGCACGGTGAGGCGGTGGGCGAGGGCTTCGTCGTACTCGCCGGTGGCGGCGCCGGCACGGGCGAGGGCGCGGGTGATGCGCGCGGCCTCGAAGGGCACGCGGCGGCCGTCGCGCTTGCGGATGAGGGTGGGCAGGCCGGGCGTGCTCTGGAGGTAGGCGGCGAGGTCCTGAGCGGGAGTGGGCAGATGGAGCGGAGGGACGTTCATGGCGGAGACGGGGTTGGGGAGATTTTCGATTCTGGGTTGCCGATTTGCGACTGGGGCGGAGTGCGGAAGGGAGCCGTGTCAGGAGAGGGTGAACACGAGGACCTGGGCGGTGAGCACGCGCAGGAGCATGGTGAGCGGGTAGACGGTGGCGTAGGCGACGGCGGTGCCATTGCCGGCGTTGGCCTGCTGGGCGAAGGCGAGCGCGGGCGGGTCGGTCATCGCGCCGGCGAGCAGGCCGCAGGTGGCGTCGACAGGCAGGCGCGCGTGGCGGCGGGCGATCCAGGCGGTGAGCACGACCGGAATGAACGTGATCGTGGCGGCGAGGCCCATCCAGGCGAGGCCGCTGCCGTCGAGCAGGTTGGTAAAGAAGGTGTCGCCGGACTTCAGGCCTACGCAGGCCAGGAAGAGCACGATGCCGATCTCGCGCAGGGCCAGCGAGGCGTTGGCCGGCACGTACCAGACCAGCGGGCCGAGGCTGCCGAGGCGTCCGAGCAGGATGGCGACGAGGAGCGGCCCACCGGCGAGGCCGAGGCGTACGGGCGCGGGCAGTCCGGGCAGCGCGATCGGGATCAGGCCGACGAGAACGCCGAGCAGGATGCCGAAGAAAAGCGGGCCCACGCGCGTGTGCTCGAGCTCCTTGGGCGAGTCGCCGAGCAGGCGGGCGGCGTCGGCGATGGCATCGGCTGTGCCGACGAGCGTGAGGACGTCGCCGAATTGTACGCGCAGGCCGGGCTCGGGGACGAATTCAAGGCCTTGGCGTGCGAGCCGGGTGGCGGCGACACCGCAGCGCGCCTGCAACTGGAGTGCAGCGAACGAACGGCCGACGACTTCGCGATGCGTGACGATGAGGCGGCGGCTGACGATGGGGCCCTCGTGCGTCCGCAGATCGACGGAGGCCTCGCCGCCGGCGAGCAGGGCGGCCTGTTGCACGGTTTCCAGCTCCCCGACGACGAGGAGCACATCGCCCAACGCGAGCTGTCGTTCCGGTGTGGGCACGATGGTGGTGTCGGCGTGGCGGAGGCGGGAGACGGTGAGGCCATGGCCGGCGGGGAAGGCCTCGCCCAGCGGCCGGCCGGCGAGGGCGGGGTTGCGGACCTCGAGGTTGCGGGCGAGCACGGTGGGCTCGGCGGCGGGTGCGGCAGGTGCGCCACCGGCCTTCGGCAGGAAGCGGCGCGCGAGCAGCATGGCGGCGATCACTCCGAACACGCCGAACGGATACGCGAGGGCGTATGCGGAGCCGTGCTGGGCAAGGGCGGCGGCATCGGCCCCGGTCTCGGCGAGGGCCTGGGCGGCGGCGGCGAGGCTGGGGGTGTTGGTGGTGGCGCCGGAGAGCAGACCGGCGGCGACGGGCAACGGAAGCGCGGCGAGTTTCCAGACGCCGACGGCGAGCGCGACGCCGAGCAGGACGTTGGCGGCGGCGAGCAGGTTGAGCTTCAGCCCGGTGCGGCGTAGCGAGGCGAAGAAGCCCGGACCGAGCTGCAGGCCGATCGAGAACACGAACAGGATGAGGCCGAACTCGCGCATGAACTCCAGCACGTGTGGGTCGACCTCGACCCCGAGCCGCCCGCAGAGCAGCCCGGCAAAGAGAACGCCGGCCACACCGACACCGACGCCGCGAAGCCGCACGCGGGCGAGCGCGAGCCCGACGCAGGCAACGAGCGCGAAGGCGACGAGACACTGGGCCGTATGGCCGGCGGCGAAGAAGGACTTCAGCGCGGCCATGACGTGCCTCCGTTCATCCGTGCGGCGAAGGCGGCGACGTCGGACTCGACGGCGGGCGGCAGGGCGCAACAACGCCACCGGCGTGATGGGCCGGAGGCGGATGGACGGGGCGCCGGGAGATGGCGCGATGGGCCGGACGCGCGGTGGCGCCCGGGAGACGGGATGAGCAGCTTCATTCTGGCGATGAAGGCCGTGTCACGCGCGCTGGGCGCGGAGAGACGGCGGATGGACGACTCCGGAGCGAATGTTCGGACTTCGGGCTCTCCGGGCTCGGTGAACGCAGATCTACGAACGCAGAATGTAGAACGGAGTTTACCAAGTCCGGGCCTCCGCTCCGCCTTCACCCGTGGCTTGTGCCTTGGATTGGCTGTGCCCGCCCGCGTGTTCTGTGACCGTGGACGGTGGAGCTTCGTGACCCGTTACCGCAGCGCGACTGTGGCCGATTCACACGGCCTTCCCCGCGCCGGAGAAGAAA
>CAZXHR010000088.1:0-17420 GCA_964640465.1 uncultured Opitutaceae bacterium
GCTGGCTGCGCGAATAGCGTGCCGGCCGTGCGTGCCGTGCGCGGCAGCTTTCCCCCTCTCAACCCCCTAACCCCCGCCCGATCCATGAGTGAAGTTTCCCAACGTGTCTCCGTACGCGAGAAGGTCGGCTATAGTCTAGGCGACGTAGCGACGAATTTCTTCTTCCAGTCGATGATCCTCTACCAGACCCGTTTCTACACGGACACGGTGGGGCTATCGGCAGCGGCTGTCGGCACGATGCTCCTCGTGCTTCGCTTGGCGGATGCGTTCGCCGATCCGATCATCGGCGCGCTCTCCGACCGCACGAACTCGCGCTGGGGCAAATTCCGCCCCTGGATCCTCTGGACCGCGATCCCGTTCGGCGTGGTCTTCTGGGCGGCCTATGTGTCCCCGAACTTCGGACCTCAGGGCAAGTTGATCTACGCCTATGCTACCTATGTGGTGCTGATGGTCCTCTATTCGGCGAACAACACGCCGTACTCGTCGCTGATGGGTGTCATGTCCCCCCATGCCAGCGAGCGCAGCAGTATCGCCGGCTACCGTTTCGTCGCGGCCTTGATCGGCCAGTTTATGATCCAAGCGCTCACGCTCCCCTTGGTCGACAAGTTCGGTCAAGGCGACAGCGCGAAGGGCTGGGCCCTGACGATGGCCATCTTTGGTGTGGCGATGATCGCCTGCAATTTCGTGGTCTTCTTCACCACCCGGGAGCGTGTGATACCCGATCCGCAGCAGAAATCCTCGCTCAAGGAGGACCTGCGCAACGTCTTCACCTGCAAGCCGTGGTTGCTGATGTTCATCCTTACTCTGCTCATCTTCACCACCCTCGTTGTGCGCGGTACCGGCCTGAACTTCTTCTTCGCCTACTACATGGATCAGACCGTGGTGCGTAACTTCCTCGACGGCGTCGGTCTCGGCGCTGTGAGCGGCGAGGTCACCGGATGGAAGACGGCGCTCGATGCACTCGGCCTCTTGGTCAAGCCCGACGGTTCCAACGCCGCGAGTGTCGGCCTGAGCTTCTTCATGGTGGTCGGCAGTCTGATCCAGATCGGCGGTATCTGTTGCTCAAAGCCCTTGGCGGATCGTTTCGGCAACAAGACCGTCTTCATCGCCGGCATGGCCGTTACCACTCTGGCCACTGCCGCTGTCTATTTCGTCACGCCGACTTCCATGACCCTCATGGTCGTGCTGAGCATCATCTGGCCGCTGGGCTGGGGCCCGACGGTGCCGCTGCTTTGGGTGATGATCGCCGACGTGGCCGACTACTCGGAGTGGAAGACTTCCCGTCGCGCGACCGGCTTCATGTATGCCGGCATCTGCTTCGCCCTCAAGGCCGGCCTCGGCCTCGGCGGTGCGCTCAGCGGCTGGTTGCTCGCGTGGTACGGCTACGTTGCCAACGTCGCGCAATCCGAACACGCCATGCTCGGCATCCGCCTGATGGCGACGGTCTATTCGGCCATCCCGTTCGCTCTCGGTCTTGTCTGCTTGGCCATCTACCCGATCGGCAAGAAGCTCAGCAAGCAGATCGACACGGAGCTCAACGAGCGCCGCAAGAAGTACGCGCAGACGACCGGCGGTCAGCCCGCCGCTCAGGCCTGACGCGCGCACCGGCTTCCGGGCTTTCCCCTTGCTCGCCATGCCTCTGCGCCGCCTCACTCAAGTCATCCTGTTCGCTGCGACCGCCGCCTTGGCGGCCGCGGGTTCCGCCCCCGCCGATGGCGCCTACGCCACCGGCAGGTACCGCAACCTCTTTGCCGAACTCCTCGGCAAGTCTGATGCCGAGGTGCAGGCCAAGATCGATGCCGCTTGGGTACACTTCTTCCATGGGCGCGACGCGGACCAGCGGCTCTTCTATCCCGTCGGCGCGGATCAGGCCTACATCGCCGACATCGGCAACCAGGATGTCCGCAGCGAGGGCATGTCCTACGGCCTGATGATCGCCGTGCAGTTGGACAAACGCGCTGAATTCGACCGCCTTTGGCGTTGGGCGAAGACCCACATGTACCACGCGGACGGCCCCCGTGCCGGCTACTTCTCTTGGCAATGCCGGTTCGACGGCACGCAGATCGATCCCGGCTCCGCCAGCGATGGCGAGGAGTGGATGACCATGGCGCTCCTTTTTGCCGCCAACCGCTGGGGCTCGGCGCCATTGCCGGGCGGCATCGACTACGCCGCAGAGGCGCAGGCGCTGCTCGACGCCATGCGGTGCAACGATCGTGGATGCGGCATCACCGCGATCTTCAGCGCGCGGGAGAAACAGGTCGTCTTTTCTCCCACCGACGAGGCGAGCCGCATCACCGATCCATCCTACCACCTGCCGTTCTACTATGAGCTGTGGGCCCGCTGGGACAAGAATGCGGAGGGACGCCGTTATTGGGCGGAGTGTGCTGCCGCGAGCCGCGCCTTTTTCCGCGCCGCTGCGCATCCGCAGACCGGACTCATGTCCGAGTACGCCCATTTCGATGGCCGTCCGGTCGATGGCGAGAAGGGGACGTTCCAGTACGATGCGTGGCGGACGCTCGCGCACGTCGCGCTCGACCACGCCTGGTTCGCCGCCGATCCGTGGCAACGGGAGCAGAGCAACCGTGTGTTGCGGTTTTTGCACGGGCAGGGCGCCTTCATTCCCGACCGCTATACGCTCGAGGGCAAAGCCATCTCAACCGACGACTCCATCGGTCTGATCGCGACGGCTGCGGTCGCCGGCCTCGCCGCCGATCCCGAGCAGGCGCGCCCCTTCGTCCAGCGCCTCTGGGACGCGCCGCTACCCGAGGGGCGCTGGCGCTACTACAACGGCCTGCTCTACTTCCTCGCCCTGCTCGAAGCGGGTGGCCGGTTCCAGATCCATTCCCCGGCCGCTACCTCGAATTGAGCCTTCTTCGGACGACAGAAGATAACGAAGGAAACGAAGAAGAAGTCGCCGACTTCACCTTCCGAAACCTTCGCGCTCTTTGTTAACTTCTGTCGGTCCGCCGCCTCGCGGATTCGTAGCAGGTCTTCTGCATTTCCCCTATGCATCCCCTCAAATCCACGCTTCTCGGCTGTGGGCTGGCGTTGACCGCATCCCTGCCCGCCGCTGAGCCCGCTGCGCCGGCTTTCGAAGCCGGTCGCTACCGCAACCTCTTCGCCGAACACCTAGGCAAAACCGAGGCCGAACTCGATGCCAAGCTCGCCGCCGTCTGGCGCCAGTTCACCGTCGGAGATCCCGCCACGGAGCGCCTCTTCTACACCACGGCCGACGGGATGACGTACATCCCCGACATCAAGCACGAGGATGTGCGCACCGAGGGACAGTCCTATGGGATGATGCTCGCCGTGCAGATGGATAACCGCGCCGAGTTCGACCGGATTTGGAAGTGGACGAAGCGCTACATGTTCAATCCCGACGGCCGCTTCGCTGGCTACTACTCTTGGCAGTGTCGCTTCGATGGTACCCGGATGAGCGACGGTCCCGCCAGCGACGGCGAGGAGTGGTTCGTGATGGCGCTCTTCTTCGCCGCCCACCGCTGGGGCAACGGCGAGGGGATCTTCAACTACGAGCAGGAGGCGCAGACGCTCCTCCGCCACATGCTCCACAACAACGAGGGCGGCGACGCCTCAGTCGTCACCCCGATGTTCGACCGGAAGGAGAAACAGATCGTCTTCGTGCCGGTCGGCCGCGGCAGCCAGTTCACCGATCCGTCGTACCACCTCCCGGCGTTCTATGAACTCTGGGCTCGCTGGGCCGCCGATCCAGCCGACCGCGCCTTCATGGCCGAGGCCGCCGCGATCAGCCGGAAACACTTTCGCGCCGCCGCGCATCCGGTGACCGGCCTGATGCCCGACTACTCCCATTTCGATGGCACCCCGGTCCCCTTTGGCGGCCACGGCAACTTCCTCTTCGACTCCTTTCGCACCATCGGCAACGTCGCGTTGGATTGGTCCTGGTTCGGCAAGGACCCATGGCAGGTCGAGCAGAGCAACCGTGTGCTCGCTTTCCTCGCCGCGCAGGGACCGAACTGCCCCAACAACTTCACCCTCGACGGAAAACCGCTCACCGCCGATCACTCGCCCGGGCTTTTCGCGATGGCCGCCGTTGGCGCCCTCGCCGCCGATTCGCCCGACGCGAAGCTTTTCGTCGAGCGGCTCTGGAACATGCCGATCCCCTCGGGCATCGAACGCTACTACGACGGCCTGCTCTATCATCTCGCGCTGTTGCAGGTCGGCGGGCGCTATCAGATCCACGCTCCACGCAATCCGTAGTTTCCACGACCTCCCCATGAAACGCCTCGTCTCGCTTTGCCGCCTGTTGCCGCTGCTTGTCGTCCTCTGCGCTACGTTTGCCAGGGCGGAGGATGGTTATCGTCTCTGGCTCCGCTACGAGCCGGTGTCCGACGTCGCATTGCGCGATGCGTATGCCGCGGCGCTGGGCACGGTCGTGCTCGCTACGGCCGACGGCGCCGAGACGCCAGCGCTTGCCGCCGCACGCACTGAGCTGACCACCGGCCTAGGCGGCCTGCTCGGTCGCGAAGTGCCGATCTCGATCGAAAAGATCGCAACCACCGTCTCCGGTGGCGACGAGGCCTATGCGATCCGACTGGAGCAGGGGAGTGTCCCGCGCGTGGTGATTGCCGCCAACTGCGACCTCGGCGCCCTCTACGGCGTCTTCGCCCTGCTGCGCCAGCTCCAGACCGCCCGTCCGGTGGCGGAGCTCGACGGGCTCGCCGGAGCCCCGCGTATCAAGCGCCGCATGCTCAATCACTGGGATAATCTCACCGGCACCGTCGAGCGGGGGCAGGCCGGCCACTCGCTCTGGAAATGGTTCGAGCTGCCCGAGGTCGTCGACCCTCGCTACGTCGACTACGCCCGTGCTTGCGCCTCGGTCGGGCTCAACGGCACGGTGCTCAACAACGTCAACGCCAACGCCACCATCCTTACCGGGCCCTACCTGAAGAAGGTCGCTGCTTTGGCCGACGTCTTTCGCCCGTACGGAGTCCGCGTTTACCTGACGGCTCGTTTCAGCGCCCCGAAAGAGATCGGAGGCCTGCCCACGGCGGATCCGCTCGACCCGGCAGTCGTTGCGTGGTGGAAGGACAAGGTCGACGAGATCTACCGCCACGTGCCGGACTTCGGAGGCTTCCTCGTGAAGGCCAACTCCGAGGGGCAGCCCGGCCCGCAGGACTACGGCCGCACCCATGCCGAGGGCGCCAACATGCTGGCCGGCGCGCTCGCGCCGCATGGCGGCGTGGTGATCTGGCGCGCGTTCGTCTACAGCCACGAGGCGCCCGACGACCGGCACAAGCAGGCGTACACCGAGTTCACGCCGCTCGACGGCACCTTCCGGCCCAATGTCTTCGTGCAGGTGAAGAACGGCGCGATCGACTTCATGCCGCGCGAGCCGTTTCACCCGCTCTTCGGCGCCATGCCGCACACTCCGCTCGCACCCGAGTTGCAGATCGCTCAGGAGTACCTCGGAGGCGCCATCCAGCTCGCATTCCTCGCCCCGATGTGGAAGGAAACTTTGGATTCGGACACCTTCTGCTCCGGCGCCGGCTCGACGGTCGCGCGCGTCGTCGACGGTTCCGTCGACGGCCATGCCGACTCCTGCATCGCTGGCGTTGCCAATACCGGCGATGTGCGCAACTGGACCGGTCACCCGCTCTCCGCCGCCAACTGGTACGCCTTCGGCCGCCTCGCCTGGGATCACACGCTTTCCTCGGCTGCCATCGCCGACGAATGGACGCGGATGACGTTCTCCAATGATCCCGAGGTCGTGAGCACCGTCGCCACCATGCTCCTTGCCTCGCGCGAGACGGTGGTGAACTACTCGATGCCGCTCGGCCTCCACCACATCATGGCTGAGGGGCACCACTACGGCCCCGGCCCGTGGGTCGCCAAGTCCGGCCGGCCTGACTGGACCTCCGTCTACTACCACCGCGCCGACGCGCGCGGCGTCGGCTTCGACCGCACAGCCACCGGCTCCAATGCCGTCGCCCAGTACCGACCGGAAGTCGCGCAGCTGTTTGGCGATCCTGTCCGTTGCCCCGAGAAGTATCTGCTCTGGTTCCACCACGTGCCATGGGACCGTCCACTGGCGTCAGGCCGCACGCTCTGGGATGAACTCGCGCTGCGGTATCAGGCTGGAGTGGATGGTGTGCGCGGTTGGCGCAAGGAGTGGGCGGCGCTCGCCGGGCGCATCGACAACGAACGCCACACGCATGTCGATCAGTTGCTCCACCGGCAGGAGTTGGACGCAACGTTCTGGCGCGATGGCTGCCTGCTCTATTTCCAGACCTTCTCAAAACGACCGCTGCCCGCCGGTGTTGAGCCGGCTACCCAGCCGCTTGAGTACTTCGTCAACTACCGCCTGCAGTACGTGCCTGGCGATCCGGCGATGAAATGAACGCCTGCCGGTTCGTACAGAGTAGCCGAGGCTTGGAGCAGGCCTCCACTCCTGCGTTGTTCGCATTCGCTGGCACGGAGGTCTGCGCTACGCCGCTTCTTAATCTATAGGTGCAGTACCGCCACACTCGTGTGCCACAGCCGGCGCCTGCCAGACTCTTCTCCATTATGCTTCGTGCCCTGATTACCCCTCTTCTTGCTATCCTCTTCTGTGCCCGCCTTGTCGCGGCCGACGTTGCGGCGTTGCCGTTCGTTAGCCCTGTTTTCGGCGAACACATGGTGCTTCAGCGCGGCAAACCAAACCGCATCTGGGGCTGGTCCACCCCTAGAGCTGAGGTTCGTGTTGAGATCGCCGGGCAGACGGCGAGGGCGACTGCGGGAGCCGACGGTCGCTGGCAAGCCGAGTTCACGCCGCCACCTGCCGGCGGGCCCTACATGCTGAAGATCGACGGCCCGCAGCACGCCGAGTTTGGCGACATTCTCGTCGGCGACGTGTGGCTGTGCAGCGGCCAGTCGAACATGGAGTTCGGTCTGCGTGGTGCCCGCGACGGCGAGGCCGAGGTCGCTGCGGCGAACCATCCCGGTATCCGCTTCTTCCGCGTGCCGACGAAGTCTGCCTACGGCCCGGTCGCCGTGCCGACCGGCGAGTGGAAGGTCTGCGCGCCCGAGATTTTCCAGATCTGGGGCGGCGGCTCCGCGGTCGCCTACTATTTCGCCCGAAAGGTGAACGCCGAGACCGGCGTGCCCATCGGGCTGATCCAGAGCGCCGTCGGCGGTACGCCGGCCGAGTGCTGGATGGCTCCCGAAACGCTGAAGCGCATGCCCGAGTTTGGACCGGCGCTGGCCGAGATCGAGCGCTTCAAGGCGCGCGGCGAGCCCGAGTACGGCAACTTCATCAGCCACTGGTACGACGAATTCGACCGCGGCCAGAAGGAGGAGTGGGGCAAGGAGAAGCTCGACGACTCCGCTTGGAAACTGACCTCGCTCAAAACCGCTTTCGCGGACCTCGGCGTGCCCGAGACCCCCGCAGTCATCTGGCTGCGGCGCGAGATCGAGCTGCCCGACCCGGTGCCGACGGGCTGCACGAAAGTCCTCCTTGGCGTGGTCGAGAAGATGGACACGGTTTTCATCAACGGCCGCTGGATCGGTGCCAGCTCCTGGGTCGAGAATCCCCGCGTCTATCCCATCGGTCCGGGTGTCCTTCGCCCCGGCAAGAACACGGTTGTTATCCGCGTTCTCAAGACAAAGCCCGACGGCGGCTTCACCAATCCCGTCGGCGATCTCAAGATCTCGTTGGGCGATGGCACCTCTGTTGCGCTCGAGGGCGCTTGGAGGGGCATCGTGAGCGTCGACGCCCGCGCGCCGCATCCGATGCCGCTCGGGTACGAGAACTACCCGACGATGCCGTCGGTCCTCTACCAGGGCATGATCCGCCCGTTCGCGCCGCTCGCGCTCACCGGTGCGCTCTGGTACCAGGGCGAGGCCAACCAGTTCAAGGCGCAGCAGTACCGCATGCTCTTGCCGGCGATGATCGCCGACTGGCGCGCCGCCTTCGGCCAGGGCGACTTTCCGTTCTACATTGTCAGTCTCCCGGCATTCACGAAGCGGTTGGCGGAGCCGCCGGCTGCAGCCGATGGTTGGACTCAGATTCGCGAGATCCAGATGGAGATCGGTCGTAGCGTTCCCGGTGCCGGGACGATTATCACCGTCGACACCGGCGATGCCGACAACATCCACCCGACCGAGAAAGTCCCCGTCGGCGAGCGGCTCGCGCGCCTTGCGCTGAAGGATGTCTACGGGCGCGATGTCGTCACCGCCGGCCCGACCTTCGCCAAGCTGGAAACGCTCCCGGGCGCACTGCGCATCCACTACACGGGCACCGAAGGCGGGCTCGTGGCAAAGGGCGACAAACTCGGCGAGTTCGCCGTGGCGGGAGCGGACAAGGTCTGGCACTGGGCCGAGGCCCGCATCGAGGGCGACACCGTCGTCGTCTCTTCGGCGCAAGTGCCGCAGCCCGTCGCCGTGCGCTACGCCTGGCAGGCCAACCCGCTCGCCACGCTCTTCAACGGCGCCGGGCTGCCCGCCGCTCCGTTCCGCTCCGACGACTGGTAACTCTCGTGGTAGGGCGAGGCGTCCCAGCCGAGCCGCGGCTCACCCGGAGGGGTCGCCCTACCATCTGACCCAACTTACCTAAGCCTTCCCCTATATGAAACGTCTCCTAACCTCCGTCCTTCTCGCCTCGGCCGCCGTGTCCGGCTTCGCCGCCACTCCCGCCCCGGTCCGCTTCGACTGGTTCCAGTACACCGGCCGAGACGATCTTTTCGCCGCCCCGCTGCCGGCCGGCAGCTACCGCAACCCGATCCTCACCGGCTTCTATCCCGATCCGGCCATCTGCCGCGTGGGTCAGGACTACTACCTGATCAACTCCACGTTCTCCTATTTCCCCGGCATCCCGATCTTCCACAGCCGCGACTTGGTGAACTGGACGCAGATCGGCAACGTGATCGACCGGCCGTCGCAGATGGATTTCAACGGCAAGCGCATCACCCGCAGCCTCTTCGCGCCCACGATCAAGTACCACGACGGCGTCTTCTACGTCGTCTGCACCCACGTGGACGGCGGAGGCAACTTCCTCGTCACCGCCACCGATCCCGCCGGTCCGTGGTCCGACCCGATCTGGCTGCCGTTCGACGGCATCGATCCGTCGCTGTTCTTCGACGACGATGGCCGCGCCTGGATGGTCAACAACGGCAATCCGCCGGAAAATAAGCCGCTCTATCAGGGGCATCGCGCGATCTGGATCCAGGAGTTCGATGTGGCGAAGAAACAGCTCGTCGGTCCGCGCTCGATCGTCGTCAACGGTGGCGTCGACCTGAGCAAGCAGCCCGTGTGGATCGAAGGCCCGCACCTCTTCAAGAAGGACGGCTGGTACTACATTTGTTGCGCCGAGGGCGGCACGAGCACCCAGCACTCGCAGGTCATCCTCCGCAGCAAGTCGCCCACCGGGCCGTTCGTGCCGTGGGAGAAGAACCCGATCCTCACCCAGCGCGATCTCGACGGCACCGTCCCGCAGGCCGTCACCTGCACCGGTCACGCCAACCTGATCGAAGGCCCCGACGGCAACTGGTGGGCCGTCTTCCTCGCGTGCCGACCGATCAAGGACGGTTACCAGACGACGGGCCGCGAGACGTTCTTGCTGCCCATGAAGTGGACCGACGACGGCTGGCCGCTCATCCTGCCTCCTGGCGAGCGCGTGCCGTACACTGTGGCTGCGCCGAAGGTCGCCGCCGCCAGTCCGGCGCCGGTGCCGCTTTCGGGAAACTTCACCTGGCGCGACGAGTTCGACTCCGGCGCCGCGAAGCTCGCTCCGCTCTGGCTGATGCTGCGCACGCCGAAGGAAACGTGGTGGAGCCTCACCGCCCCGAAGGGCTCGCTCAGCCTCACGCCGCGCACCGATACACTCGACGGTCTGGGCAATCCCTCATTCCTAGGCCGTCGGGTGCAGCATGCGAAATTTGAGGCCAGCCTTGCGCTTGCGGTGCCGACCGAGCCGAAGGTCGCCGCCGGACTCGCCGTCGTGCAGAGCGAGAAGCATCTCTGCTACCTAGCCGTGCGCCGCGAGGGCGAAGGGCTCGCGCTATTTCTTGAGTTGGCCGACGGCGGCAAGCCGGCCGTGGTCGCCAGCAAGCAGCTCCCGGTCGCCGCGCAGCTCGAGCTGCGTCTCGTGGCCGACGACCTCTCGGGTTCGTTCGAGTACCGAATCTCCGGTGGCGAGTGGCAGCCGCTCGCTTCAGGCGTCGACTTGAAACCGATCACCGTGAAGGCCGCCGGCGACGGCATGCATTTCACCGGCGCGGTTGTGGGGCCGCACGCGCGGCTCGAGCCGTAGGTCGTGCGTGTCCAAACGGCACGGCGCCGCTGATCCCGGTTCCGTGCCGTCGCTCCGTTGTGACGGAGCGGCTGTTGCGAATTGTTTGGAATCCCGCGGTACGGCATGGCTGAGTGGCGGCATGGATGTACGAAACGACAACCGGGAATCCGCGGCGCGCGGGAGGGCCGCTCGCTAATGGGAAACCGGCTGCTCAGGTTCCTCGGACCGGCGATCGATGGGGTGAAGCCGTATGTGTGCAGGGCGGCTGAACCGCGGTTGTGCCGCCACTGGCGGCGACTGGCGGGCGTGGCGCTTGCCGCATGTTTTGTCTCCCTCTTGGTCTCCCTTTGGCATCCGGTCTACCGGTTCAGCGGCCTGCTGCAGGTCGGGCAGGATGCCGCAGCCCGCTCGCTTGCGGTGGTGCGCGAACAGCCGGTGTTTGTGTACGAGGAGGGCTACGACGGGCAGTATTATGCGCAATTGGCGTGCGATCCCACATTGCGGACTCCGGAGCTCCGGACGGCGATCGATACGCTTCCGTACCGTGCCCGTCGCATTCTGATGCCGGCCTTGGCGTGGACGCTCGGGCTCGGCCGGCCGGAGCGGGCGATCCAGATCTACCCGTGGTTGAACATCGTGTGCTGGTTCGCCCTTGCTCTGGTTCTGTGGCCCGTGCTGCAGGCGGACCGTAGCTGGCTTGGCGTGGTCGCATGGGCCGGGGTGTTGTTCTCGGCCGGGGCACTGACGAGCGTGCGCTATTCGTTGACGGATCTTCCGGCGCTGCTGCTGCTTGTGCTCGCGTTTCGGGCGGCACAGGCCGGACGGTCGGGCCGTATGGCTGCGTGGTTCGGAGCGGGGCTTCTGGTCCGCGAGACGCTGGTTGTCGGAGCGTGGGGATTGTTCCCGAAGTCATGTGACAAACTTTCCGGGCTTGTGCGTACGGCCGGCTGGATCGTGTTGGCGGGTCTGCCGTTGGTCCTGTGGCTGATCTACATCGGCTGGCAGGCGGGACAGCCGAGCGGCGGTACGGGCAATTTCGCGCTGCCGCTCTGCGGCCTGATCGGGCGCTGGCGTGAGTCGCTGGCGGGCTTGCATGCGGCAGTGGATCCTCGGCTAGCCTGGTCCTCGTTGCTCGCGACGATCGCGGTGACGGCGCAGTTGTTCTATCTGGTAATTTTCTGCGACTGGCGGAGCTGTTGGTGGCGGCTCGGCTGCGGCTCCGCGCTGCTGGCGCTGGTGCTGGGCTCTGCCGTGTGGGAAGGTTTCCCCGGTGCGACGCCGCGGGTGCTGCTGCCGCTGTTGCTTGTCTGCAACGTCCTCGTGATCGAGCGGCGGCATGCCGCGTTCTGGCTTCTCTTGTTCAATCTATCCGTGCCGAGCGGCCTGCTGGAGCTGGAACCGATGCCGGACCTGCGCGAACTCGCGGCTGTGCGGAGTCCGGCAGGTGCAGCCGTGCTTCGGTCCGGAGATGGGTGCTACGCGCCGGAATCGCTGCGCAAGGATCGTTGGGTGTGGACGGCGCAGGATGCGGACTACCGGTTGCGGATCTGGCCTATGGCAGGCGATGCCGTGGTCGGGCTAACGGTGCGAGTTCGAGCGCTGGACGAGCGCGAACTCGTGGTCTCTTGGGCCGGAGGCGAGCTTTGGCGCGGTCGCATCGGGCGGGATTGGTCACTCGTGAGGTTGCCGGCGGTGCTGGCGAAGCGCGGCGAATTGCTGCTGAAGTTCCACTCGGACTCGCCGGCAGTTCGCGCCGGTCTGGCGGGCGACGTCCGGCTGTTTTCCGTGTGTTTGCTCAATCCGCAGATCGAACTGTTCCCACCTGCTGGGCATGGGCAGGGCGGTGGTTGAGCGGCAGAGCGCCGGTGGGCAGGCTCGGACTTTGGCATGGATTCCGGGGGCGCGGTCTGAATTAGTCGTTGCTCCATGAAAGTCCCGTTCCTCGACCTCACGCTCCAGCACCAGCCACTGCGCGACGAGATCCTCGCCGCGTGGGCCGCCACGCTCGACGGCAACCGTTTCTGCCTCGGCCGCGACGTGGAGGAGTTCGAGAAGGCGTTCGCCGCCGCGTGTGGCGCGACCGACTCGGTGGGCGTCGACAACGGCACCAGCGCGCTGCACCTGGTCTCGATGGCGCTCGGGCTCGGGCCGGGCGACGACGTGATCGTGCCGGCGTTCACCTTCATCGCCTCGGCGTGGACGGCGACCTACGTCGGCGCGCGCCCGGTCTTTGCCGACATCGATCCGAAGCACTATTGCGTGACGGCCGACACGATCCGCGCCGTGCTCACGCCGAAGACGAAGGCGATTGTTGTCGTCCACATCTTCGGTCAGCCGGCGCCGATGGACGAGATCCTCGCGCTCGCCGCCGAACGCGGCCTGAAGGTGATCGAGGACTGCGCGCAGGCGCATCTCGCGCAGTACCGTGGCCGGCCCGTCGGCCTGCTCGGCGACGCGGGCACGTTCAGCTTCTATCCGACCAAGAACCTCGGCGGCTGCGGCGAGGGCGGTGCGGTGATTTCGAAGTACGCCGACGTGCTGAAACGCGTGCGTACGCTGCGCGTCCACGGCTCCGACCGGCGCTACTACCACGACTATGTGGGCGGCAACTTCCGCATGGAGGGCCTGCAGGCCGGAGCGCTGAGCGTGAAGCTCAAGCACCTCGCCAAGTGGACGGCTCGCCGCCGTGCGATCGCCGCGCGCTACCGCGCCGGGCTCAAGCTCGCCGGGCTCACGGTGCCGCAGGTGCCGGAGTGGGGCGAGGCGGTGTATCACCAGTTCACGGTGACGCATCCGCGGCGCGACGCGCTGCGCGAGCACCTGACGAAGGCCGAGATCGGCACCGACCTGATCTACCCGATGCCGCTACACCTGCAGCCCTGCTACGCCGCGCTGGGCTACAAGCCCGGTTCGATCCCGCAGGCTGAGCGGGTGTGCGCGAACTGCCTGAGCCTGCCGGTCTTCCCCGAGCTGACCGACGCGCAGGTCGACCACGTGATCGCCACGATCAACACGTTCAAAGGATGATCGGAGAACTCCGGCTGAAGGTCTGCGGCCTGACCACGGCGGAAGACGCCGCGGCGGCCGCCGGCATCGGTGCGGACTATCTCGGTTTCATTCTCTATCCGAAATCGCCGCGGTTCCTGCCGCTGGCGCGTTTCGTCGACCTGAAGCCGCGGCTACCGGCGCTGCCGAAGGTGGCGGTGATGGTCTCGCCTTCGGCGGACGAGTTGGAGGCGGCGCTGGGCTCCGGATTCGACTTCTTCCAAATCCATTTTACGGCGACAGATGCCGATGCGGTGCGCGGTGCCTCCGTGCGTGTGGGTGCGGCGCGGCTGTGGCTGGCGCCGAAGCTGCCGCCGGAGGCGGAGCTGGATGCGACGCTGCTACCGCTGGCCGACACGTGGCTGCTCGACGCGTACCGAGCCGACAGTTTTGGCGGCACGGGGCACACGGGCGACTGGGCGAAGTTCCGCCGCTATAGCCAAGGGTACTCGGAGAAGAACTGGGTGCTCGCCGGCGGGCTGTCGCCGGAGAATGCCGCCGCGGCGGTCGCTGCGACGGGGACGCGCGCGATCGATGTGAACAGCGGTGTGGAGTCAGCCCCCGGACGGAAGGATGCGACAAAGCTGGCAGCGCTGCGAGCGGCACTTGTGCGGTAGCAGCCAGACGCTGCACGTAGCGAGACTCACGGAAAACGAGACGCTCACGCGTATCGCGCCCCGGCGTCTCCCGGGTCAGTTGCCCGCCGGTTTCTCGGCCGGAGGATTATGCTCGAGGAGTTGCTCGAGTTCCTTGCGCAGTTCGGCAAGTTCCTTGCTCTTGAAGCTCTGTTTGGTGCGACGGAGGACATCGATGGTGCGGCGGAGGGCAATCTCTCGATCGAAGAGCTGGGCATCGTGCTCGGAGGACTTCTCGGTGGCGAGGGTCGTCCGCTCGAGCTCGACAAGCACGCGGATGACATGGCGGAGCGTGAGCTCAAGATAGTGGCTCATGGAGCCGTCGGGTCGCAGGCCTGGGGTGTCGCACTGCGCTATGATGGCTTCGAGCTCGCGCTCCCAGTCCTTGAGGTGGCGCTGCTCGGCGCGCATGGCGCGGAAGGCGCGGTACTTGAGAATAGCTTCGTCGAGGATGCAGACGAGGTCGTTGCCGTCGGCCGGTTTGGTGAGGTAGGCGACGACGGACAGGCGCAGCGAGCGGGCGGCGGTCTCGACGGTGGGGGCGCCGGTGAGGAGCACGACGGGGAGGCCGGTGGCGATCTGGTGAATGCTTTCGACGAGGGAAAGTCCGTCGTTGCCCGGCATGCGGATGTCCGAGACGAGGGCATCGAACTCCTGGCGACGCAGTTGCTCCAGCACTTCGCCGCCGGAGGCGACGCAGGTGCAGGCGAAACCTTGGGCGTGGAGCAGTCTCGATATGGCTGAGCGCACATCCGGTTCGTCGTCGGCGAAGAGGATGTGGCCGCGGGTGGCTGGGTTGGTCATGAACTTGGTGATGACGAGGCGAGCCCGCGCCGGATGGTGGCGGCAATGCGGGCGAGGTCGGCAGGTTTGGCCATGACCTCCCGGATTCCGCTGGTGCGGATGAGGATGTCGTCCTGGCCTTCGGTGTAGGCGCTGTGCAGGATGATGGGAAGATCGGGGCGGAGCGAACGGATGGTGTTGGCGAGCTCGATGCCGTTCATGCCGGGCATCATCAGGTCGGTGAGCACGAGATCGAACTCGTGGGGCGCCTCGCAAAAGCGCTTGGTGGCGGCGTGGGGGGTGTTGAACGACTCGACGTTGTACCCGAGCTTCTGGAGCAGCCTCCGGATGGTGGTGGTGACGGAGGGCTCGTCGTCGATGTGGAGGATGCGCTCGCCGTTGCCGTGGTGGTCGGCGGGGATACCCGGCAGCAGTCTGCGTCCGTCCGTAGGGGTGGCGTCGGGGCTCATGTCGGATCGGCGTAGCCCCCGGCCGCGCAGAGGCAAGGCCGTGCTGGTTCCTGCTGCCGTGGGGTGTGCTGGGTTGAAGGATTGTGCATCCGAAAAAGGGACGGCATCCCGCGGAGTTCTTTCGTCCCTAGATAGCACAAAAGGCACAATCCATTCCGGCTGGCTTGTGCTAGCTGGAATGGATTGTGCCTTCGACTTACAGGTCCGATGTCCTGCCCGAGAAAGCGGCCCGCCAATTGGAGGGTTTAGCGAAGCGAAGAATGGGCCGGAGCGGGGATTTCTCGCAATGAGAATCTTGCATACGCGCAACTGGGGCGTCGTGGAGGGGACTGAGCGATACTCCCCTGCTTCCGTGGTTCGGCATGTCGGAGGACTCGGATGGTGTCTGTGCCCGGTCAGGCCGCGGGTGCCTCGGCTAGGGCAGGCGACTCCTCGGCGGCGAGGCGGGCCTCGAAGGGCTTCTTGTCGAGCGCCTTCATGTACGCCTCGCGGGCCGAGATCGTGCCGGAGTCGACGAGTTTGGCGAGGGTGGCATCCATGCCGCACATGCCGTCGGCGACGCCGGACTCGATGATGGAGCGGATGTCGGAGATGCGGCCGGAGCGGATGACGTTGGGAAGCGCCTCGTGCTGGAGGAGTATCTCGTGGGCGGCGACACGCCCGCCGCCCTCCTTCTTGCAAAGGAGCTGGGAAACGATGCCGGAGAGGCATCCGGCGAGGAGGACGCGAACTTGGTTCTGCTCGTCGGCGGGGAAGGCGTTGATGATGCGGTCGACCGTTTTCGGGGCGGAGTTGGTGTGCAGGGTACCGAAGACGAGGATGCCCATCGATGCGGCGTTGAGGGCGAGCTTGATCGTCTCCAGCTCGCGCATCTCGCCAAGGAGGATGAGGTCGGGGTCGGAGCGCATGGCGCTGCGCAGGCCGGCGGCGAAGGACTGCGTGTGCTCGCCGACTTCGCGGTGGACGATGATGGAGCGGCGGTTGGGGTGGACGAACTCGACGGGGTCCTCGAGGGTGACGATGTGCCGCTGCTGGGTGGCGTTGATGTAGTCGATCATCGCCGCGAGCGTGGTGCTCTTGCCGGAGCCGGTGGGGCCGGTGACAAGGACGAGGCCGGAGCGGAGCGAGCAGAACTTCTTGAGGGCCTCGGGGAGGGCGAGCTGCTCGAAGGTGAGGATGCGCGAGGGGATCTGGCGCATGACGGCGGCCATGCCCCAGTGGTTGTGGAGGTAGTTGCAGCGGAAACGGGCCAGACCGGGAACCTCGTAGGCGAAATCCAGATCGCTATGCTGCTCGAAGTGCTTCCAACGCTTCGCCGGGCAGATCTCGTGCAGGAGCGGCTCGATGGTGAGCGGCGTGAGCGGTTCGTCGACCAGCGGCTGGAGATCGCCGGAGATGCGGCCGCGCGGGGGGAGCCCGACGGTGAGGTGGAGATCGGAGCCGCCACGGCGCAGCAGTTCGGTGAGAAGTGTGTCGATGAGGGCCATGGGTGAGCGAAGGCAGAATGGAGAATGCAGAAGACGGAAGGCGGAGGCGGGGCGCGGTGCGGAGAAGCGAAGTTGCGGCGGCGACGGAGCGCCGCCCTCCAGCGGCAGGGACGAAGGTCCGGGTGGGTTCAGAAGAGGCCGAAGCGTTTTTTCTCCGGGACGGGGGCTTCGGCCGGGGCGGGCGCGGCGGGGGCATCGGCGGCGTTCTGGAGGAGGGCGCGCAGGGCGCGGTTGCCGATGTTGTCGAGTGCTGTCTCGAGGGTTATGCGACCGGCGCGGAAGAGGGCGAGGACGGAGGAGTCCATCGTGAGCATGCCGTCGCGCACGCCGGTCTCCATCACACTGGCGAGGTTCTGGAGCTTGTTCTCGCGGATGAGGTTTCCGACGGCGAGGTTGGCGACGAGGATCTCGGTGGCGAGGACGCTGCCGCCGTCGACGGCGGGGAGGAGCTTCTGGCAGAGGATGCCGCGGAGCGACTCGGAGACCATCGCGCGGATCTGCGCCTGCTGGGAGGGCGGGAAGACATCGAGCAGCCGGCTGAGGGTGGAGGCGGCGTCGGCGGTGTGCATGGTGCCGAGGACGAGGTGGCCGGTCTCGGCGGCGGTGATGGCGATGTTGATCGTCTCCAGATCGCGGAGCTCGCCGATGGCGATGACGTCGGGGTCCAGACGGAGGGCGGCCTTGAGCGCGGTGGAGAACTACTAGGTGTGGACTACGACCATTCTCTGCGTGACGATGCACTGATCGTCCTGCC
>CAZXHR010000089.1:0-17399 GCA_964640465.1 uncultured Opitutaceae bacterium
GCGGGCCGGGGGGCCGCGCCCTTCTGTTTGGTGACTCCGACAAGGTGTACTACCTGTACAGTGAGCGTGAAAAGTCGTGTGCCCGCTCCGGCCGGCGGCCGGGGAAGAGTCTTGCGCCGGGCAACGCCGGCCGGTTGCGTGGCCGGGCACCGTTTCCGTGGAACCCACACTCGCACTTTCTACCAGCTGGCTATCGCAGCGTCATACCGACGGCTACGCGATGTTGCGCGAGGTGGCGGACCTCGGGTTCGAGTGGGTGGAGCTGAGCCACGGTATCCGCGTCTCGCTCGTGCCGGGCATTGTCAAGGCGCTCCAAGACGGGGTGGTGCGGGTCTCCTCCCTGCACAACTTCTGCCCGCTGCCGGCTGGCTACAGCAAGCCGGCCCCGAACCTCTACATGCCCTCCGGCTCCGATCCGCGCGAGCGAGCCCTGTGGCTGCGGCATACCAAGCGCACCCTCGACTTCGCCCGCAAGGTCGGCGCGCGCGCGGTGGTGCTGCACCTCGGCAGAGTCGAGTTTTTCTGGTTCAGTCCCATGCGCAAATACCGCCGCTACCTCAGCGAGCGGGGAGAGTCGTTCTCGGCCGAGGCGCCCGAGTACAAGGAGCTGCTCGCCAAGACCATGACGGCTCTCCGCAAGCGGATGGATCCGTATTGGGCGCACGTCCGCGGCGGGCTCGAAGAGCTTTTGCCCCACGCGCAGGATTGCGGCATCCGCCTCGGTCTGGAGAACCGCGAGCACATCGACGAGCTCCCCCTCGACGACGGCTTCCCGGAACTGTTGGCCGGCCTGAGCAAACCGGGGATCGCCGGCTATTGGCACGATGCCGGCCACGCGCAGATCAAGCAGCGCTTGGGTCTCGTCGACCACGCGCAGCATCTCGAGCGCAACGCCGCCCACCTCGTCGGCTTCCACCTCCACGACGTCGATGCCGCCGGCAGGGATCACCAGGTGCTCGGCTCGGGAACAATCGACTTCGCCTCGGTGTCGCGTGCCTTTCGCCCGGAACACCTCTTCGTACTGGAGTACGGTCCGAAGGTGTTGCCGGAGGACGTGCTGGCATCGCGAGAGCGCCTGCGCGCGATGCTCCCGGTTTGAACCCATTCCGCAACCTACTGATGAAATCTCCCCTCCGCTTCTTCGCGCTGGCCGCACTCGGCCTCGGCGCCCTGTGCAACGCGCACGCTGTCGATGACAACGACGCCGAAGTTACTCTGCCGGCACCTCCTGCGACCAACATTGCCCCGGCCGCGAAGTCGCCGATCATCAAGGAGCTCGAGCAGCTCGTCGCCGGCATCGGCGACAAGTTGAAGGCTGCGCAGGGCGAACTCAACGCCGCCCAGCTCTCCGACGAGCTGGCGCAGTTCGACGCCCTCGTGAAGAAGTACCCCGACGCCAAGCCCGAGGAGCGCGCTGGCGTCCTGTGGGCGAAGACGTTGCTCTATCTCCAGGTTCTGGAGGACTACGAACAGGCGGCGGCGACTGTCCGGCGCATGAAGACCGAGTTCCCGGCCACGGAGTTTGCCACTAAAAACGACGAGATCCTCGCTGCCATCGAGAAGGACCGGAAGGCCGCCGAGCTGCGCAAGTCACTCGTTGCCGGTGCCGAGTTCCCCGGCATCGAGGGCAAGTCGCTTGACGGAGCCGCCGTCTCCACCGCCACCCTGAAGGGCAAGGTTGTGCTCGTCGATTTCTGGGCCACATGGTGCCCGCCCTGCCGCGACGAGATCCCGCGCGTCCTCGCCGCGTATGAAAAGTACCACGCCAAGGGCTTCGATGTGCTCGCCGTCAGCCTCGACCAGAACGAGGCGGACCTGAAGAAGTTCGTCGAGGAGAAGAAACTGCCGTGGCCCCAGATCTACGAGGGCGCCGAAGCGATCGCCGAGAGGTTCGGCATCGAGTCGATTCCGTCGACCTACCTGCTCGGCACCGACGGCAAGATCATTGCGGTCGGCCTGCGCGGCGAGGCGCTCGCCCAGAAACTCGGGGAGCTCTTCGCCGGGAAGTAGGTTAGCCGGTGCGGCCCCGTCCGGAACGGGCGTTACAGGACAACGCCCTCCCGGATCACGAAAGCCTTGGCGGCTTTTGCCGCACGGCGGCGCCTAGACTTTGCCGGGCTGTGCAAGCAGTTCGCCCACCCAACGCCGGTGCGGACCTGAGAGCGTCACGCGCTCCAGATCTGTCAACGGCACCCAATGCAGCGCCGCCCCCGCGGCGCTGTTTTTTTTCCCTGGCGACACCGATTCCCTCGGCCAGCGGTGGATGGATTCCTCGATCCGGTAGCGGGTGATGCTGCGGGAGCGGCGCAGGAGCAGTTCGCCGCGGCGAGCGTCGGCGTCGCTCAGCCCGAGATCGGCGGCTGCGGGCAACTCGTGCAGCTCGGCCAGTCGCTTCGAAGCAGCGGCGGCGCGGTGGAGGAGCAGCCGGCCGTCGCACACGCACCAGAGCCGGACCACCTTTCGCTGCTCGGTCTTCGGGCGCGCAAGCTGCGGGATCGCCGCGGCGGCGACTGGATCGGCGGTGGCGCAGTGCTTGAGCAGCGGGCACACGAGACAGGTGGGCGATCGCGGGGTGCAGACCAGCGCGCCGAGCTCCATCATCGCTTCGTTCCACTCGCCCGGATGAGTGGGATCGAGCGCCTCGGCGGCGAGCGGACGGAAACGTTTCACGAGTTCGGAGCCGGAGGCGAAGGCGGTGGCGTCGGCCGTGAGCCGCGCGAGGACGCGCGCGACGTTGCCATCGACGCAGGCCACGGCGTCGCCGCAGGCGATGCTGGCGATGGCGGCGGCGGTGTAGGGGCCGACGCCGGGCAGCTCCTGCCACTCTGCCGCGGTGCGCGGCGGGGCAGGCAAGGCGGCGATGGCGCGGGCGAGCTTGTGGAGGTTGCGGGCGCGGGAGTAGTAGCCGAGGCCTTCCCAGCTTTTCAGGACATCGGCCTCCGGCGCGGCGGCGAGCGCGGCGAAATCCGGGAAACGCTCCAGCCAGCGCGCGAAGTAGGGCAGGACGGTTTTCACCTGCGTCTGCTGGAGCATGAACTCGCTGACGACCGTCTTGTAGACCGCCGGCGCCTCGCGCCATGGCAGCGTGCGCCGGTTCGCGCGGAACCAGCCGAGCAGCGCGCGGCGCAGTGCGGGCAGGGACTTGGGTGGGAGCGAGGTGGCGGCCACGGCGCCGAGGAGAACGCGGCGGCTGCGGGTGGCAAGCTTCAGGCGCAGGACCGGGCTATCGCGGATCGGGTTTGGCGGCGGGCTTCCGCGTGAGGGCGGCGAGGATGTCGCCGTGCTGCGCGACACCCTCGGCTTCGAGGTGCTCGAAGCGCGGATGCGCGAAGATCGGGGACCGCACCGGTGGGCTGCCGGCGGCTTCGCTGGCGTCCTTCGTGGCGCCGGCGAGCGCGGCGGTGAATCGGTTTATCGTCTCGGTGCGCTCCAGCAGGAGGCGGGGATCGCGGCTCGGCCAGTACTCGGCCTCGTCGGAGATCGTGATCTGCACGCCGGCTTTCTTCCAGAGCAGGATCAGGTCGATCACGGCGGCGTGGCAGCGTACGAGGTGGTCGGCGCCGGCGCAGCTGGCGTACTGGGTCTTGCAGAAGGCGCCGAACGTCCACGCGCTGCCGAAGCCGGTGCGGCGGCGTGCGCCGTCGGCCACGAAGGCCGGATACAGTCCGAGCCCGAAGGTGGCCGGCTCGCAGCCCTCGCCGATGTCGACGCTGAAGCACCAGCCGGCGGCGGGATGAACATCGATCGAGTCGAGGTAGCCGCGGCGGCGCACGAACACGTAGCGGCTGGCGTGCATGCCTGCCTCGGCCAGCGGGATGACCGGCCCGACTTCGCCCAGCCCGCGGCGTTTCGCGAGGTGTGTGGCGGCGGCTTGGCGGTCGCGCACGGTGCGCTCGGCCACGGCGGCGGAGCGGGTGGCGAGGCGGAGCGAGTAGTGGATGGTGAGGCCCATGTGATTTTCGATTTTGGATTGCCGATTTTCGATTGGGCGGAGGCGGACCGGAGATTGCGGAGTGCGGAGCGGCGAACGGTGCAGGCCGCAGACTCTACCGGATGGGGGCGACAATGGCGGGCTCAGGGTGGAAATCGAAGCGGATCGCGACAGACGGCAACGAAGAGAACGAAGGGTGCAGGACGCGGTAGCGGGTAGCGAGTAGTTGACGGAGGGCGGCTTGGAAATAGCCATTGGACCGCCGGGTATTCGCTTCGGGCGTCCGCTCCGGGGTCGCGAGACATTGGAGCCCCCGGCACTCTGCGGGGGCGTGGTGCGGCGGCTCAGACCTTCACGATCTCGACGACGCGCACTTCCCGCGCGGCATGATCCACCCAGTAGGTGAAAAGGAAGCCGTCGATCAGCAGATTCTCCGTGGTGCGACCGGATGCGTCGTCCATGCGATAGTCTCCGACGCGGAAAGGGTGACGGGCGAGCTGATCGGCGAGATCGAGCACGGCGATCTGTTTGCGCTTGGGCAAGCTGACCACGAAAGCCGCGGCCGTGGTGGAGAGATGACTCGTGTAGACCGAGCGCTCAGGCATGACCGAGCTGCTTGCGGAGCTGCGTAACACTGACCTGCTTGCCGCTTGCTATCTCGTCGAGGCGCTTGGCGGAAGGAACCGCTAATGAACGCTAATGGGCGCTAATGACGGAGGACGGAAGGATGGGGGACGGGGGCGGTGGGGTGTCGAGCGAAGAGGCGGTGGCTCGGTGGCGAAGCAGGCGCGAAAAGCCTGCTGTTCTTTTTGGGCGGATTGCTCCTAGCTGGAGGAACTTTCCCATGGCCAAGAAATCCAGCGACGAGTCCGCCGCGCCCAAGAAGCTCAGCACCTACACGATCAAGCTCGACCACGAGCAGATGCGGAAGCTGCGCGCGGCTTGCGAGGCGAAGAGTTGGGAGCCGTTCGAGGTGGCGTACACGCACTTCGCCTTCAAGGGGCCGGACTGCAACGTGAGCGCCTACACCAGCGGCAAGGTCGTGGTGGCGGGCAAGGGCACGGAGGAGTTCGTGCAGAACACGATCGAACCGGAGGTGACCGGTGTGGCGAAGCTCGGCTACGACGAGGGGCTGCACCCCGAGTGGTTCACGGCGCACGCGGGGTTGGACGAGAGCGGCAAGGGCGACTTTTTTGGGCCGGTGATCGCGGCGACGGTGATCGCCGAGAGGCCGGCGATCGATGCGTGGATTGCGGCCGGCGTGAAGGACAGCAAGAAGATCGCCGACTCGCAGATCGTGAAGCTCGACGAGCTGATCCGGAACACGCCTGGCGTGGCCGTCGAGACCTGCTCGTGCGGGATGACCAAGTACAACGAGCTGATGGGCCGGCCCGGGGCGAACCTCAACCGCCTGCTGGCTTGGCAGCACGCCACGGCGCTCAACGCGGCGCTGAACAAGAAGTGGGTGCCGTGGGGACTGCTCGATCAGTTCACCGAGCAGCCGTTGGTGCAGCGCGAGCTGGCGAAGAAGGCGGTGGCGCAGTTCGACCTGAAGATGCGCACGAAGGCGGAAGAGGACCCGGTGGTCGCGGCGGCGTCGGTCGTGGCGCGCGCGGCGTTCGTGCGGGAGATGCATGCGCTCTCGTTGAAGTTCGGCGACAAGCTGCAGAAGGGCGCGAGCGCGGCGGTGAAGCTGCAGGCGCACGAGATCATCCGGAAGTTCGGCGCGCCGGCGCTGCGGGAATTCGCCAAGCTACATTTCCGCACGGCCTACGAGGTCGTGAGCGAGGCCGGCAAGCTCGACGAGCTGCCGCTGCCCAAGCCGGCGGAGAAGACGGAGTGGATGCGCTGACTATGGCCGAGCGAAGAATGGAGAACGAAGAGCTCAGATTCCGTGCGCAGCGTCGCTCGAATGAAACCATGCGTGGCGGGGGGCGGATTTCCCACTTCTGCATTCGGCCATCTTCATTCTGACTTTTCCCCCCTCATGTACAAACGTCGCCAGCTCCGCGGCTTCGACCTGAAGCAGATCGCCGGTTTCGACACGCTCATCGGCGTGGACGAGGCCGGGCGTGGCGCGCTGGCCGGGCCGGTGGTGGCCGGGGCGGTGCGCGTGAGTCGCGAGTTTCTCGAGGGCCGCTGGGCGCAGACGCGCGCCTCGAAGGTGAACGACTCGAAGCAGCTCTCGGCTGAGCAGCGCGACGAGGTTTTCGCCGATCTGCAGGAGCTCGCTGCAGCGGGTGAGATCGCGATGGGGGTGGGGCGCGCCGAAGTGGGCGAGATTGAGAGTCTGAACATCCTCGGGGCGACGAAGCTGGCGATGCGGCGCGCAATGGAGCAGATCTACCCGCCGGAGGTCTTTCGTCAGCGCGAGGAGCCGGACCTGTTTTCCGCACCGGAGGCGCTGGCGACGTTCCAGCCGACGGTGAACTGCCGGGTGCTGATCGACGGGCTGAAGCTGCGCGGTTTTCCGTACCCGCACGAGGGCGTGGTGCACGGCGATGCGCGGTCGCTGTGCATCGCGATGGCGTCGGTGGCGGCGAAGGTCACTCGCGACCGGGCGATGGTCGCGCTCGACGGCGAGTATCCCGGCTACGGTTTCGCGGCGCACAAGGGCTACGGGACGGAAGAGCACCGCGAGGCATTGCTGCGGCAGGGCCGCTGTTTCCAGCACCGCGACAAGTTCGTGCGCTCGTTTCTGGAGGGAAAACGCCACGATGTGGCTGGTCAGATGGGGCTGTTTGGCGAGCTGGAACCGGATGTGGAGTAGGGCGGGGCAGCCCTTCCGGGGGCAGTTCGCCCGTTTCCCATAGGGAAAATCTCTGGTAGGGACATTCCCCCCGATGGCACTCGTGCTGCCTGTGTTGTGCGCTTCGCGTTTCGAGGGCGAAACGTCCCGGGGACGGACGCTGTGGGGCGGCCGGCTTCCAGTCGCGCAAGTTCGTGGCATTCATTGGTAAAGTTTGGGCGGAACGGTCCGATTTTCGCGGGTCAACACCCGCGTGCACACATGAGCATCGAGCCCGTTCTCCTGCAGCAGATCGAGGACATCACCAACCGCATCGCCGCGGAGGCGATCCTGGCTCAGCCTGGCCGAGACGACGGACTCATCCCCGCCTACAGCCTCCTGGGACAACTGTGCGATCTGCTCGTGGATTACCCCGAGGCGCTGCATCCGGCGCACGCCACGCGGGACATCCTCGAGAAGCGCCTCGATGCGGCACAGCCATTCGACGCGGACTCGCTCGCCCATCTTCAGCACTTCGCGGAGCACTACCCGCACGTCGTCACGGCGCTGCGCAATGGCAAGCCCGTCCAATACAAGGAGCTGAAAAGTGGTGCGGCGGGTACGGCTGCGGCGGTGCAGCAGCCGGCCAAGCCGGCGTTCACCGCTCCGCCCGATGCGCTCATGGACATGCGCCTCGAGGAAAACCGTGAGCTGCTCAACGAGTTCCACGCGGAGGCGCTCGACCACCTCGCGCAGATCGAGGCGGCGCTGCTCCAGCTCGAGAACAACCCGACCGACGCCGAGGCGATCAGCTCCATTTTCCGCTCCTTCCACACGATCAAGGGCGTATCCGGCTTCCTGCAGCTCACGCCGATGCACACGCTCACCCATGAGGTGGAGTCGCTGCTCGACCTGGTGCGCAACAACAAGCTCGCGCTGACTTCGACGATCATCACCGAGATCCTCAAGGCGCGCGATGCGCTTCAGGCGCTCGTCGGCCAGATCACGGTGGCCCTCGAAAAGGGCGAACTGCCGACAGAGATCATCCCCGTCGGGCATCTGATCGTGATCATGAAAACTTTGGCGGCTGGGGGCGCACCGGCTGCCGTGCCGGTTGCAGCCCCGGCATCTGTTGCGCCGATTCCCGCCGTAGCGGTCCCGGCGCCCGCACCAGCTCCCGAGCCCGAGCCGAAGCTTGAGGCCGCCCCGGTGGCGCAGGAATCCGCACCCGCTCCGGCGGTGCCGCCCCAGGCTGCGTTGCAACAGGCAGCGGCCGCTTCGGCTGACAACAGCGCGCGGAAGACGGGCGGCACGTCGACAATCCGCGTCAACACCGAGAAGCTCGACTCCCTTATGGATGTCGTCGGCGAGTTGGTGATCGTGCAGAGCCAGCTCCAGGAGAGCGCCCGGCACCTGACCGACAACAACGCTGCGCTCCAGCGCAACCTTTCGCAGGTCACCCGCATCACCAAGGAGCTGCAGCACACCTCGATGTCGCTGCGCATGATCCCGGTGAAGTCGACGTTCCAGAAGATGGAGCGTCTGGCTCGCGACCTTGCGCGCGATTGCGGCAAGAAGGTCATCTTTTCCGTCGAGGGTGAGGACACCGAACTCGACCGCACGGTCGTCGAGGAGATCAGCGACCCGCTGGTCCACATGGTTCGCAACTCCCTCGACCACGGCTTGGAGCCGGCGACGGAGCGCATCAAACTCGGCAAGCCCGAGGCCGGCAAGGTGCAGCTCAAGGCCTACCACCAAGGCAGCAACATCGTCCTCGAAATCTCCGACGACGGCCGCGGTATCGACGAGCACAAGGTCCTCGCGAAGGCGATCAAGCAGGGGCTCGTGACCGAGGGGCAGAACCTGTCCAAGGACGAGATCCTCGGCCTCATTTTCCTCCCCGGCTTCTCGACTGCGGAGAAGGTTACCTCCATCTCCGGGCGCGGCGTCGGCATGGATGTCGTGCGGCGCAACATCGAGAAGCTGCGCGGCAAGATCGAGATCGATTCGGAGGTCGGCAAGGGCTCGCGTTTCCGGATCATCCTGCCGCTCACGATGGCCATCATCGACGGCCTTATCGTGAAAGTGGGCGAGGACCGGTTCATCCTGCCGACGACATCGGTGAAGATGGCCTACCGCCCGACGCCCGAGAGCCTCTCGACGGTGCAGGGTCGCGGCGAGGTGCTCGACCTGCGAGGCAAGGTCCTCCCGTTGCACCGACTGCACCAGAAGTTCGCCATCGAGCCCAAGGCGCACAATCCCTCCGACGGCATCGTCGTTGTCGTCGAACATTCGGGACGTACCAGCTGTCTGCTCGTCGACGAGATGGTGAGCAAACAGGAGGTCGTCATCAAGAGTCTGGGCGCGCTCATGCAGGGCCTGCCCGGAGTGGCCGGTGGCGCGATCCTGGGCGACGGCACCATCGCCCTGATTCTCGACCCGGCCTCGCTGCTGAGCGCTGCATGAGGAATCCACGATGACTTTGCCCGCCGTACCCAGGATCGAGGATGTCTGCGAGAAGGCCGCACGCCTTCCCTGCTCGCCGGTGTTGCTTCCGCGTCTCTCGAAGGCACTGGCGAGCGATGCCACCACGGCCGACGAACTGGAGGCGATCATCGTCGTCGATCCCGCGCTGGCCAGCGCCACGCTGCGCTTGGCCAACTCGGCCTTCTTCAAGGCGGGTTCGGAGTGCGAGACTGTCTCCGAAGCAATCCTGCGGCTGGGTTTCCGGGAAATCTACCGGCTGGCCGTGACGACGCTGGGCAGCCGTTGGTTCAACCACCCGGTGCAGGGCTACGGCTGGGAGCCGGGCGACTTCTGCCGGCATTCGTTGTGCGTCGCCGTGGCCGCCGAGACGCTGGCTGCGGAGACCGGCAAGGTTGACAAGGAGCTCGCCTACACCGCCGGGCTTATCCAAGGGATCGGAAAACTGGCGATTGCCTACGCCTGCGGGGAATTCTTCGGTGCGATACGCGATTACCAGGCGGCCCAGAAATGCGCGTGGTGGCTGGCCGAGCAGGAGGTTTTGGGCTACCACCAATCGCTCATCGGCGCCCGGCTGCTTGAGATCTGGAAGTTTCCCGAGAACCTCATCGAGGTCGTGCGCCACTCCGACCATCCGGCGGACATCCCCGCGCCGTACCGCACGCTCATGGCCCACCTGCATGCCGCGAAGTTTGTCGCCACGGCGATCGGGGCCGGTGTGGCCGAGGACGGCTTCCTGATGGAGCTCGATTCCGAGCTGCTCGTCGCGCAGGGCTTCGCCCCGGAGCGCCTTTTGGCGGTGCAGCCGCTTGTGCTGGAGATGGTCAACAAGCTTCTGCGCGAACAGGCCACGCACGGCCCTGTGACCTTCTAGCCTCGTTTTTCCATGAAAGGTCCCCGCATCCTCGTGATCGAAGACGACCAGACTTCGCGGATGATGCTCACGCGGGGCCTGCAGCGCCTCGGCTTCGAGACCGAGGCCAGCCAAGACGCCATCGAGGCACAGGAGTTGATCCGCACCGCGGGGCCTTCGGCATACCAGGGTGTAGTCGTCGATCTGCGGATGCCGAAGATGGATGGACTGGAGTTTGTGAGTTGGCTGGAGTCGCTCGATCCCAGCCTGGGCTGCATGCTGCTGACGGCGCAGCAGGATGACGCAATGCGCGATCACCGCGACCATCCGTCGCTGTTGTTCCGCATGCAGAAGCCAACGAGTTTCCCAGTCCTGAGCGAAGCCTTGGCGAAGGTTGTGGCATTCACGCAGTCGCACCGCTGCGCGGGCGGAACCGCCGCGTAAGTCCCGGAGCGCCGAAATCCCGCCACCGCGCGCCGATCGCCCGCTTGCGTGTCAGGCCAGTGAGAACTGCTGGATGCCCGTCGGCGTCTTCATGGCGATCGTGCCGTTGCGCACCTCGATGCTGATGGTGCGGTTGTGCGTGCCGCCGACGTCGTGGATGGAGGGGCGCATGCTGTTGGCGCGGAACCAGTCCTCCATGGCTTTGATGTTGCGCTCGCCGATTTTGAACGGGTCGGTCCCGTTGAGGACGCTGGCACCGCCGGCGACGAAGAACTTCGCGCGGCTCACGTCGCCTTTGACTCCCAGAAAGGCGCGGAAGAGTACCGGCAAGCCGGTGTCGGCGAACATCGAGGGCTGAGTCTTGGCCTTGTCCGGCGAGATCGTGGAGTCCGGCAGCATGTAGTGAAGCAGGCCGGCGGCTTTGGTGACGGGGTCGTACGCGATCAGCCCGATGCAGGAGCCAAGTGCATAGGTCGTGAGGATCGCGTTGGTGTTGTTGGAGACTGCCATGTCGCCGACGCCCACAACGACACGTTGGGCGAACAACGTGCCAAGTCCCGCTGCGGAGAGGGTGGGTGACGCCATGGAGGGAAATTGTGCAGGTGGCCGCTCGCGTCCCGAGTGCCGCTGAGCACGATCAGGTTATGCGGGTTGGGCCGTCTTCCGTTATTCGGTTGGGCGGCGGCGAACTTGAGATGGAAAGCGGTCGGATTTCGCCGCGATTACTGTCACGCTGGGCTCTCGATTCGGCGATGTGCCATGCAGGCGGTTTCGGCAGGAAACGCAGCAGGATGCATAGTAAAAAATAGTGCGCACGGGCTTCAGTGGCGGCTGTGACGCGCTGCGCGGAATTAGACAGTGCACCGTCCGTGAATGCCCCCCGGAGCGGAACTGGCGAGCCTGCGGGCCGACGTCTGCCCAAAAACAAGCACCCCTATGCGGTCCGCTGGAGCAAGCGGGGCGGCTGGAGTGGGGGGCGGCGGTTCGGATGTCGCTGGCATCGCGACTGCTGGAATACCTGCGACTATGCTCAGCAAATTCCGTTTTCTCCGCTCCCTGCCGCTTGGGCTGGGAGGTCTGGCTGTAGTGCCGGCGTGTGCGCTGGCAGCCGACACTACCGCGACGTCGTCTTCGGACGAGACGATCGCTGCGTTCATGGCTTACTTCACCAACGGAGATCCGGGCTCAGCCTTGGCGGGCGTGCCGGGGCCGGGGCATAACGCTTGGATGATGGTCTGCACCGCCCTGGTGCTCTTCATGACGCTGCCCGGTCTGGCCCTGTTCTACGGCGGCCTGGTCCGGAGCAAGAACGTTCTCTCAGTCCTCGCGCAATGCCTGGGTATCGCCGGCTTGGTCACGCTGCTCTGGTGGGCGTTCGGCTACAGCTTCGTCTTCGGCAAGAGCTTCTCCGAGAGCGGCAGCTTCCTCGGGCATTTCCTTGGCGGTACCGAGTACCTCTTCCTGAAGGGCGTCGGTGCGGCTCCGAACACCGACTACGCCTTCTGGGTGTCCCACAACGTCTTCGCGATGTACCAAATGATGTTCGCGATCATCACTCCGGCGCTGATCGTCGGCGCGATCGCCGAGCGCATGAAGTTCTCCGCCATCATCGCCTTTGTGACCGTGTGGATGGTCTTCATCTACTTCCCGCTCGCCCACATGGTATGGGGCGTGACCGGCAGCATGAACGGCGTCTGGAACGGAGACGCCTCGATTCGCGCGATCGACTTCGCCGGCGGCACTGTGGTCCACATGTCCTCGGGGTGGTCCGCGCTGGTCCTCTGTCTTATCCTGGGGCCCCGCATCGGTTTCGGTAGGGAGAAAATGGCGCCGCACAGCATGGTGCTCTGCATGGTCGGCACCGGCATCCTCTGGGTGGGTTGGTACGGGTTCAATGCCGGTTCGGCCCTTGCCGCGGACGGTGTCGCTGCCAACGCCTTCATGACCACCACCATCGCCGCCGCCGTTGGCGCCTTCGTCTGGCCGATGCTCGAGTGGATCACTCGCGGTCATCCCTCCATCCTCGGCTTCTGCTCGGGGGCTGTCGCCGGCTTGGTCGTCATCACTCCGGCCGCCGGCTTTGTGGGCGTGAACGGCGCTGTCATCATCGGCGTGCTCGCCGGAGCCGTCCCGTACTTCGCCTGCACCAAACTGAAGGGCTGGCTCAAATACGACGACGCGCTCGACACCTTCGGCGTCCACGCCGTGGGTGGCACGCTGGGAGCGCTTGTGACCGGTTTTCTCGCCACCGCTGATACGAACGCCAACCTTACCGCCGCCGCCGCGACCAAGAACGGCCTCGCCGGTCTGGTGACGCACGGCGGGCTCTGGTTCGAGCAACTCAAGGCCATGGGGCTGACCGTCGCCATGGCGGTCGTCGGCACCATTGCCATCGCTTACCTGATCAAGGCCACCATCGGCCTGCGCGCCGCACCGGATGTCGAGCGTCAAGGCCTCGACCTTTCCGAACACGGCGAAGAGGGCTACATCTACTGACCGCCAACCTGAACGGATATCACAACACCGCATGAAACTCATCACCGCCATCATCAAGCCCTTCAAGTTGGAGGAAGTGAAGGATGCGCTCGCCGCCGTGGGCGTCGAGGGCATGACCGTCACCGAGGTCAAGGGCTTCGGTCGCCAGAAAGGGCACACCGAGATCTACCGCGGCAGCGAGTACACCGTCGACTTCCTGCCGAAGGTGAAGCTTGAGATCGCCGTGTCCGACACTCTCGCGCCGAAGGCGATCGACGCGATCGTCGCCGCCGCCAAGACCGGCAAGATCGGCGACGGGAAGATCTTCCTCACGCCGCTTGAGGAAGTCGTCCGCATCCGCACCGACGAGCACGGCGACGTCGCGCTCTGAGCCCGCAACGCATGGCACTACGCGCGCAGCCTGTGAGAGTCGCGGGTTGCGAAGCGCGTAGCGCGCACGCGTCTGTCCGGTGGATCATCCACCAACGTCGGAGCTGCATCTCAGCGGCTCCGGTTTTCCCGTGCACGGAAACGACACGCCGGAAGAGAGCCGGGGCAGAGAAATGGCCCCGAAAATCTTCCCAAACAAACCTTGCTCGCCACAGGCCCCTCCCTAATCCTCCGCCAGCCTTTCGAGTCCCATGAAACTGATCATCGCCATCATCAAGCCCTTCAAGCTCGAGGAAGTTAAGGAAGCCCTAGCCGGAATCGGCATCGAGGGCATGACCGTCACCGAGGTTAAGGGCTTTGGCCGCCAGAAGGGCCACACCGAGATCTACCGTGGCAGCGAGTACACCGTGGACTTCCTCCCCAAGGTGAAGCTTGAAGTTGCGGTCCGTGATGACCTCAAGGACAAGGTGGTCGACGTGATCGTGAAGACCGCGCGCACAGGCAAGATCGGCGATGGCAAGGTCTTCGTCGCTCCGCTGGAGGATGTCATCCGCATCCGCACCGACGAACGCGGCGACACGGCCGTCTAGTAACCGACGCTGGCACTGCGGCTCCGCGAGCGCAGCCGCAATGTCGCCCTGTTTCCCCCTCCGATCCCTTTTCCCGTGTCGCAAACCGGCTATCAGGTCATCGCCCGCAAGTGGCGCCCGCAGGTCTTCGACGACGTCGTCGGTCAGGATCACGTCGTGCGCACGCTCAAGAATGCGATCATCCGCAACCGCATCGCGCACGCCTACCTCTTTGTCGGTCCACGCGGCACGGGCAAGACCTCCACGGCCCGCATCTTCGCCAAGGCGCTCAACTGCGAGAAGGGCCCGACCCCGACTCCGTGCGGCGAATGCGCCGCCTGCCGCGACATCGCCGCTGGCACGCACCTCGACGTGATCGAGATCGACGGTGCTTCCAACAACGGCGTCGACCAGGTCCGCGACCTGCGCGAGACCGTGCAGTACGCGCCGGCCTCCGGACGCTACAAGGTCTACATCATCGACGAAGTCCACATGCTCTCGGCCGCGGCGTTCAACGCACTGCTGAAGACGCTCGAGGAACCGCCGGAGCACGTGAAGTTCATCTTCGCCACCACCGAGGCGCAGAAGGTCCTTCCGACCATCGTCTCGCGCTGCCAACGATTCGACCTGCGTCCGATTTCCGACGAGCTCATCACCGAGCGCCTCAAGCGCATTGCCGAGGTCGAGAAGATCGAGGTCTCGCCCGAGGCGCTGGCCAGCATCTCGCGCCTGGCCGACGGCGGCATGCGCGACGCGCAGTCGATCTTCGACCAGATGATCGCCTTCTGCGGCCAGAAGATCTCCGAGGCCGACGTGCTCGATGTTTACGGACTCGTGGGCGCCGAGCAGGTGGCGAAACTCGCCGCCGCCATCGCCGCCGGCGATCACCGCAGCTTGGTCGAAATGGTTGACGCGTTCGATGCCGGTGGCCGCGATCTTTTCCGCCTCCTCGCCGATCTCCAGACCGTCGTCCGCCGCGCGCTGCTCGACGCCATCAAGCAAGGCGGCAAGAGCCGTGCCCTCGGCACCGAGATGACGACCGAGCAGCTCACCCGCCTCCTCGACGCCCTGCACGAGGGCGAGGGCGGCGTGAAGTTTGGCCTCTCCGAGAAGGTCAATTTCGAGATCACGCTTCTCAAGGCGGTCGAAGGCAGCCGCTCCCGCGCGCTCGACAGCGTGCTCAAGGAGATCGCTGCCCTCGCCGAATCCGCACCAGGCGAAAAAAAAAAGAGCTGACGCCTGAAATTGGCGACATGCCGGCCGCGGAGAAAGCGGTAGGAGACGATGTCGAGGACGCGGGCGAAAGCCAGGCCGTCACGGCCGAGTCCGTAGGCCGGGTGGAAGAGGGCGAGCCCATTGGCCCCAGCGCTGCCGACGAGGCCTCGATGATGGGCGAGGACTACACGCCACCGCCCGGCGACGCCGCGCCGGCCGCACGAAATACCTCGAACGGCGGCAAGCTGCCGTCGCTCGAGAGCCTCGTTGCTAAGATACCGGATGCGACGCGCCGTGGTCTGGACGAGCATCTGCGCGCCCGCTTCATGCGTGTGCGCAAGCTCAAGCCCGGCGAACTACGCTGAGCCGCGGGGCGAGCGGATGTGGCCGATGGCACTCAGGGCTTCGGATAGCCGACGGAGTGGGCGAGGAGGATTCTCTGCGTCGGCCGGAGCTGGAGCTTCTCGGTTGCGACCTCGCGGTTGAGGGTGGCGCGAGGGCAGGTGGCCAGCCCCTCGGAGGCGCAGAAGAGGCCGGTGTTCTGCGAGAGGTAGCCGCAGTCGATGTGCGCCATGAGGAGCTTGCGGTTCTCGTCGGACTCGCTGCGGCGCGAGAGATCGGCGACGTACAGCAGTTGCACCGGCGCGGCAGCGAAGCTTCGGCCGGTGATTTGGCCGCGGATGTCCTCCGTGGTGACGAGCAGCAGCTTGTTGGCAGCGGCGTCGTAGCGGTAGGCGCCCTCCTTCAACACGACGTAGAGGTCGAGCTCCTGGCGGTTGTTGGCGGTGGGGGCGGTGCGACGGCCGTCGGGGCGGTTGATGCCGAAGGTGGCCCAGAGCAGGTCGGAGAGCTGCTGCCGCGAGAGCTCGCGAGTGTCGTACTCGCGGATACTCTGGCGTTTCGCCAGCGCCTCCATCAACGGCATGCCGCCGGTGTGGCGCGGGGTGGGCAGGGCGATATCGCCGGCACGCAGGCCGAGGGCGGTGGAGAGGACGAGAAGAAGGATGAGCGTGTGTTTCATAGGGGAGAGCGGTGGATCAACGTGGAGGTGTGGTGCTGCGGAGGGCTTCGGGCGAGAGGCTGGGACTCTCGCCGTGTTCGCCGCCGAGGGCAAAGAAAAGGCCGGACCTGGAGGTCCGGCCTTCGCGGGAAACGGTAGGCGGCGATTACTGGCCGCAGCAGTTCTTGAACTTCTTGCCGCTGCCGCAGGGGCAGGGATCGTTGCGACCGACCTTTGGCAGCTCGCGGCGCACGGTGATCTTCGGGAGCTGCACCTCCTGCTTGGGCTCCTCGACTTCCGGCTCGGGCTCGGCTGCAACGGGTGCGGGGGCGGCGCGACCGGGGATGGAGATACCGGTGGCGACGGTGTGGGCGACGACGGCGGGCGGCGGCGGCGTGGTCGCCGGGCTTTCCATGCGAAGGGTGCGCGAGAGGATCGCGAGCATGTTTTCGAAGGCGTCGCGATTGGTCGCCGTGCGGAACAGCCCAGTGCAGATCTGCATCCGCATGTTCGAATAGAGCTCCTCGAAGAACTTGAAGGCCTCGCTCTTGTACTCGGTGAGCGGATCCTTCTGGCCGTAGCTGCGCAGGCCGACGCTCTTGCGCAGGTCCTCCATCTCGGTGAGGTGCGCCTGCCAGTGGTGGTCGATCGCGTTGATGATGACGAAGCGCTCGAGGGATCCGAGGGCCTCGGGATTTTCGACCGACTCCTTTAGCGCGTAGGCTTCCTTGATCTTGCCGGCGACAAGGGCTCCAACGGCTTCGGCATTGAGGCCGGCAAGCTCCTCGACCTTGAGGGAGACTGGGAAGTGCATGCAAACCCAGCCGACGAAGGACTCGAGCTTGGCGGCATCGGGTCCGCCCTTCTCGTCGAAGCCTGCGACCTCGGCACGGTAGAGCATCTCCTCGTCGATGAAGGTGAAGATCTGGTCCTTGCTGCGATCGGCGTGGAGGGCGCCGTTGCGGATGGCGTAGATGACCTCGCGCTGCTTGTTCAGGACGTCGTCGTATTGGAGCAGGCGCTTGCGGATCGAGTAGTTCTGCTGCTCGACCTTCTTCTGGGCGGACTCGATGGATTTGTTGAGCCACGGATGCTCGAGTTCCTCTCCCTCCTTCATCGAGTTCTCGATCATCTTGGCCATCATGCCGCCGGAGGCGAAGAGGCGCATGAGATCGTCCTCGAGGGAGATGTAGAAACGCGACTGGCCCGGGTCGCCCTGGCGCGAACAACGGCCGCGCAGCTGGCGGTCGATGCGGCGGGACTCGTGGCGCTCGGTGCCGATGACGAACAGGCCGCCGAGCTCGGGCACG
>CAZXHR010000090.1:0-17372 GCA_964640465.1 uncultured Opitutaceae bacterium
GCGGGCCTGGGGGGGGGTTTGGGGGGGGGAGGCTCTTGGCGCCGTCCTCGAAGCGGGTCTTGCCGGCGACGGCGAGGTAGCCGGGCTCGACGAGGACCTTGCCCTCGCTGGTGAAGGCGTGGGGGCCGACGCGGCTGGTGCGCGTCGTCACGTCGATCTGCGCGGGTGGGAAGAAAACGGCGACGAAGCGGCGGGCGATGAGGTCGAAGATCTTCTGCTCGTCGGGCTCGAGGTGGCTGGTGTGCTCGCTGTTGGTCGGGATGATCGCGAAGTGGTCGGTGACCTCGGCGTTGTTGAAGATGCGCTTGTTGGGGCGGACCCAGTCGTGCTGGAGGACGGTGGCGGCGGGCGCGGGTTTCCTTACCGGTGGGCCCGTAGTCCTCGGGCAGGGAGCGGGAGTCGGTACGAGGGTAGGTGCACATCTTGTGCCGCTCGTAGAGGCTCTGGGCGATCTGGAGGGTGCGGCGGGCGGAGAAGGAGAAGCGGTTGTTGGCGTCGCGCTGGAGGGAGGTGAGGTCGTAGAGGCGCTGCGACATCTGGGTCGTGCGCTTGCTCTCGTCGGAGACGACGGCTTGCGCGCCCGGCTGGGTGGCGGCGGCCACGGCCTCGGCGGCGGCGCGCTGCCAGAGGCGCTCGGCGCGGTCGTGCTCGTCGCCGTTCTTCTTGAAATCGGGTTTCTGGTAGACGCCCTCGTACTCGCCCTGGGCGACCTTGAAGGAGGCGACGACGCGGTGGAAGGCGCGGGGCTTGAAGGCGCGGATCTCGCGCTCGCGCTGCATGACGATGGCGAGGGTGGGCGGCTGCACGCGGCCGAGGGGGGCGATGGAGCCCTTGGGGGAGCGGAAGTGGCGCTTGGTGACGGCGCGTGGGGCGTTGAGGCCGTTGAGCCAGTCGGCCTCGGAGCGGCAGCGGGCGGCGTCTTGGAGGGGCTGCATCTCGGCGCCGGTGCGGAGCTTGGCGAAAGCGGTGCGGATGCCCTCGTTGGTCATGGACGACATCCAGAGACGCTGGACGGGCTTCTTGCACTTCGCGGCCTGGAGGATGTAGCTGAAGATGAGTTCGCCCTCGCGGCCGGCGTCGCAGGCGTTGAGAACGGTGGCGATGTCGTCGCGGGCGAGGAGTTTTTTGAGGAGCTGGAAACGCTCCTTGGTCTTCTCGATGGGCTTCACGCCGAACTTGCCCGGGATGATCGGGAGGGTTTCGAGGCGCCAGAAGCGGTACTTCTTCTCGTCGATATCTTCGGGCATCTCGAGCTCGACCAGGTGGCCGACGGCGGAACTGATGACGTACTCGTCGTTCTCGAAAACCTCGCCCTTCTTCGGGACTTTGCCCAAGGCGCGGGCAATGTCGGCGGCGACGCTGGGTTTCTCGGCGATGACGAGTGTTTTGGCCATGAAGGGGATGTTCGCTAGGCTGGCGGCTGGATTTTTCAAGCCCTCGTTTTGCGGCGAGCCGTTTCCTCGCGTGCGTACGCGTGCGCGCGGTTGCCGAAGGCAACGGGGTGTTTCAGAGGGTTGTTACAAACTGCGAAGCGCTGGAAAAACGGTCCGGACGGCGGAGGGGGGGCTCTGGACAGGGGCCGGCCGGGTCAGAGATCGGGCAGGAGCCGGTAGATGGCGTGGAGGGCGCAGGCGTTGCCGAGGGCGAAGCGCCACCAGAAACCGCGGCCGGAGGCGGGCAGGGTGAGGTTGAAGGCCAGCGTGAGCGGCAGGAGGGCGCGCGCGGCTGTCCAGTAGCTGTGCCAGACGGCGGGGCCGAGGCACCAGTAGAGCAGGGCAAAGGGGATCGCGGCGCGTACCCAGGGATTCGGGTCGCGCCAGCGCAGGAGCAGGGAGACGGATTGGAGACCGAGCGCGAGGGCGCCGATCAGCCCCCAGACGTAGCGCGAGTCGAAGTTTCCGGAGGCGAAGGCGGCGAGGCACTCGGCGATGTGACGGACATTCCCCTGGCCGGGCAGCAGGAAGTTTCCCACGCCGCCGCCGGCGCCAGGCAGGGCGGTTTGCAGCCACAGCACCCACGCCACAAGCGGCAGCGCGCAGACTGCGGCTGAGAGGAGAAAACGGATTCGGTCCGGCGCCGAGCGGACGTCGCCACGCCAGAGCCCGGGGAGTGCGAGGATGGCGGTCTCGCGGAAGAAGCCGGCGAGCAGGAGCCAGCCGGCGGCCATCGCAGACCGGGCGTGGCGAGCGGCGCGGACGGCCAGCAGGATCAGCAGCGCGGCGGGCAGATCGGAGAGGGAGAGGCGGACGCTGTCGAGCGCGCCTAGGCCGAGGACGATCGCGCACCAGCGCAGCGTGCCGCGGAGGTTGTCGGCGCCGATCTCGCGCCAGCACAGCCAGGCGAAGACCAGCCATAGCGCGGTGTTGAGCAGCGCGTACACCTGGAGCGTGAGCCAGGGCGAGCCGCCGCCGAGCACATGGGCCAGCAGCGACAGCCCGAAGCGGCGGACCCGATAGGCGGGATTGTCGACCGCGGCATGGACCTCGGGCGTGGTGAAGTGGGGATCAACCGCGAGCTGGGCGTAGAACTGTCCGTCGTACCCGGCGCCGGGGAAACTCTTGAGCGGCAGGGCGCGGATGGCCGGCAGGCGCGTGGCGGCGAAATCGTCGCCGAAACGGATCAGCGCGGTGAAGCCGGTCTGCGGATCCCAGCGCCAGGCGACCATCGCGAGCACGAACGCCACGACGCCCAGCCTCAGCCAGCGCAGCCCGGACGACGGACGTGCCGACGGTGTGGTGGGGTGTGGCGGTTGCGAGGACATGCGGAGGCTGTGTCGAAGCAACGAAGACGTGGGAAGGCGGCGGACGCGTCAAACCCCGTTTCCGAGGCGTGGGCGCAGGACCGGAAAATGTCGTTGCCGGCGCGCGCAGCCCGCCGCCAGAGAATGGACGGATGAATCCGGGCTCAGCCAACGCAGTCATTCCGCCGGCGCCACCTCGGCCCGAACGGGTCGAGCGCGTGGCGTGCGGCTGGATCAAGCGCGCCGAACCGGAGGCCAAGAACCCTTGGCGCACGGTTGTGCGCTGCGTGACGGCGCTGGTGCCGTGGCCGCTGCTGCGCTCGACGGCGACACCGGGCGACGTGGAGTCGGTGCGGGCGGAGATCGTCCGTCTGCGCCGCTGGCGCGCCGAAGGGCTGCCGGTGGCCGAACTGGTCGAGGCCGGCGAGGACTGGTTCATCACCGCCGACTGCGGCCAGCCACTGCGGGCGTGGCTGCGCGAGGAGACGGACGCCGCCGGGCGGCTGCGTGCGGTGCTGCTGGCGGCCCGCGAGCTTGGGCGGATCCACCGCTCGGGCCGGTGCCACGGGCGTCCATTTCTCAAGGACATCGTGTACGACGGCCGGCAGGTGACCTTCATCGACCTAGAGGAGGAGCCGACGAAGGTGATGCCGCTGGTGACCGCGCAGGCGCGCGACCTGATGCTTTTCGTGATGTCGTACACGGCGTCGCTGTGGGAACGGCATCCGGTGGCCGACCTGCAGGCGATCGCCGCCGCTTACTGGGCGGAGAATCCGTCGGCGGAGGTGCGCCGCGCGCTGCGGCGAAACCTGTGCGCCCTCTGGTGGGCGGCGTTGCCGCTACGGCTGTGGCCGTTTCGCTGGCTGGGTCGCGACGGCCGCCAGGCCGTGCTGGGCCTGCGGGTGTTGCGCGAGCTCGCACGACAGGAGTGAGCACGAGGCGCGCCCGCCTGCGGTCGGAAGAGCACGAAATTCCGACCCGATCGGAACAGAATTTCGTGCTCTCGGTGGTGCACCGGGGTTCCGGGGCGGGCGCGAATCTCCTCGCCTCCCGGCTTGGAAAACGCACCGGGAGTTTCCAGAGTCGGCCCATCCGCCTCGCTCCCACACGATGACACGCTGGCTCAACAAGAAGCTTCACGCGCTCGAACAGTACACAGTCGACGTCATTTTCGGCCGTCGCGACGAGCGCTTGGCGGATGCCTACGCGTTCTTCCTGCAGTGTGTATCGTGGGCGTTCAGCGGGGGGGTGCAGCTGCGGCTCTGGCTCTACCGCAACCGCATCTTCCGCGACCAGCCGCTCGGGTGCTTGGTCGTCGTCGTTGGCAACTTGACCGTGGGCGGCACGGGCAAGACTCCTGTGGTGGAGAAGTTCGCACGCTCGCTCACGGAGCGCGGGCGGAAGGTGGCGATCCTCAGCCGCGGCTACCGCAGCAAGTCGGTGCCGCTGTGGCGCCGGGCGCTGAACTGGATCACGAAGGGCGAGGAGCCACCGCCGAAGATCGTGAGCGATGGCACGACAGTATTGCTCGACTCCGAGATCGCCGGCGACGAGCCCTACATGCTCGCGCGAAACCTCCCCGGCGTGGTCGTGCTGGTGGACAAGAACCGGGTGAAGTCCGGCGCCTTCGCGATCAAGCGCTTCGGTTGCGACACGCTCGTGCTCGACGACGGTTTCCAGTACCTGCCGCTCAAGGGCCGGCTCAACCTGCTCCTCGTCGACAAGACCAACCCCTTCGGCAACGGCGAGCTGCTCCCGCGCGGCCTGCTGCGCGAGCCGGTCAAGCACCTGCACCGCGCTTCGTACATCTTCGTCACCAAGTCCGACGGACAGCGCGACCTCGAGCTGGAGGAGACGATCCGCCAGCACAACCCGACCGCCGAGATCATCGAGTGCGCGCACGTGCCGAAGTACCTTCAGCGCGTGAACGATGCCGGCGAGCGCCACGAGCTGGCGCATCTGAAGGGGCGGCGCGTGGGGGCGTTCAGCGGCATTGCCACACCGGACAGCTTCGAGGCGTTCCTGCGCAAGTTCGGCGCGAACCTCCTCTACACGAAACGCTACGTCGACCACTACCGGTTCACGGCCGACGACCTCGACCTGATCTTCGAGGAGGCCGTCGACGCCGGTCTGGACTATGTGGTGACGACTGAGAAGGATGCCGTGCGCATCCCAGCCGACATGAAGTTCCCGCTGCCGCTCTACTACCTTCGGCTTGAGATCGAGATCCTGCGCGGCGCGGCGGACTTCAACGAGGCGGTGGGCCGGATCTGCTTCCCCGAGCACGAAGCGCTCGGCGGCCGTGTGGAAGTGGCTTGACCAGAGGCCTGAGCACCATGCTGAAGCTCTTCTGCAAGGGCCTTGTCGTCGGGCTTTCGATCGCCGCGCCGGTCGGACCGATCGGACTTCTGTGCATCCGACGCACGCTGGCCGGCGGAAGGTTGAGCGGTCTGGCGAGCGGGATGGGGGCGGCGACGGCGGACGCGGTCTATGGCTGTGTCGCCGGGCTCGGGCTGACGGCCGTGTCGTCGGTCTTGGTCGGGCAGCGGTTCTGGTTGGGACTGGTCGGCGGGCTGTTCCTCTGTTGGCTCGGCGTGAGGATCTTTCTGAGCCGTCCCTCCACGCAGGCGGCCGAGATTCGGGGCAACGGTTTGGCCGGCGCCTTCCTGTCGACGTTCGCGCTGACGCTGACGAATCCGCTCACCATCCTCTCGTTCGCGGCCGTATTCGCAGGTCTGGGCTTCGGTGGCGGAACAGGACGAGGCGGAGCTTGGACGCTTGTCGCGGGCGTGTTCGCCGGATCCAGTCTGTGGTGGCTGTTGCTGAGCAGCGGCGTCGGTCTGTTGCGCGGGCAGGTGGGGCCGGCATTGATGACCGGCATCAATCGCGTCTCCGGCGTGCTGCTCTGCGCCTGCGGCGTCTATGCGCTGGTGACCGGCTTTCGCGCCTGAGGCTGAGGGGTCGATGCAGACGAGAGACGAGCGTCGAGGGATGAGCGCCAATTGGCCGGTGCTCCGGTCCGGGTGATTGCTCGCGCGGGTCTAGCCTCGGCACTCCGGCTCTCGACGCTCGTCGCCTCGACCCTCGACTGATTACGGCCAAGCTAGGCGTGGCGGCGCTGCCGCTCAGACCGGTGGAGCCTCGAGCTGCAGGACATGCTCGGCGAGCGCGGCCAGCCAGGCGTCGCCGATAACGGGGCAGGCGGATTCGGCCAGGCTGTCGCACGCGGGTGGGAGCTGCGGGACCAGCTCGAGCGCCAGGGCACGCGACTCGGCGAGCAGCGAGGTCATGGCGCGGTGGCGCAGCGAGCCTCCGGGGCGGAGCTGGTGTTCGACCGGTTCGGCGATCTCCTCATCGAATCCCCAGGCGCGCAACACGAAGGCTGCCGCTCGTGCGTGGTGCATGCCGGTGAGCATCATCTCCGCCTTGGGCAGGCGTTCGGGCAGCATCGGGCCGAAGCGAAGTTGCGGGGTGCCGATACAACGGAAGTGACGGTCGATGAAAACCATCCCCACCGCGTGCAGCAGGCCGACGGTGTAGGCGGTGCGCGGGTCGAGACCGCCGGCGGGCGCGAGATCGGCCATCGCGAGCGCGCAAGCGACCGAGCGTCGCCAGAACTCGGTGGGGCCGAGACCGTAGCAGCGCAGCGAGCGGTGGAGAAGGCGGCCGAGCGCGTAGGTGGCGGTAACGCAGTAGATCTCCTCGGCGCCGAGTTGCAGAAGGGCGCTGGCGAGATCGGCCGCCGGGAGACGTTGCCTGTGCCGCGGGCCGGCGGTCGCCTGGATCAGGCGCAAGGCCAGCCCGGGATCCAGCATCACCAAGTCGACGATATCGCCGATGCTCGCCGCTTCCGCATGGAGCAACGACTGCAGCCGCGGCACCACGGTGGTGGCGAGGGGCATCTCGCGGGCGTAGGCTTCGAGGTCGGCCGGACGCAGCAGCGTGTCGACGGGGAAGACGTCGGTGGCGGGAAGCGGTGGGGCGGGGGCGAACATCGCGGAAACGTGGCGGCGCCGCGGGGGGATGGACCGGTGCGGTGCGCCGTGGGAAGGACAGTTGTCCGTTACCGAGAGTTGGCGACGAAGACGCGGCCTCTTACCATATTTTCAGCGGGCACGGCCGGAAAACGCCGCCGGGAGGTTCCGGTTACGGCTTTTTCACTCGCACGGATGCGGTGCGCCGCGGAAGCTGCCGCCGATGTTGCAACCGGTCGAGATCGCCGCCGCGGCCCTGTTGGTCGCAAAAATCGTTGGGGATTCCGCGCTTGCCGCGATGAACCGGCGCGAGATCGCCCGCAACGCGGGTGCGGTGCCGCCGGCGTTGTCCGGGGTGATGGATGCGCCGACGTACGCGAAGGCCGTCGAGTATAGCCTGGCGAAGAACTCCTTCGGGCAGTGGGAGGAGCTGTGCGAGGCCGCGGTGTTGGCGGTGCTGGTATTCAGCGGCGTGCTGCCGCGCTGGCTCGACGCCTGGACCGGTCTGGCCGGCACTGCGGGCTGGAGCCAGGCGCTCTGGCTGGTCACGGTGGGGCTTGCGATGACGCTTCCGGGGCTGCCGCTGGACTGGTGGAGCACATTCCGTCTGGAGGCGCGCTTCGGGTTCAACAACAGCACGCTGCGCCTGTGGGTAGCGGACAAGGTCAAGGGCGGACTGGTCGCACTTGTGCTAGCGACACCGCTGCTGTGGCTGGTGCTTTCGCTGGTCGCCTGGAGCGGCCGCTGGTGGTGGGTGTGGGGATTCGCGAGCGTGATGGTGTTCCAACTTCTGGTGCTGGTGATCTACCCGCTGGTGATCCTGCCGCTTTTCAACAAGCTCACGCCGCTCCCGGAGGGCGAGCTGAAGGCCGGCCTCATGGCGCTGGCCGACCGCGCCGGCTTCCATGCACGCACCATCGAGGTGATGGACGGCTCGAAGCGCTCCGGACATTCCAACGCCTTCTTCACCGGTTTTGGCCGTTTCCGGCGGATCGTCCTTTTCGACACATTGATCAAGCAGCTCACGCCGGCGGAGCTCGAGGCTGTCCTGGCGCATGAGATCGGCCACTACAAGCGTGGGCACATACCGAAGATGCTCGCGCTCTCGGCGGCGTTTCTCGCCGCGGGATTCTTCTCCGTGGACTGGCTGATGCGCAGCCCGTGGTTCTTGGGCGGGTTCGGCTTCGCTCCGAAAGCCGGCGCGGCGCCGGCGCTCCTACTGGTCGCGCTGCTGGGCGGGTTGGCCACATATTGGCTGTCGCCGCTGCTCAACGCGCTTTCGCGCCGGCACGAGTACGAGGCCGACGCCTTCGCCCGCGACACCGTGAACGGGCACGCGCCGCTCGTCGGCGCGCTGCGCAAGCTAGCGGAGAAGAATCTTACCAACCTCACGCCGCACCCGTGGTTCAGCACATTCCACTACTCGCATCCCACGCTGATCGAGCGCGAACAAGCACTGGTCGGCGAGCCCCGTTGAGCGTGTTGGCGCGGGGCGGCTGGCTGGGGCTGCTGGCGTTCGCCTGGCTGTGCGCCGCCGGTGGCGAACTGACGGTGATGACGTGGAACGTCGAGAACTACGTGGCGGAGGACCGGATGGTCGACGGCGAGTACCGCACGGAGTACCCGAAGCCGGAGAAGGCCAAGGCGGCGTTGCGCCAAGCTGTGCGGGAAACGACGCCCGACGTGCTCGCGCTCCAGGAGATGGGGCCGGAGCCGTATCTCGAGGAATTGCAGCGCGATCTTGCTGCGGACGGCGCCGCCTATCCGTACCGCGCGCTGCTGAACGGCCCGGATCCGAAACGCCATGTGGCCCTGCTGTCGCGGGTGCCGCTGCGCGTGGGATCGCATGCGGAGGTGCCTCATCGCGGTGCTGGAGTGCCCGACCTCGTACGTCGCGGTGTGCTGGAGGCGAGCGTGGCGTTCGGCGGCGGCGAAGTGACGCTGTTCGTGGTGCATCTGAAGAGCCGGCATACGGAGAACCCGGCCGATCCGGATTCTGCGGCGCAGCGACTGGGGGAGGCCGCGGCGGTGCGGGACCTCGTGTTGCGGCTATGCCCGATACCTTCAGAGAAGGCGTTTCTGGTGTTGGGCGATTTCAACGACGGGCCGCGCAGCAAACCGGTGCGGACGCTCCTGCGCCGCGGAGAAGCGACGATCAGCGAGCTCCTTCCTGCGACAGACGGGGCCGGCGACGGCTGGACGCACCACTACCGCAAGGCCGACGTTTTCAGTCGTGTCGACTACATCCTCGTCTCGCCGGCGCTGCGGCCGGCTGTGGTCAGGATGTGGGTGTACGATTCGCCGGCGGTGCGGGCGGCGAGCGACCACCGGCCGGTGCTGGTGCGCCTGCGGCGGTGAGCCGGTATATGGGTGGAGTCGCCAGCGTTCGGTGCGATGGAGCCGTCCTGCTGCCGGCCGAGTGCGGCGAGGCTCAGCGGCAGAGGCGCACAACCTCGCCGGCGATCTGGTTGAGCGGCAGAATCCGGTCGACGCCGCCAAGCTTGATCGCCTCGGCGGGCATGCCGAAGACGACGCAGCTGGCTTCGTCCTGAGCGATATTGTACGCGCCGGCTTCCTTCATCTCGCGCATGCCGTGGGCGCCGTCGTCGCCCATGCCGGTCATGATGACGCCGACGGCGTTCTTGCCGGCGTAGCGGGCGGTGGAACGGAAGAGGACGTCGACGGAGGGACGGTGGCGGCTGACGAGCGGGCCGTCCTTGATCTCGACGTAGTAGCGGGCGCCGCTGCGCTTGAGAAGCAGGTGGCGGTTGCCGGGAGCGATGAGGACCTGGCCGCGGAGCACGGAGTCGCCGTCGGCCGCTTCCTTGACGGTGACGCGGCACAGGCCGTTGAGCCGGGTGGCGAACTGGGCGGTAAACTTCTCCGGCATGTGCTGGACGACGACAGTGCCCGGAGCGTCCGCGGGCAGTGCTTCGAGGAATTCGCGCAGCGCCTCGGTGCCGCCGGTGGAGGCACCCACGGCGACGATCCGTTCGGTGGTCTGGATCATCGCGTGCGAGCCTCCTTTTTCGAGAACAGCGTCGGCGGAGAGCTTGGGCTGCACCTTCATCGGCGAGGGAGGCGGGGCGGCGTTGGCGCGGCGTTGGAGGTGCGCGTGTGCGGCGGACTTCACGACATCGCAGATGTAGACGGCGGACTCCTCGAAGAAGAGCTTGGTGCCCATCTTGGGTTTCGTGATGATCTCCACCGCGCCTTTTTCGAGGGCGGCGAAGGCCGTCTCCGAGCCTTTCTCGGTGAGGCTAGAGCAGATCACGATGGGGATGGGGTGCTGCCGCATGATCTTCTCGAGGAAGGTGAGCCCGTCCATGCGGGGCATCTCGACATCGAGTGTGATCACATCGGGAACCTCCTGGGCGATACGCTGGGCGGCGACGTAGGGGTCCGGCGCGGTCCCCATGACCTCGATCTCGGGGTCGGTTCCGAGAAGTGTGGCGAGGGCCTGGCGGACGGTCGCCGAGTCGTCGACAATGAGGACACGGATTTTGCGCGACATGGCGGGATGTGATTGCGGCGGTTACTCCTCGGCGCTGCTGCGGTTGAGGAGTTTCATGTGGACGACGCCGGTGAGGGTGTTGAAGACGATTTTCCGGCCGTGTGGACCGCCGATGTCGCCTGCGGCGATCTTGAACCCGGCTTCCGAGAGCATGCGGCGGGCGAGTGCGACGTTGTTGGCGCCGACGTTGGCGCCGCCTTCACCGTTGGCGGTGGGGGCGATCAGATGGCCGCCGCCGAAGATCTTCACTTCAACTGCCGAGGGTGGGACGCCGGGCTGGTTGAAGCACTCGATCAACTCGGCGAGGGCGCAACTGACGTACTTCCAGCGTTCGTCGTAGCCCTTGGGACACTTCTCGTCTCCATGGCGTGGAGCCGGAAGCATGGCGTGACAGATGCCACCGAGGCCGAGTTGCGCGCTGAAGAATGTGACTGCGACACAGGAGCCGAGGACGGTGGTGACCTCGCAGGCGGTGCGGCAGATCATGAGATCTCCGGCCTTGAGGTAACGGCGCGGGAGGTCTGTGCGGGGGAGTTTGACCGGACCGCTGGCGGGACGGGTGCGTTGGCGAAGTAGCCGTCCTTGGCTGCGCTGTGGGGGAATGGTCTCAGCCTGGGACATTATCGGCGGGCTTCCGATAGACTGCTGAGGCGACCATGCGCAGCGGCACATCGAGGCCGAGCAGCGATTCGGAATGGCCAGTGAAGAAATAGCCGCCGGGGCGGAGCTGGCGGCAGAGTTTCCGGACGACCGCCGCCTGCGTGGGACGGTCGAAATAGATCATGACATTGCGGAAGAAAATGACGTCGAACATCTCCTTCACGCCGTATTCGGAATCCATGAAGTTGAGGCGGGCGAAGCGGACGCGCGAACGCAGCTCGGGGACGAATCGCACGAGCTGCTTGGAGGCGTCGCGACTGCGCAGGAGGTATTTCTGCCTCCACGGCATCGGGATCGGCTCGATCTTCTTCTCTTCGTAGGTGGCGGCCTGGGCGTTGCGCAGGACCTGCGTGGAGATGTCGGTGGCGAAGAGGGAGAAGTCGAACCCGCGGTGCTTCTCCGCGTACTCGCTGAGGTACATGCAGAGCGTGTAGGGCTCCTCGCCGGTGGAGCAGCCGGCGCACCAGAGCTTGAAGCCGCGTTTGGCGGTCTCGGTGTCGAGCGGGGGCAGCACCTTGTCGACGAGGAATTGGAAGTGGTGCGGCTCTCGCAGGAAGTCGGTCTTGTTGGTGGTGACGGCGTCGATGAAGTCGGCGAGCTCGGCCTCGGCTTCGCCGGAGTCGAAGAGGTATTTCTGGTAGGCTTCGACCGAGGGCAGCCCCAAGGCCCGGAGCCGCCGATGAAGGCGGCTCTGGAGCATCGGGATCTTCTGCTCGGACATCTTGATACCGAGCTCACGGGTGATGAACTCGGCGAAGCGTTTGAAACGCTCCGGCGTGAGATCGGCAGTGCTGATCGAACGGACCGGGACCTCGGTTGGCATGACAGGATAGATACTGGTCGGCAGTTATACTACTCCGTGGCCACGGGCTCCCCGGCTTCGGAAGCCGAGACGCGGATCGAGGTCATCTCGCCGGCGGTGAAGACGGCGTTGATGTCGAGGAGGATGATGAACTCGTCGCCGCGTTTGCCCATGCCCTGGATGAACTCGCTGCGCCAGCGCATGGCGATGGTGGGCGGCGGGGCGATCTGGGATGGTTCGAGCTCGATGACCTCGTGGACGCTGTCGGCGATGCCGCCGAGGACGGCCTGTTCGCCGTCGATCTGGAGCTCGAGGACGAGGATGCGGGTGTTAACGGTTTCGGGGACGGCGGGCAGGCCGAAGCGTTGGCGCAGGTCGACGACGGGGATGGCGTTGCCACGGACGTTGACGACGCCGCGCATGTAGGCCGGCGCGGTGGGCACCTTCGTGATAAGCGTGAGGTCGAGGACCTCGCGGACCTGGGCGACGTTGACGGCGAAGAGCTCGTCGCCGAGGCGGAAGGTGATGTATTGGGCGGTTTGAGTGGTGTCACTCATGACGAAAACGGTGGCTGCGGTTGAGGGTGCCGCGGGAAGGGCGCTCAGTAGCGCTGGAAGTCGCTGTCGTCGCCGTGGGAATGCTCCTTGTCGTCGAGGACGATGGTGGCGCCGGTGCCCTTGGTCGTTTTCGCGGGCGGAGCGGGCGGGACATTGGTCTTGGCGGGCTTGAGCGTTGCCTTGACGGCGAGGGGCTTGCGCTCGTGCCGGACAGCGGTGGCAGTGTTGCTGACCTTGAAGAAGGCGATGGCGGCCTGGAGTTGCTCGGCTTGGCTGGCGAGTTCCTCGGCAGTGGTGGCCATCTCCTCGGAGGCGGCGGAATTCTGCTGGATGACCTGATCGAGCTGCTGGATGGCTTTGTTCACCTGGCTTGCGCCGGTGTTCTGCTCGACGCTGGCGGAGGCGATTTCCTGGACGAGTTCGGCGGTCTTGCGGATGTCGGGCACGAGCTTGGTGAGCAACTGACCGGCTTCCTCGGCGACTTTCACGCCACTAGAGGTGAGTTTGCTGATCTCGCCGGCGGCGGCGGCGCTGCGTTCGGCGAGTTTGCGGACTTCGCTGGCGACGACGGCGAAGCCCTTGCCGTGCTCGCCGGCGCGGGCGGCCTCGACGGCTGCATTGAGGGCGAGCAGGTCGGTCTTCCGGGCGATCTCCTCGATGATGTTAATCTTCGCGGCGATCTCCTTCATCGAGCCGACGGTTTGGCCGACGGCGTCGCCGCCGGTCTTGGCATCCTCGGCAGCCTTGCTGGCGATCTTGTCGGTCTGCTTGGCGTTGTCGGCGTTCTGCTGGATGCTGGAGGCCATCTCTTCCATGGAGGAGGTGCTTTCCTCGGCGGCGGCAGCCTGCTCGGAGGTGCCTTCGGAGACCTGTTGGGCGGCGGTGCTGAGCTGTTCGCTGCCGGTGGCGACATTGTCGGCGGCCTCGGTGACCTCGCCGACGACGCGGCGGACGTTCTCGATCATCGCGTTCATGGCGGCGACCATCTGGCCGATCTCGTCCTTGGATTTGTGATCGAGGGTCGAGGTGAGGTCGCCCTGGGCGATCTTGTCCATCGAGGCGACGGCCATGCGGACGGGGCCGACGACGCTGCGGGTGATCCACCAGGCGGCGAAGGCGCCGATGGCGACGCTGAGGACGAGGAGGATCAGAAGGAGGGTGCGGGAGCTAGAGTAGAGGGCGCTGCTCTCGGCCTCGGCGGCCTTCATGGTGGTGTTGGCGGCCTCGATGAGGGCGAGGAGCGGGACGGTGAAGGCTTCGCGTTTGGGCAGCATGTCCGTGAGGGCGTGGGCGACGGCTTCCTCACGTTTGCCGGCGAGGAGGAGCTCCTTCACCTTGTTGCGGGATTCGCCATAGACGTTGAGCGTCTGGCGGATCTGGGTCATGAGCTCACGGCCGCGTTCGGTGATGATGAGGGGCTCGGTCTCGTCGATGTGCTTGAGGAACCCCACTCGGTTGGCGGCGATCTTGTCAAAGAGCCGAACCTGCTCCTCACGCGAATCCACGACGGTAGCCTGGATGGCGAGGATGGCGTTGGTGTAGGCGAGCTCGTTGGCGCTGTTGAGGTGGCTGATCTTCACCGCTTCGCGTTGGGTGATGATCTGGGTCTGTCTGTTGAGCTGACGCAGGGCGTTGAGTCCGGTGAGGAAACCTGTGGCGAGCAGGACGAGGACGATGCCGAACCCGAGGGCGAGTCTGGTGGCGATTTTCATGACGGGTGGTAGTTGAGTGAGCTGTCGCAGAACAAAGGTGCGGAACGTGAGCGGTCCGCGCCGCAGAAGGGTCAGCCGCCGGCCGTGGCGTAGGTCGGCGGCGGAAGCTGGAGCACCGCGCCGACCTCCTCCAACAGTTGCGGTGCCGTAAAGGGTTTCTGGAGCGTGCGCATCGCGCCGAGCATCTTGGCGGCGGGCAGCAGGTTCATGATCGAGTCCTTCGAGCTGATCGCGATCAATCGGGGAAGGATGCCGGCGTTGCGGGCGCTGCGGATGGTCTCGATGCCATCGGCTTCGGGCATGAAGATGTCGGTGATGACGAGGTCGAAGCGCTGTTTCTGCAGGGTGGCGAGACCTTGGCGCCCGTCGGAGGCGGTCGTCACCATATGACCCGCGCCGACAAGCGTCTGGACGAGGAAGGCACGGATCGAGGGGGAATCGTCGATGATGAGGATGGAGGCCATGGGGTGTGGGGAACGAAGGGTGGCGCTCACGCGCGGGCTGCCGCGGGACCGTCCACGAGCGGCTGGCCGGAGGCGCGGACCAGTCCGGCGAGGTCGAGGATGAGCGCGACGCGGCCGTCGCCCATGATGGTGGCGCCGGAGGCGACCTCGATGTTGCGGTAGAAGCGGCCGAGGGACTGGATCACGGTCTGGTGGCTGCCGAGCACGCGGTCGACGACGAGTCCGACCCGCTGGCCCTCGTGATAGACGATGACGATCTTCTCGATCTCGGGGGGCTGGCCGCGGATCTCGAACAGGTCGCGCAGGCGGATATAGGGAATGAGCTCGCCGCGCACGGGGATGAGGTTGCGGCCGTTGCGGGTGGTGCGTTCGGCGGCCTCGAGCTCGACGTTCTCGGCGACGGTCGACATCGGGATGATGAACTGGTCGCCGCCGATCGAGACGAGCTGGCCCTCGATGATGGCAAGCGTGAGGGGCAGGCTGAGGGCCACGGTGGTGCCCGCTCCCGCCTTGGTGGTGATGCGGATCGTGCCGCGCAACGCCTCGACCTGGCGGCGGACGACATCCATGCCGACACCGCGTCCCGAGACGCTGGTGACTTTGTCGGCGGTCGAGAAGCCGGGGAGGAAGATCAGGTTGATGGTTTCCTGCTCGGAGAGGACGGCATCGGGGGCGACGAGCTTGCGCTCGATGGCCTTGGCGCGGATGGCGGCGAGGTTGAGCCCTCGCCCGTCGTCGCTGATGGTGACGATGACGTTGGAGCCCTCGTGGGCGGCGGAGAGGTGGATGGTGCCGTGCCGCGGTTTGCCGGCGCGCTCGCGATCGGCGGGGAACTCGATCGCGTGGTCGATGCTGTTGCGGACGAGGTGGACGAGCGGGTCGCCGAGCTGGTCGAGCACGGTCTTGTCGAGCTCGGTCTCCTCGCCGGTGATGCGCAGGTCGATCTCCTTGCCCAGTTCGGCGGAGAGATCGTGGACGAGGCGCTTGAAGCGACTGAAGGTCGTGGCGATGGGCATCATGCGGATGCCGAGCACGGCATCGCGGATGGCGGCGACGATGCGCTCGAGGTCCTCCACGGGGGTGTCCAGCGCAGGGATCTTGGCGGATGTCGACACCTGCGAGATGCGGGAGTGGGTCATCACCAGTTCGCCGACGAGGTTCACGAGCAGATCGAGGCGCTCGGAGGCGACACGGACGGAGGCTGATTTGCCGTTGGTCGTCGGGGCCTCCTTGCGTGCTGGGCGGGCCGGGGGCGGAGGTTGTGCGGCGGCGGTTTGAGCCGGCGGGACCGATGGAATAGGTGATCGGGATACATCCGGCTTCACCGGGGGCGGAGGTGCTGCAGGAGCGGCCTCGGGGACTTCCTCGACACGCAGCTCGGCGCCATCCTCGACGAACATGAAGACATCGCGGATGGCGGATTCGCCCTTGTCGGTGGCGAGCTGGATGGTCCAGGCCAGGTAGCAGCCGTCGGGCTGGATTTTCTCCAGTGGCGGAATCGCGGCGGCATCGGCGACGATCGTGCATTCGCCGAGGCCGCGCAGTTCGTCGAGCAGGGAGCGCGGGTCGGTGCCGGCGGTGAGGAGGTTGATGTTCGGCCGGAAGGCGATGCGGTAGCGCTTCATCCCGCCCTCATGCTTCTCCACGACTGGCGCTGGCGTTGGTTCCGGAGTGGGGGTGGCGGCACTGTTGTCGTCCGCAGGGAGCAGTGCACGAAGCTCCTCGATGATGAGCTTGCCCGCCTCCTTGTCCGCCGGTTTGCCGGATTGCGCGGCGGCGAGGAGGACGGCGATGTGGTCGCGGGCGGCGAGGAGCAGGGCGATCAGTTCGGGCGAGGTGCCCAGCCTGCCGACACGCACGTAGTCGAGCGCGGTCTCGACGTGGTGGGTGAAGGCGGCGACCTCGGTGAAGCCGAACATCGAGCCTGAGCCCTTGATCGTGTGGAAGGCGCGGAACAGGCGGTTGACGTGCTCGGTGCAATCCAAGCCCGGCCGAATCTCGAGGGCGTTCGCCTCGATCTGCTCCAGCAGCTCGGCGGCCTCCTGGAGGAAGGTCTCGGTGGGGTTGTTGGATTGTTGCATGGAAGGTGTGTATCGGGGCGGTGCGGGCTGGCCGTACGCCGGAGGGTCAGGGCATGAACTTCTTGGCGACGGCGACGAGTTGCTCGCCGCGGAAGGGCTTGACGATCCAGCCGCTGGCGCCGGCGGCCTTGCCGGCCTGCTTCTTGGCGTCCTGCGACTCGGTGGTGAGCATGATGATGGGCAGGTACTTGAACGCCGGGAGCTGGCGCACCTGGCGGATGAGTTCGAGACCGTCCATGTTGGGCATGTTCAGGTCGGTGATCAGCAGGCCGGTCGAGGAACCGGCCAGTTTCTGGAGCGCATCGCGGCCATCGGTGGCCTCGAGTACATCGTATCCGGCGTTGCGCAACGTGAAGCGGATCATGTCGCGCATGCTGGCGGAATCATCCACGGTCATGACCGTACGGCTCATAGGGAGATCAGTGTGTGTGGGGGGGGGGCGGGTTAGGCGAGCACCGGCAGGCCGAGGCGGGGGGAGGAGGTGGCGACGGATTCAGGAACGTCGCGAAACTTCACCGACTTCTTTTGTTCGCTGGCGGAAACTCGGGCGGAGAGCAGAAGCTGGATTCCTGCGGTGTCGCAGGTCTCCACGCCGCCGAGATCGAGGGTGACGGTGTCGCTGCTCGCCAGACAGTCGGCCAGGGTGTTCTGGAGCCGTTCGGCGGAGTAGATGTCGAGCGTGCCCTCCAAACGGAAGGTTCCGGAGGTGTCGCTGCTGATCGAGGGGTTCATCAGAAGAGTTCGACGTTGTCGCCCAAGGAGGAGATTTCTGCGGGAGGAGGCGGGGTGGGACTGCTAGCGGGGGGAGTATCGGCCGCGGCGGGTACGGCGTTAGCTGGTTCGGCTGGGGCGCGGCGGGGCTGGGGGG
>CAZXHR010000091.1:0-17278 GCA_964640465.1 uncultured Opitutaceae bacterium
CGCCCATGCGCATCCGCCCCATCAACGCAGGCATCGTACAGATTGGCCGAGCGGCCACCACGGCCCTCTGCTGCCTGGCCGGCCCGGGGCTTCGCGCAGCACCGATCCCCGATCTCTCCGACCTCTCGCTCGAGCAACTCGCCCGCATCGAGGTGACCACCACGACGCAAACCTCCGTCTCCATCGGCAAGGCGCCTGCCACCGTCTACTCGTACTCCGCCGAGGACCTCCGGCAGCAAGGGATACGCAATCTCCTCCAACTCGTCGATTACCACGTCCCTGGAGCCTTCGTCACCGAGGATGGCGACGAGCTCATCGCGGCCTTCCGCGGCGTGGCCGTGGACAACAACTGCAAGGTCCTCTTCCTCATCGACGGCCACAACGCCAACCTCCAGTACGCCAAGGGAGCGACGCCCGAGTTGGAGCTCGGCCTGCTCGAGGACATCGAACGCGTGGAGGTCATCGTCGGCCCCGGCTCCGCGCTCTACGGCTCCGGAGCGACGATTGCCGTGATCAACGTCATCTCCACGGCGCCGCCAGCCGTAGGGAACGAGAGCAGCGCTCACGCCGGCGCCGGCAGCGGCGGCACCCTGTTTGCCGATACGACTTTCCGCGCGCGTCTCGCCGAACACTGGGGCATGGTCGCCTCCGGAGGTGTGATGCGTTCCGAAGGTTTCTCGAAGACCAACACCTCGGGAAACACCAACGAGCCGCTCAACATCGGGCGCTACCGCCTGAATGCACGTGCCTCGCTCCGGCTTGCCTATCGCGACCGCACCGAGCTTTACGCACGCTTTGACCGCGTTTCCCGCGCGATCTGGAACAACACCGCCTCGGCCACGCGCGTCTCGCCCATCGACACGTTCGACTACGCCTTTGTTGAGTTCCGGCAGGAGATCCCACTTGGCGAGGATCTCACAGCCAAGCTCGCAGCGAGTTTCGACTCTTGCTCCAACACCAAGCGCGACTTCGACACCGGCTTGAAGACTCGCGGCGTGGGCGAAGAGCGCCTCGCGGCTTCCGCCCGCTTGTTCTACACGCCGCGCGAAAGCTTCTCGCTGATCGGCGGCATCGAGTTCCGGCATGACCGCTACGGCTCCGACTGGGCCGGCGACAATTACTCCTTCTCTCCAACGTACGATCCTGCTACTGGCCTCTGGTCCGACATCGGGTCCGACTACGCCCACCGCACCCTCACCCCGTACAACCGCGACGAACTGGCCCTCTTCGGGCAGGCGTTGTTCCAGCTCGGCCCGCAGCTCGCCGCCGTGTTCGGTGCACGCTTCGACTATCTGGAGGCGCCTAATGTGAACAAAGAGCGGTCTTTCACGCCGCGCGCGTCGCTAGTCTGGAGCCCTGGCCAAACTTTCACTTCCAAGCTCATGTACACCTCCGGCTTCCGGCAGCCGATGGCGATCCTCACCACTCCCGACGGCGTTTTCCTCGGCGGCTCGGCGCTCTCGGCAATCGATCGACCCGAGACTGTGCACTCGCTCGAGCTGAGCGGAACCTGGTTCGCCCATCCGAACCTCGGCCTCACGCTCAACGCCTTCTACAACCGCTTCGACAACCCCCACAGCCTCACCACCGACACCGCCACGGGCAAACTGCTGTTCACGCAGGGCGGCGCGGTGGACTTCGTCGGCGGCGAAGCCATCGTGCAGTATCGACTCCAGGAAAAGGTGACGATCCAGTTCGCCCATCAGCTCGTCCTGCTCGGCAACAAGGTCGACGACCCCTACCACACCTTCAAGGCACCGACCGGCCGTACGCTCCTGTTCTACCCCGAGAATGTGACCAAAGGGTCGATCACCTGGGGGGTTGCGCACAACGCCTCGCTCTCCATCGGAGGGCTGTTCGTCCACGATTCGCTAGGTTACCTGCCTTCCGGAGCAGTCGCTCGCACCGGCAACTACGCACTGCTTAACGCCAACCTGCTGCTTGGCGATCCACGCACGACCGGACAACTCGGCCTCGGATTGAACAACCTCCTCGACGACAAGACCCGCGTCCCGATGCCGGCAACCGTTGGCCGACCGAGCGACATGGTGCCGATGGCGGGATTCTCGTTTTTGCTGAGCTACTATCGCGCCTTCTGAATCCGGTGCGCAGCAACGCCGACGGCCGGGCCCAGCCGCCGGGAAGCGCCGCGACGGCTCTCGCTCAGCTGAACTGCCGGGGCTGCGACGCCTGCACCGGCGCCGTTGCGGCCGGCGTGGCTCGGCGGCGCTTCAGCACGGCGTTGATCTCTCCGAGCAGCCGTTCGACCGTCACCGGCTTCGCGAGCACCACATCCGGCGCCGGATCTTCCGACGTGCCGGACCAGTGGTCGATGTAGCCGCTGAAAAGCACAAAGGGAACGCTGGCCAGCGCAGGCTGGCTGGTACGCAGCTCTCGAAGGAGCGAGGCGCCGTTCATGCCAGGCATGTTGTAGTCGCTCAGCACAATATCGGGCACCAGTGTCTTGGCCGTGATGAGGGCTTCCTGCCCATCCTCGGCTTCGACGACGCGGAAACCGAACCGCTGCAGCAGGGAAGCCAGCGTGCGTCGCGCACCGACATCGTCGTCAACCAATAGGATCGTCGTACCCATGCATCACCTTCGAAGGCCGGATTCTTCGCATAATCAGTTGCAGTGGCAAGCGCCGTTACGTCGGACCGGCAAGCCTACAAGCAATTTACAGGATGCCAGCCCCCATGCTGCTATACCAAGGAGGCCGGAAGACCATGGCCTGACTCAAGCCCTGGAAGAGGGAGCCGTCGCCCCCCTTGGAGCTTGTCGCTCGCCTGAGCCACGGCTCAGTAGCCCACCGTCCGCCCAAGATAGTTGAGCAGCCAGATCTCCTTCCAGACCCGGTAGCGGCCTTCCTTGGAAATTTTGCCGTACTCCTCGCGATCCTGATGCCCGTGGAGAAAGCCGAGTTCGGTATTCACCTTCTCGAGCTGCCCTTGCTGCCGATTCAGGTCGTCGAGGGGATCGGTCGTCCACGGCTGCAACGTGGCGCCCACCGCGTCGATGCGCCTGCGATGGCGGGCGAGGAGGAGGCGAAGGCTGCGTGTCCACGGCCGCCGCTCGACCATCCAGTTCTCCGGGTAGAAGCCGCCGAAGGGCAGGTGCAGGTTGTCGGTCACGTAGCGCACCTCGTCCTCGGTGCGCGAGGAGAGGGTGTAGCACAACGCGATCACGCCGCCGGGCTGGGGGATGAAGGAAACCTGGAGGCGGATCCGGTTGGTCGCATCTTGGTAGACGGAGAGCCGCAGGAAGATGCCGGGGGCGATCTCGGACTTGAGCGATTGGACCAGATGGAACTTCTCCCGGCGCAGCCATTCGCGGATCGCAAACAGCCGGCGCTGCGTGGGCCACTCCTCGCCGCTGCTGTTCACGACAAAACGCGGAAACAGCGGCAGCGGGCTCAGACTGAGCGCGCGGATCGCCAGCCAGTGGTAGATGGATTCGACCAGAAACCAGCCAAGAAACCCCAGTACAGCGACGGACCAGGTCGGCCGATCGGTCCACTTCAACTGGTCGGCCAAATAGGCGACGACGAGCGAAAACAGAATCCAGCGCACCCAGCGGATGGCAATGGTCACCGCTGGCAGCAACACCCGCGAGTTGAGCAGGTGCAACAACAGCGAGATCACAAAGAAGCCGATAATGACTTGGCCGATGTCCATTGAGCCGAGGCAGGAATTGCGGAAACGAGGCAATCGAGTGGGAGAGCGCCTAATGAAAACGCCGCCGGTGTGGGTCCGGCGGCGCAAGGTGAGCAGCGCGTGGCCTTAACTCAGGCGCACCGGCATGATCACGCAAAGGAAGTTCTCCAGGGTCTTGAAAACGCCGGGGCTGACCTCGTCCTTCAGTTCGAAAAAGACCTGATCCTTGTTGAGTGCACGAAGTGGATCGATCACGAACTGCGGGTTGAACGCCACTTGCAGCTCGGGACCGCTGTACTCGATGGCCATGGATTCGTGGGCATCGCCGAAGTCCGGGCTCGAAGCGGTGATCTCAAGCAGGTTGTTGCTGAGCTTCAACTTCACCGAGTTCGACTTTTCGCTGGTGACGAGGGCAGCGCGGTGCACGCACTGAAGGAAAAGCTCGCGCTCAAGCTTGATGCGCTGGTGCGTCTCCTTCGGAACCACTTGGTTGTAGTTCGGATAGTTGCCGTCAACGACCTTAGAGAAGAGGTAGATGTTGTCGATCAGGCCGTTATCGCCGACCTTGTCGGTGCTGATCTGGAAAGCCGAGCGCTTCTCGGAAACGGCAAGGCGGACCTTGGTACCCTTATCGAGCATGCGGCCGAGTTCGCTGACGGTCTTGGCGGGCAGGATGATGCTGCCGGCGCCTTCGGGCGAAGGGAGATCCTTGCTGATGAGCGCGAGGCGACGCCCGTCGGTGGCAACAAGGGTGAGCTTCTCGTCTTTGAAGCTGAACTAGCCGCCGGTGAGGATGTCGCGGGTCTCGTCGGAAGACTGGGCGTAGGAGACGCTCTTGAGCATCGTCGCGAGCTCTTCCTGCTCAAGGGAAACCGCCTTTTCATCGGCAAACTCGGGCATCGGCGGAAACTCCTCTTTGCCCATGCCCATGATCTTGAAGACGGAACCGCCGGAAGTGATCTTGGCCTGGTGGCTCGGCGTGGTCTCGATGGAAACGTCGATATTCGGCAGCTCGCGGACGATGGTGGCGAGGCGCTTGACCGGAAGGGTGATCGCACCGGCTTCCTTCACCTCAGCCTTGATCTTGCAGCGGATGCCGAGGTCGAGATTGGTCGTGGCAAGGGAGATGTGATCCTTGTCCGCCTCGATCAACACGTTGCTGAGGATGGGCATCGTGGCTTTGGAGCCGCCGCCGTTGAGCACCTGAGCGAGGCCGTTACTGAAGTGGTCGCGGTTGATTTTGAATTTCATGCGCGGCAGGGCGGATGTTTGGGGGTGTTTACTGACAAGAGAGTGGATTGGGAGAAGAAAGAACTACAGATTATTCTTCTTATTATGGGCTGTGAACAACGCGGATTTCGCGGAAAAACGGGCTGTTTTCAGAGGAGAGAGAGGAGCGCGTTGTGGTGTGAGCAAGTGCGACGACGTTGTGGGTAAACCGACGGTTGCGTACCGGGTACCAGTTGTCGGGAAATTGTTGGTCCGTTGTTCACACCGGTTTGTGGGGAACTTCGGGACGCGAACCGAAAAGCTTGCGGCGGAGATGGCGAACGATGCCGAACCCGATGTACCCGAGGAAGATCACGAGGAAGGAGATTTCGCGGAGCTTCCAGACCAGTGCGCCGACGATGAGCAGTAGGATGAAGGTCCAAAGGCGCGTCTTGGTCTGCCAGTCGATCTTCTTGAAGCTTGGGTAGCGGATCGTGCTGACCATCAGGAACGAGATCAGTAGCAATAGGATAGGCAGAGCGAACGTGGTCTGCTGCAGCGAACGTTCGTTGTCAGCCATATGCAGCAGGAACAGGACAAGCGATGCCACTGCGCCTGCTGCCGCGGGCACGGGAAGTCCGAGAAAGTCCTTGTTCGATTCGTGTTCGGCGCGCTGGAGCAGGGGATTGGTGATGACGTTGAACCGCGCCAAGCGCACCGCTCCGCACAGCAAATAGATGAACGCGACGAACCAGCCGAGCTCGCGGAACCACTGATAGCCTTCCTGCGGAGCCAGAATCAGGAAGAAGACCATGAGCGCCGGCGCCACGCCAAACGACACCACATCGGCCAACGAATCGAACTCGGCGCCGAAGAGCGAAGTGTGTCCGCCCATGCGGGCAAGGCGACCGTCGAGCGAATCGAAGAGCACCGCCGCGAGGATGAACCACACCGCTTGGATGTAGTATTCGCGCGGTTCATGGCTGCTATGCGCCCGGGCGAATTCCCCGCCGTCGACGATCAACCGGGCTTGGATGCACCGGATCACCGCGATGAAGCCGCAGAACAGGTTTCCCGCCGTCATCAGGTTGGGCAGGAAGTAGATACGGCTTGCTTGGGTGACGTTGTAGGGATTCTCGCGCGATTGCAGATCCGACGACATGATGACGGAGCGGAGCGGTTGGGGGAGGGAGCTTATTTGGTCAAACTCTCGAGGTACTTCCAGAACTTCGAGTGCTGCTCGACCAGCTGTTGGTCGCTCACCGGCAGCTTGGTGCGGAAAAGGAAATCCTCGAGCGAGTTACGATGCAGGATCCACTGCACATGCAATGTGTCGTCCTTGCGCTCGAAATAGAAACGGAAATCGCCTGAGCGCAGCCGGTAGAAGGTGTGGCCTTCGCGTGTAAACTGCCCGAGGGGTTCGCGAGGCTGCGCGAGTTGGGCGGCCGTCAGACTGCCGAGCGGCTCGATGACGTCGAGCTGAGCCAGCTTGTCGAGCTTGTTGAGCTCCGAGACGCTCTGATCGGAAAACGTGACCTGAAACATGGGAAGACGCTCCGCCGGCAAGCGCGGGTTTGCGAGCCGGGAATGTCACCGCGCGTTTCCCGCCTCGCAATCCCAAATCGCCCACCCGCTCTCCATGCATCCTCACGAAGGATTCGCCATAGGTCGGTTCTTGTGGACCAAGGTGCCGACCACGCCTCCTCAGACAAACTCACGCGCCGAGATGGCCCGCAACAGGGGCGACTCGCGCGGCCGCTCCGGTGCTTCGTGAGGCCTGGTGGGGCTCGAGAGGCTCGGCACGGGGCGCGGCCGGTTTCCGGGCTGGCCGAACCGGAGGATCGGCGAAACGCTCGTGGCGATGAGCACGCGACCGCCGGCCCCGGCCCCCGCAGCCCGCCCGCTGCGCGAGACCGATCTCTACGCTCCCGTGCGCGACTTCCTCGCCGCGCAGGGCTTCACCGTGCGCGCCGAGGTGGCCCGCTGCGATGTCGCCGCCCAGAAGGGCGACCACATCGTCGTCGTGGAGTTGAAACTCGGATTCACGGTCGACCTTCTGCTTCAGGCGATCCGCCGCCAGCGCTTGGCCGACCTGGTCTATGTCGCGGTGCCGCGCCCGGCCGCCGCCGCCCACGAGGCGCGCCTGCGCGAGAATCTTCCGCTCCTGCGCCGCCTTGAGCTCGGGCTGCTCATCGTCGACCTGCGCACGCCGCCGCGAGTGGAAGTGGCGCTCCAGCCCGTACCCTTTGAGCGGCGACGCGACTCCAAGGGGCGCCGCGCTCTCATGCGTGAGCTCGCCCTGCGCACCGGCGACGACAACGCCGGCGGCTGCACCCGCCGCCCGCTCGTCACCGCCTACCGCGAGAACGCCCTGCTCGTTGCCGCCGTCCTCGCGAGCCGCGGCCCGCTCACCCCGAAGCAGCTCCGGGCGCTGGGCACCGGCCCGAAGACGCTCCCGATCCTGCGCAACAACGTCTACGGCTGGTTCGACCGCATCGACCGCGGGCTCTACCGCATCCAGCCTTCCGGCACGGCGGCGCTTGCGACCTACGCCGATGTCGTTGCGCGCCTCTCCGCCGCGCTTCCGCCCGCACTGGCCACCCCGTAGCGAAACGCGCGAGCGTTTCGACCCTCGGCATCCCGCCGCCGCCCGCCCGGCCGGCGAGGAGAAACAGGTAAACAGGATTGTACTACCCACGCCGCCCTGGATCTGCCATGCTCCGCCCCGAAACCCCATGACGACTCTAGCTCTCATCGAACGCCTCAACGGCTGGTGGACCGAGCTCACCCTGGCCAAGCAGTTCTTCTACGGCATCGGCCTCGTCGCCGGTATCGTCTGTGTCGTGCTCATGGTGCTCTCCATGCTCGGCATGGACCACCACGACTCGGTCGACGCCATCGGCGCCACGGATGCGACCGACGCCCACGATGGCGACGGCGGTGGTGGCATCTTTTCCGTGAAGCCGCTCACCGGCTTCTTCCTCGGTTTCGGCTGGGCTGGCGGCTTCGCGCTCGACGCCGGCCTCTCGTTCTTCGCGGCCATCGCCTGTGCGCTCGCGGCCGGCGCGGCCATCATGGCGGTGATCGTCCTGATGTTCCGCACGATCCTGGCCATGCGCAGCGACGGCACCGTCCGCATCGCCGATACCGTCGGCGCCGTGGGCACCGTCTACATCTCGCTGCCGCCGGCGAAGGCTGCAGGCGGCCAGGTCGTCGTCAACTTCAAGGGACGCCAGGAGACCTTCGCCGCGCTCTGCTCTGCCGAGCATCCCATCCCCAGCGGCGACAAGGTGAAGGTCGTCGCTGTTGTCGACAGCCGCACGCTTCTTGTCGAGCCACTGGCCTGAGCCGCGCGCCGCCCCCCGTTTCCCTCCTCACTCTCACCAAACCCTCCCAACATGGAAATCGTCCACATCCTCCTGATCGCCTTCGCGGTCGTGTTCATGCTCATCGTCGCGATGACGTTGATCTCCCGCTACCGCATGTGCCCGCCGGACCGCATCCTCGTGGTCTACGGCAAGCTCGCCAACGGCCAGTCCTCGCGCTGCTACCACGGCGGCTCGACCTTCGTCATCCCGTTCTTCCAGAGCTACTCCTACCTCGACCTCACCCCGATCAACATCGAGATCGAGCTCAAGGGCGCCCTCTCCAGCCAGAACATCCGCATCGACGCCCCCGCCTGCTTCACCATCGGCATCTCCACCGAGCCCGAGGTCATGCAGAACGCCGCCACCCGCCTCCTTGGCCGCTCCCTCGATGAGGTCCAGCAGCTCGCCTCCGAGATCATCATGGGCCAGATGCGCGTCGTCTTCGCCTCGATGACGATCGAGGAGATCAACAACGATCGCGAGAAGCTCATCGCCGCCATCACCAAGGGCGTCGAGGTAGAGCTTCACAAGGTCGGCCTGCGCATGATCAACGGAAACATTCGCGATATCCGCGACGCCTCCGGCTACATCGACGCCCTTGGCAAGGAGGCCGCCGCCAAGGCCATCAATGACGCTCAGATCAAGGTCGCCCAGGAGAACCAGCGCGGCGCCATCGGCCGCGCCGAAGCCGAGCGCGAGCAGGCCATCCGCGTTGCCAGCGCCCAGGCCGAGGCCCGCAAGGGCCAGAACACCGCGCAGGTTGTCATCGCCAAGTCCGACGCCGACCTCGCCTCCGAGCAGGCCGAGGCCAAGCGCCGCATCGAGGCCGCGCAGAAGGTCGCCGAGGCGCGCGCCTTGCAGGAAGGATACAAGGCCCAGCAGGAGGCCGAGCTCGCTCGCGCTGCCCGCGAGAAGGCGCAGCAGCAGGCCGACCTCATCGTGAAGGCCGAGATCGAGAAGGAGCGCATTCGCATCGACGCCGAGGCCAAGGCCGCCCAGGCCCGCCTCCTCCAGGAGGGCCAGTCCGCCGCCTACCTCATCCAGAAACAGGCCGAGGGCGACGGCGTGAAACGCGTGGCCGAGGGCGAGGCCGCCGGTATCCGCGCCAAGCTTGTCGCCGAGGCCGAGGGCACGCAGGCCCTCCTCGATGCGAAGGCCGCCGGCTTCGAGAAGCTCCTCAAGGTTTCCCACGACACGCAGGGCGCCACCCAACTCCTCATCGCCGAGAACATCGTCCGCATCGCCGAGGTGCAGGCCGGTGCGATCAAGGGGCTCACCTTCGAGAAGGTCGTCGTCATGGGCGGCGGCCAGGGCGGCGCGGCCGGCCCCGGGCAGTTCGTGCAGGACCTCTACAAGGGTGTGCTGCCGATCAACGAGCTCGCCAAGAACGTCGGCCTCAACCTCCCCAGCTTCCTCGGCACCCCCGCCGCCGAGACCAAGCCCGAGCCCAAGCCGAAGGCCTGACCCGCTCCTCTTCGTTCGACCTATTTGCCCGACGGGCGCCTCGCGAGAGGCGCCCGTTTTTCTTGCCCGGATGCCGCCGTCGCCCGGCCCGCTCTTGTGGGTGGAACCGGGCGGCGTGCGCCACGGGCTGGGCTTCGTCCCGCATTTCGGAGCCCTCGTCCCGCCCTCTGCGGAAAGAGTCCCCGTGTTCGTTGCTCGGCTGCGGTGCCGGGCGTGTTGTCCCTCCACCCCCCGTCTTGAGAGAAACAACACAACTAGAGACCAAACACTAGCCATGCGCCCCCTGCTGCCGCGGTGGAGTGCCTGCCTCCGCCATGGCTGCCGGGGCCTGCGTACCCCATGAACCATAGAAATGCATCCAAGGTGTTGGCGTTTGCCGGTGCTGCCATCGCAACCGCCACCCATGCCCAGAGCACGGCTCCTGCCGCTCAACCCGCCGGCGCTGCCGATACGGAGGAAGTCGTCGTTCTCAGTCCGTTCGAAGTCACAGCGGAATCGTCCACCGGTTACAGCGCGACCCAGACTCTCGCCGGTTCGCGCATCAACACCCGCCTGGAGGACGTCGGTTCCGCCATCAGCGTCGTCACCGCCGAGTTCCTGAAGGACATCGGCGCGACCGACAACAAGAGCCTGCTTGCCTACACGACCAACACCGAGGTCGGCGGCCTGCAGGGCAACTTCGCCAACGCCAGCGCGGGCCAGACGCAGGACGAGTCCGGCAAGTTCACCAGCCCCAACGGCAACACCCGTGTGCGCGGTCTCACCTCCGCCGACAACACCCGCAACTTCTTCTCCAGCGACATCCCCTGGGACAGCTACAACACCGACCGCATCGACATGCAGCGCGGTGCCAACTCGATCCTGTTCGGCCTGGGCAGCCCGGCCGGCATCATCAACACGACCACCAAGACCGCCCAGCACCGCACCTTCGGGTCGGTGGAGTACCGCTACGGTTCCTACGGGGCGAACCGCGTCGCCCTCGACTACAACTACAACCTGCTCCCCGACGAGCTCTCCGTGCGCGTCAACCTCCTGCGCAACGACGAGCACTACAAGCAGGAGCCGGCCTACAGCCTCGACCGCCGCGTGTTCGCCACGCTGCGCTACGACCCGAAGTTCCTCAACCGCAACGGGCGCCGCACCTCCCTCAAGGTCAACTACGAGAACGGCACCGTCCGTAGCAACAACCCGCGCACGATCACCCCCACCGACTGCATCACCACCTGGTGGGACCAGCTCGACCAGGCCGTCTACGACCCCAACACCGTCCAGAATTCCGGCCTCTTCTACGACTCCACCGGCACCTCCTACTACCGCGACGACACCGGCCAGTTCAACTCCACCCGCAGCAACGGCACCACCAACCCCAGCTACGAACCCTGGCTCGGCGCCCCGAACTTCTACGGCGGCGTCTGGGCTCGCGTGTCCGAGGGCGAGAGCACGCCCTACTCGTACAGCATGTCCGAGTACCGCAACATCGGCGGCCTCAGCTCCACCGGCAAGATCGACGGCAGCATCAACGGCCTGCCCTATTCGCGCCGCGTCTCCATCGCCGGCACCTACTACTGGGCCGAGCGCAACTCCTCCGCCCCGTACCAGAAATGGGGCGTCTGGAAGAACGCCACCCTCTCCGACGCCTCCGTATTCGACTTCTACAACAACCTGATCGACGGCGACAACAAGTACGAGTGGCAGAACTTCCACAACTTCAACGCCAGCCTCACCCAGACCTTCTTCAACGATAAGCTCGGCTTCGAGGCCGCCTACGACCAGCAGCGCTACCGCAAGGGCCAGTACTCCTACAACGGCTCCGGCACCATCTACGTCGACGTCAACTCCTACAACATCGACGGCACCGCCAACGAGAACGTCGGCAAGGCCTACATCGAGAGCAACTACACCTACGGCAACAACGTCTACGACATCACCCGCGAGTCCTCCCGCCTCAGCGCCTACTTCAATCACGACTTCAACGAGGGCGGCCGCGGCGGATGGCTGCGCAAGCTCCTCGGCCGCCACGTCCTCAGCGCGCTCTACAGCCAGGACATGTATCGGCAGGACTATCGCGCGTTCAAGCGCTACGGCACCGCCGACGACTTTGCCGACCTCGTCTCCACCGGCACCGATGCCGACTATGTCGACGCCAACGACCGCGCCGTCTCCTCCACGATCTATCTGTCCGACTCGCTCCTCGGCACCAGCACCTACAGCGGCCTGAATCTCTCCCGCGCCGGCTCCGCTGTCAGCATCCCCAGCTCGGTGCAGTGGACGTACTTCGACTCCACCTGGAACTCGACCGTCGATCCCTCCGCCGCCTGGACCAGCACCTACAACGGCGCCACGCTCACCCAGTCGGAGAACCCGGCCAACTACGTCGGCTGGACGACGACCACCGTCGACATCCTCAGCGCCGAGGACGGCGACCAGGACGCGCTCACCTACTCGGCCACGCTGAGCAAGCGCAAGGTCGACTCCCGTGCCGCCGTGCTCCAGTCCTACTTCTGGGACGGCGCCATCGTGGGCATGTACGGTATTCGTCACGATAACGTGAAGTCGTGGACCTACGACGGCACCCGCGTCTACAACCGGGTGAACTTCGCCGCCACCGACACCAACGGCGACCTCGTGTACTCGACCGCCGGCAAGACCTACAACCTCTACCGGGCCAACTCCCCAAGCTGGAGCGTCGTCGCCAAGCTCAACAAGTTCTTCGGCAGGTACGGCGAGCGCTTCCCGATCAAGGCCAGCCTCTTCTACAACGAGTCGCGGAACTTCCAGGTCACCACGGCGCGCAACGACATCTACGGCAACGCGCTGCCCGCCCCCTCGGGCTCGACCAAGGACTACGGCATCATGCTCTCCACCCGGGACGAGCGGTTCATGTTCAAGATAAACAAGTATCGCACCACCGTCCTCAACGCCACGAATACGACCGGCATCCCCACCTGGTTCCTCCTCGGCTCCGGCAACTTCATCATGCGCAACGAGGACCGCGCCGATGCCTACGAGAACCACCTCACCATCCTCGGCAACGCCAACTCCGTCGCCGAGACCGGCACCGCCCAGGGCACCTGGGTCTGGCGCTACTCCCCGCGCACCATCAACGGCGTGACGGAGACCCAGGCCGAGGCCGACGCGCTCTCCGCCGCCGCCGTCTCCGCCTGGCGCGCGTACGCCCAGGAGCCGATCGTGCAGAAGATCCTCGCGGCATGGGGCTTCAACGACTTCAGCGGCATCCAGACCACCACGATGTCGACACCGGTCTCCAACTTCGTCGCCACCGAGGACCAGCTCTCGAAGGGCTGGGAGTATGAGTTCACCGCCAACCCCACGAAGAACTGGCGCATCACGATCAACGCCTCCGATACGCGTGCCATGCGCACCAACATCGGCGGCGCCGCGCTGCGCGAGTTCGTCGAGCTGACCAACGAGTACCAGAACGGCGCCATGGGCCAGATCCGCCAGTGGGGCGGCGCGGGCACCGCCAGCACCTCCCTCTACAGCTGGAACGCCAACTTCTACTCGAAGTACCTGCTCATGATGCTCCAGGAGGGCACCTACTCGCCCGAGCTCCGCCGCTGGCGCGTGAATCTCGTGACCAACTACAACTTCACGAGCGGCCGCCTGAAGGGCTTCAACGTCGGCGCCGGCTACCGCTGGCAGGACAAGATCGCCATCGGCTACCCCGTCCTCGCCACCGACTCCTCCGGCAACATCACCTTCGACGTCGACAATCCCTACTACGGTCCGTCCCAAGGATACGTCGATCTCTGGGTCGGCTACGAGCGCAGGCTCACCGAAAAGCTCAACTGGAAGGTGCAGCTGAACGTGCGCAACGTTGGCAAGGGCAACAGCCTCTACCCGGTCTCGACCCAGTACGACGGCACCGTCGCCACCTGGGCGATCGCCCCGTGCCAGACCTGGTCGCTCACCAACACGTTCTCGTTCTGATCCGCTCCGGACTCCCCCGGTTCATTCCCCCCGCGCCCCCGGCTCCCTCCGAGCCGGGGGCGCTTTCGTTTGCGCCGCATTGTGGCGTTCGGCCGTGGCGTGGCCGCGCTCTCCCAGCAGTGAAGCCCGTGAGGGCTTCGGCTCCCTCTGTGGCGCCGATAGCTGTGCCGAAACAAGAAAGTGCCCGCACGGCGGCCGGGGCTCCGCCGCGCGCTCGCCCGCCCGCCTCGGCTGCCGCTCCGTACAGCGTGCGCGCAGACTCCGTACCTGCCTTGGGCGCGGCAACAAACCCGCGCTTCAGCGCACCGAAGGGGCGCCCCGCCACGGGAAACGCCCCTTCGCTCCTCGCGCCTTCCCCCGCCGCGCAACTTCGCGGCGGATCGCCGCGTCTATGTCTGCTCCGTCCTGCCATGCATCCGCGCATCACCATGACCCATGTGGCCCGGGCCGCCGGGGTCCATCCGACCACCGTCTCGCTCGTCTTTCGAGACCACCCCAGCATCCCCGCCGCCACCCGCGAACGCATCCGCCGGATCGCCGCCGAGCTCGGCTACCGGGCGGACCCCGTGCTCTCCGCCCTCAACGCCTACCGCCACGAGACGATCGCGCACCACGACGGCCCCCCGCTTGCCTATATCCACGCCGCCGCCGGAGCGACGGCGGCCCCTGCGCATCGGCAGTTGCTGCGCGCCGGCGCCTTCGCCCGCGCCGCCGAGCTCGGCTACCGTATCGAGCTTTTCGAGCTCGGGGAGTCCGGCCTCACGCCCGCCCGCCTCGACGGCATCCTCCGCGCCCGCGGCATATCCGGTGTCCTGCTCGCCGCCGCCGCGGCCGACGGTTGCCCGCCGCTGGAGCTCGATTGGCCCCGCTACTCCACGGTGAAGATCGAGCGGCACGCCCAGGACCCGGCGTTGGATTGTGTTGCGACCGATTGCTGCAGCATCGTCCGCCTCGCCCTCCGGCAGGTCGCCGAAAACGGCTACCGCCGCATCGGGCTGGTGTTGCCCCGCTGCCTCGACATGCAATCCGACCTCGCCTGGTCGTCCGGTTTTCTCGCCGCGCAGTTGCGCTTGCCGGAGGAGTTTCGCCTGCCGGTTTTCTTCGCCGAGGCCGCTCAGCCCGGCGCGGGCGCCGATTGCAGCGCGTTCGCCCGCTGGTATGCGCGGCAACGCCCGGAGGCGATTCTGGCCCACGGCACGGTTCTCCGCCCCCTGCTCGCGGCGCACGGTCTCGCCACGCCCCGCGATGTCGCCTTCGTCGATCTCGACCGCGATCCACGCTCCCCCGATGCGGGTATCGAGCATCCCGGCACTGGCATCGGAGCGATCGCCGTCGACCTGCTCGTGAACCAGATGCGGCATCTCCGCAAGGGGCTCCCCGATACACCCACGCTCACGCTTGTCGGCGGCATGTGGCGCGAGGGCGCCAGTCTGCCGAGCCGGGACGCCGAGCCCGTCGCCGCCTGCGCGGGCGCCTTGGTGTGGCAGGTGGCCTGATACCCCGCCGCGCACCGCAGCGAAGCGAGGAACGCGGCGGCCTCGCCAGCCTTCGCTGAAAGCGAAGGCGAGAGAGGATTGGGGCACCGCAGCGAAGCGAAGCCGCGTTCCGGTGGGTACGCGGCAGAGAACGCGGCGCCGCCTCCCCGTAGCCGGGCGACGAAGTCGCTCGGCCTCCTTTGTGGCGGAACGCGTGAGCGTTTCGCTCGCCACTTGGGCGCGCGTGCACGCCGCTGCCGGATGGGCAAGCGCTCCGTGTACCAGATAAATGGGAGCCGCGTACCAATTATTTGGTAAAGTGGGCCGTCGCAGAGGGCCTGCGACGGTGATTTGCCAGTGGTTGTTCGCTACGGCAGGGGGATTCCGGCGACCCACTCCCCCGCCGCACGGACGCAAACCCCGAACCCCGTGACCCTGCGCCGCCGCCATGCGTGCGCGCCTTCCAGTGGAGCCACCGTCCGCCCCCGCCCGGCCCGAGCCGGGAGCGGGGGCGCGCGCCGTTCTGCCGCACGGCGGAATGCCGGCGGTCCGGTGTGCTGCGGAGCCGGCGACCACAGGCGGGGGAGCTGGCGCCACGGTGTGCCGGGGAAGCGCCGTATCATACGGAGGACGCCATGCAGGCGACGGGGGGGCGAACATTGATCGCGTGGGCTCCGGTACGCGCCGTGGGGGGGCATACGCCGGCCGCATGAATTCTGCCGTGCGCCGTGGGGGTGCACGCATGGACCGTGAAGATTCTCATGCGCTCCGTGGGGCTGACCACGGCGGCCGTGTGCAACCTCCCGCGCAGCGTGCGACGGCCCAAGCGGTTCGCGTGGGTCCTCATGGCAGTTGCGTGGTGCCTCACATCAGCCGTGTGAGCTTTCACACGCGCTGGATGGGCGCTCATGCAGACTGCGTAAGTAGCCACGCATGTGGCATGGGAGTTCACACGCACCGTGGGGGAACCCACATGATTGGCGTGGGAAGTCATGCAAGCCGCGGGGGTACCCACGCAAGTCGCGTGGGAGGCCACGCGGTCCGCATGGCAGGCCATACAAGCCGCATGCAGGGTTACACAGACTATGTGAGAGCCCACGCAGCATGTATGGACGCCATTGCCGCGCGGATCGGAACCCCCGCAGTGCAGGTGCAACCGTTTGTGGCCCAGTTATCTGCATTTCCTGCGCCCGCCGCAACTGCCGCTGTCGTGGCGTGTGGTGTGGTGGGGTTCGGCGGCTCGCCCAAGCGTGCGGCGGCCTCTTGCGCCGGCCTTCGCCCCTCTCGCTTCCTACTCACCCTAAAACCCAACGCCGCACCCGGCGAAAGCCGGGCCGGCCTTATCCACGAAAGGAACCATGGCACATAAAGATCCGCTCCCGCACGACTACCTCTCCCTGCTCGATGTCGCCGACAAGGTGTCGGCCGGGCTGGTGACCTACGGGGTCGCGCTGGGCTTCAGCACCGCCGACAACACCGCCGCCGCCAACGATGCGGCTTACGCCCGCTACGTGCACACCCAGCAGCAGAAACTGCGCGCCGCCTCCAGCCAGTGGACCGACTGGCGCGAGGCGCTCTTCTACGGTGGCGACGGCACCGCTGCCGCCGCCCCGGCGTTCCCCGGCGCGCCCGCCAACCCGCCCGTGGCGGTGCCCCCCGGTCTCATCAACCGCCTGCGTGCGATCGCGCGGCGCGTGAAGGCCAGCCCCAACTACTCGGTGGCCATCGGCAAGGCGTTCGGAGTCGTCGGCGCCGAGGCGGCCACGCCCGATCCGGTCGCGCTGCAGCCGGTGCTCACGACCACGCTCAACGGTGGGCGGGTGACCGTCGGCTGGACGCGCGGCAGCGCCGATGCGCTCGAGCTGTATGTGGACCGCGGCGATGGCAAGGGCTTTGTGTTCCTGGCCCTCGATACGGTGCCCGACTATGTGGACACCGCGCCGATCCCGGCCACGCCGGCGGTGTGGAAGTACAAGGCGATGTACCGCAAGGACGACCAGCCCATCGGCCAGTGGAGCGCGGTGGTGTCGGTCGGACTGGGTGGCTGACACCGCACCGTGCGACATTCTTCCGCACGGTAGAATGGAGCGCCCCCGTCGCCATCGGCGTCGGCGGCTGAACAAGAGCCGGAGAAAAATTGCGAGGGGCGCGGCTTCGA
>CAZXHR010000092.1:0-1558 GCA_964640465.1 uncultured Opitutaceae bacterium
CGTCGCGTGCGTACTCGCCCATGGAGTAGTTCATGGACGAGTCGAAGTTGGTGCCGCTGCCGTCGTAGTCGATGCCGAGGCCGCCGCCGACATCGAGGTAGCCCATGGGGAAGCCCATCTTGGCGAGCTGGCAGTAGTAGCGGGCGGCCTCGATGACGGCGTTCTTGATGGTGATGATGTTGGGGACCTGGGAGCCGATGTGGAAATGGACGAGGCGCAGGCACTGGGTGAGCTTGGCGGCGCGGAGCTTGGCGGCGCCGACGAGGAGCTCGGCGGTGGTGAGGCCGAACTTGGCGTTGTCACCGGTGGAGAGGGCCCATTTGCCCTCGCCGCGGGTGAGGAGCTTGAGGCGGAAGCCGATCATGGGCTTCACGCCCATCTCCTGGGAGAGGGCGATGATGTCGTCGATCTCGGAGAGTTGCTCGACGACGATGATGACCTTCTTGCCGAGTTTGCGGCCGAGGAGGGCGAGGCGGATGTAGTCGTGGTCCTTGTAGCCGTTGCAGACGATGAGCGCCTTGGTGTCCTCGTGGAGGGTGAGGGCGATCATGAGCTCGGGCTTGGAGCCGGCTTCGAGGCCGAAGTGGTAGTCTTTGCCGGCGTCGAGGATCTCCTCGACGACCTCGCGGAGCTGGTTGACCTTGATGGGGAAGACGCCGCGGTATTCGCCCTTGTAGGCCTCCTCGGCGATGGCCTTGCGGAAGGCTTCGTTGAGGTCGACGACGCGGTGGCGGAGGAGATCCTGGAAGCGGACGACCATGGGGGCCTTCAGGCCCATGCCGAGCGCCTCTTTCACGACGTCCATGACGCGGACGGCGCGGCCGTCGCGCAGCGGTTGGACGGAGACCTGGCCATCGGCATCGACTTGGTAATGGCCGGCACCCCAGCGTTTGAAGCCGTAGAGATCCTCGGATTTATCGACGGACCAGGCGGAAGAGGGCTTGGTTTTCAAGGATTGAGCTGAACTGAAGGAGAGGCGGAGCGGGCGGCGGAGGCGGGTGCGGGAAGAGCGAAATCCGGTGGAGATGGCGGCAAGCTCTGGGCTTGCGTTTCCAGAGGGGGCCGGGATGAATCGCCCCTTCATTTCCCAGAACTCCACATCTTCGCAATGCACAAAATGATCCTTTCCCTCGATATGCCCTCGATCCTCGCCCAAGCCACCACCCAGTCCGCGCCCGGTCTTGGCGACATGCTGAAGGGAATGTGGCCCTTCCTGCTCCTGATGGCGGCGATGTGGTTCCTGATGATCGCCCCGCAGCGCAAGAAGCAGAAGGAGCATGCCAAGATGCTCGCGGCGTTGAAGAGCGGCGACGAGGTCCTCACCGCCGGTGGCATCTACGGCACCATCGTTTCCGTGAAGGAGGACCGCCTCGTGGTGCGCCTCGGCGACAGCACGAAGGTCGAGCTCGCGAAGGGCTTCGTGCAGAGCGTCGAGAAAAAGAGCGACTCCGACAAGCAGTCGGACTGAGCTCGCGCCTCCGTTTTCTTCAGCAAACCCCCGATACGCCACCGCCACCCCGCTGCGGCAAGCCGTAGGCGCTGGCGCCGCCGCCGGAGA
>CAZXHR010000092.1:1568-16699 GCA_964640465.1 uncultured Opitutaceae bacterium
TGCGGCGCGCTTCCTTTAACACAGACCGACAATGTACAAACGCATCCTCTGGAAATTCGCCCTCACGGCGGTGATCATGTTGTGGGCGGCCTTCAACATGGTCCCGTTCACGGAGACCAAGTTTGAGACGTACCTCAAACAGGAGGCTACCGCCCAGCGCGACGAGCTGCTCAAACTCATCGACCGCGCCGCACAGCGTGTGCAGGAGGACAAGGCCCCCAGCGTCTTCGTCGCCCTCAAGCAGATCGGCCGCGAGGAGCGCATCGACATGTCGAAGTTCTTCCCCGAGGTCCGCCTGGAGAAGTCGCTCCGCAACATCGAAAAGCGCAACGACATCCTCTTCGACTACCTCCTGAAGAAGTCCAAGCCCCGCCTCCAGCTCGGTCTCGATCTGAAGGGCGGCGTGGCCTTCACCCTCGAAGCCGCCTCGCTCGATAACGCCGACAAGAACACCGGCCTGCCGGGTAAGCAGCTTGAGAAGGCCGTCGAGATCATCAGCACCCGCGTCAACGGCCTTGGCGTGACCGAGCCGATCATCCGCCCCGTCGGCGCCAACCGCATCGAAGTCCAGCTCCCCGGCGTGTCCACCAAGGACAACCCCGAGGTCATCGGTGTCCTCAAGAAGCCGGCCCGCCTCGATTTCCGCCTCGTGCATCCGCAGTTCTCGCACATGCCCGAGCCCCTGCCGCCCTCCGCGCTTCCGCCGGGCTACGTGAACATGACCATGGACTCGGACGATGAGAACGGTCGCCCGGTCACCGTCTACTGCGCGGTGAAGCGCATCCCCGAGATGACCGGCGAGACCGTCGTCGACTCCCGCCCGACCATGGACATGTATGGCGGCTACGAGATTCTCCTCCGCTTCAACGACGAGGGCGCCAAGAAGTTCGCCGATGTGACCGGCGCCAACGTCGGTCGCCTCCTCGGCATCGTCCTCGACGGCAAGCTCTACTCGGCTCCGCGCATCAACGACCGCATCGGCGGGGGCAACGCCCAGATCACCGGCCGCTTCACCCAGCGCGAGGCCATCGAGCTCTCCAACGTCCTCAACAACCCGCTCGATGTCGACCTGAAGGTGGTCGAGCAGTACGAGGTCGGCCAGTCGCTCGGCGACGACGCCGTCATGAGCGCGAAGACCGCGTTCATCATCAGCACGGCGCTCACGGTCATCTTCATCCTCGTCTTCTACTCCTATGGCGGCCTGATCGCCGCGATCGGCATGGGTTGCAACGTGTTCGTCATCCTCGGCGTGATGGCGATGCCCGGTCTCCAGGCGACGCTCACCATGCCCGGCATCGCCGGCATCGTGCTGACGTTGGCCATGTCGACCGACGCCAACATCCTGATCTTCGAGCGCATGAAGGAGGAACTTGCCCAGGGCAAATCGCTCGCCGCCGCTCTCGAGGCCGGCTACGAGAAGGCTTGGTCCGCGATTCTCGACTCCAACGTCACCACGCTGCTCACCGGCGTGATCATGTGGGCGCTCGGTTCCGGCCCGGTGAAGGGCTTCGGCGTCACGCTCACCATCGGTATCTTCACCACGATGTTTGCGGCGATGATCGTCAGCAAGCTGCTGCTCCAGGTGCTCATCCTCCCCGGCGCCATGAAGCGCCTGCCGATGTTCTCGGTACTCCAGCACACCAGCTTCGACTTCCTCAAGTACGGGCGTGTCTCCTTCATCACCTCGTGGACCATCGTCGCGATCGGCATCGCCGTCGTGGCCATCAAGGGCAAGGAGATCTTCGGCGTCGACTTCGTCGGCGGCGACCAGGTGACCATCAGCTACACGCAGGAGAAGGATGTCGGTCTGTTGCGCGACGCGGCCACGAAGGGCGCCGGCGTACGCGAGGCGACGTTCTCCTACCAAGTCCAGCTCGGTACCAGCCTCAAGACGCTCAAGTGCACCACCGAGTTCGAGAAGGGCGCGTCGGTCGTCGAGGCGCTCCAGAAGGCCTTCCCCGAGGCTGGCTTCGCCAACGCAGGCGTGTCCAGCATCGGGCCCACCGTCGGCGCCGAGATTCTGCGCAGCGCGGCGGTGTCCGTCGCCTTGGCGATCGTCGGCATCATGATCTACGTAGCCTTCCGTTTCGAGTTCGGCTACGGCATGGGCGCGGTGATTTCGACGATCCACGACGTGCTGATGACGATCGGCGTGTTCGTGATGTTCGACCGGCAGTTCAACGCCTCGATGGTCGCGGCCATCCTCCTCATCATCGGCTACTCGATCAACGACACCATCGTCGTGTTCGACCGCATCCGCGAGGAGATCGCCGGCAACCCCGAGGGTACGCTGCGCGACGTGATCAACCGGGCGCTCAACCTCACCATCTCCCGCACGCTCATCACCGGCGGCACCACGCTGCTCACGGCCATCACCCTCATCGTGGTGACCACGGGCGACGTGAACGACATCGCCTTTACGCTCCTCATCGGTGTGATCACCGGCACGTTCTCCTCGCTGTTCATCGCCTGCCCGGTCTTCTACTGGTGGCACAAGGGTGACCGCCGCCATGTCGAGTCGCACCGCGACATCGCGCCGAAGTACGAGTGGGAAGGCGCGAGCAAGGCCTCCGAATAAGCCGGTGCGCGATCCCTCCGCGGATCGCGCGCCCGTGCCCGCCATGTCCGCCGCGGTGAACCACCGTTGGAACTACCAGCCCGTGCCCGCCGAGGCGGTCACGCGGCTCGTCACAGCGCTGCAGGCCAGCCCCGTGCTGGCCGAGCTGCTCGTGCGCGCCGGCTGGAGCGATCCCGGCGAGGCGAAACGGTTTCTCCAGCCGCGCCTGGCCGAGCTCGACGATCCGTTCAAGATCGCCGGGGTCGACCGCGCCGTCGCGCGTCTCCAGAAAGCCATCGCCGGCCGCGAGTCGCTGGTGATTCTCGGCGACTACGATGTCGACGGCGTGAGCAGCACGGCGTTCCTGGTGAGCATCCTGCGGCAGTTCGGTCTGTCGCCGCGCTTCATTGTCCCGCTGCGCCTGGAGGAGGGCTACGGCCTGAGCCGCAGCGCCATCGACCGCGCACTGGAGGCCGGCGTGCCCGAGCTGTTCATGGCCCTGGACTGCGGCACCAACTCCTGCGCCGAGTCCGCGTACCTGCGTTCCCGCGGCGTCGATGTCATCATCGTCGACCACCACCGCTCGAAGGAGGCGGTGCCGGAGGAGGCGATCCTCATCAACCCGCACGTGCACGCCGAGTCGGCCTCGCCGGCCTGGCAGAACCTCTGCACCGTCGGTCTCGTCTTCAAGCTCGTGCATGCGCTGCTCAAGGCGATGCGCGACGCCGGCAGCCCTGTGGCGCACACGATCAAGCTGCGCGACTACCTCGACCTCGTGGCCATGGGCACCGTGGCTGATCTCGTGCCGTTGCTGGGTGAGAACCGCATCCTCGCCAAGCATGGCATGTCGATCCTCGAGCGGACGGACCGCCCGGGGTTGCTCGCGCTGATGGATGTGAGCGGTGTCGACCGCGCCAACGGCCTGCAACCCGTCGACATCTCCTTCCGGCTCGGTCCGCGCATCAATGCCAGCGGCCGGCTCGCCGACGCCTCGCTCTCCGTGGAGCTCATCCTCAGCCAGGACCGCGCGTTCTGCGACGAGGCCGCGCGCCAGCTCGACGGCTTCAACCGCGAGCGGCAGGACATCGAGCGACGCATCACCGAGGATGCGGAGCGGCAGGTCGAGGAGCGCTATGCCGGCGACCACGGCATCGTGCTCTACGACGACAACTGGCATCCCGGCGTGGTCGGCATCGTGGCCAGCCGCGGGGCGCGGAAGGTCAATCGCCCCTGCATCGTGCTCGGCCGCGAGGGCGAGCTGGCGAAGGGCTCCGGCCGGAGCGTCTTCGGTATCAATCTCGTGGAAGCGCTGGGCGACAGCAACGAGCTGCTCAGCAACTGGGGCGGGCACCCGATGGCCGTCGGCATCGCGCTCGACCGGAACAACGTCGACGCGTTCCGCGCCCGCTTCAACGCCTCCATCGCCCAGCGGCTCGCCGGCTGCGATCTCGCCCGCACGTTCGAGATCTCGGCCTGGGTCGACCTCGAGTCGATCGACGAGCACCTGATGGGCGAGCTCGGGCTCATGCATCCGTTCGGCCAGGGCAACGCGCGGCCGGTGTTCGGAGTGTCCGGCGTGGTGTTCGCCCGGCGTCCGGAGGTCTTCAAGGAGCAGCATTTCCGCTTCCAACTCGACGATTCCAACGGCCGCCGGCTTTTCGGCGTGGCGTGGAAGATGGCCGACCGGCTGCCGCCGGCGGGACGCAAGGTCGATCTCGCGTTCGAGGTGGTCTGGAACCACTTCAACGGTCGCAAGCTGCTCCAGCTCGAGCTACTGGACTGGCGGTTGGCGAAATAAGAAAGCCGCCACTGCGGAGCAGCGGCGGCTTGTGAGGAGGATCGGACTGGTAGTCTCGGGAGCGCGAACGCCGTCCGGGACATTCAGAACAGGTACTTGATCGCGACGAACCCCAGCACGCCCAGGCCGAAAAGGCCGAGTGCTGCCCACTCGAGGTATTTGTCGAGAAGGCGCTTAACCGGAGGACCGAAGAAGAAGATCGTACCGCCGACGAGGACGAAGCGACTGGTGCGGCCGAGCACGGATGCGGCGATGAGCGTGAGCAGGGGAACCTGTTCGTGGAAGACGCCGGCCGCGATGGTGAAGACTTTGTATGGGATCGGCGTGAAAGCCGCGGCGACGATCGCAAGAAATGCGTTGTGTCCGTAAAGCTCCGCAACTTTGTCCCAAGCTGAACCGTAGTGGAGCAGATCGAAGATGATCCAGCGGCCGAGCGGCTCGGCCAGATAGCCGATGTAGTAGCCGCCGATGCCGCCCAGCACCGAGCCGACCGCGCACCAGCCGGCGAACTTGAACGACTTTTTCGGTGCCCCCATGCAGAGCGCGATCAGCAGGACGTCCGGCGGGATCGGGAAGAACGAGGACTCCAAGAATGCCAGCACGAACAGGGCGGGTACGCCATAACGGGTGTCGGCCCAGTGCAGCACCCAGTTGTAGAGGCGCTTGATGAGATTGGGCCGCTCGGTCGAGGCGGCGACGGCGGTCGGGGCTGGCTCCGTGGCGTTCATGGGCATGAGAAAGGGCAGCCCATGGAGTGGTGCTGCCCTGTCGTTTCGGTGGAGAAGAAAAGAGACTCAGACGGTGGGCTTGGTCTTGCGCAGCCCCATCACGCGCTCGCCTTCTTTCCACTGGCCGCGTTTCTTGAGGAGCTCGACGCGCTCGAAGCGCTTGAGGACATTACGTTTGGCGCCGGTGGAGGCGGCGGAGCGGAAGCTGTTGTGCTGGGACATGGCCGGACTGCGTTTTAGACGTTGGTGTCGTTGGAAAAGTCGCCAAGTGAAGAGCCCTCGAAAGACCAGTTCAAGTATTTTTCCCCAACATGTTCGGCGCGGACGGCGATCCACTCGGGAGTTTCGTAAGGATGCTCGGCCATGATGCGCGCTTCAAGGACGCCGAGCTGGTCGGGCGTGCACTTGAACATCAGCCGCCATTCCTGGGCCTGCTCCAGCTTGCCCTGCCACCAGTAGTAGGAGGTGACCGGGCCGTTGAACTGCACGCAGGCGGCCAAGCGGTGCTCCATCACGGAGCGGGCGAGCCGCTCGGCGGCTTCGCGCGAGTCCACTGTTGTCCAAGCGATCCACATGGCGGGCAGGGTGCCGCGAACGGCGCCGGCGGCAAGCCCGACGGCGGGTTTGCGCCGGGGTGGGGAACCGCCGCGCTTTGCTGGATCCGGCCGAAACCTTCCGAACTTCACTCTTGACCGAGGGCGGGCGCGGCCGCCTTGTCTTCCCTTCACTTTTCCAAGGAGGCACTCCGTGAGAGACGAATATCTTAAAGAAGCCCAGAAGGTCATCACCGACGCGAATTTGCTCATCAACGTGGTTTCGCGCCGCGTGAAGCAGCTTCGTCGCGGCAGCCGTCCGCTCGTGGAGTCCCTCGAGAAGCTCAACCTCGAGGACATCGCCCTGCGCGAGATCATCGAGGGCAAGATCCAGTACGAGTTTGTCGACTGAGTTTGCCGGCGGTCGCGCGGTGTCGGTGGCGGGCTAAGGCCTGCACCGGCCCGAGTTCCGCGGGCGCCAACACGCCGTGGCCGCAGCCAAAAAAGAGCAGCGCTACAACGAGGTCCGCAACCCGAAGGCGTGGCGCGACTACTTCATCGACGAGCGCTTCGAGGCGGGCATCGCCCTGCGTGGCTCCGAGGTGAAATCCATCCGCGCCGGCCGCGCCCAGCTGGCCGACGCCTTCGCGCGCATCGAGCGCGGCGAGGCTTGGCTCTACGGTCTGCACATCGAGGAGTACGAGCACTCCGGCTACGTGAAGTGCGAGCCGCGCCGCACGCGCAAGCTGCTTCTCCATCGCAACGAGCTGCGCAAGATCGCCCAAGCGCTGGAGACGGCCGGCAAAGCACTGGTGGCGCTGCGACTCTACTTCAAGGAGGCGCTGGTGAAGGTCGAGATCGGCCTGGCCACCGGCAAGAAGCAGTTCGACAAGCGCGCCGACATCAAGAAGCGGGAAAACGATCGCGAGATCGCCCGCGTCATGCGCTCGCGGCGCTGAGCGGACGCACGGGTCTGGAGCTCCGTGGCACGCGGGGAAAGCCGCCCGCGCGAGCGGCTCCACGGCGGCGAGGCTCGCGGATTTCCATGTGGCGCCGTTCGCGAGAACGGCGATTCCGGCCCGGCACCGCCTCGACTGCTTACTCCAGCCACACGTGCTGGTAGCGGTGGAATCCGAGCGGAGCCGGTTCCCAGCCGCGCACCGTGGGATCGGCGAGATAGAGGCGGGTGCCGTGGTAGAGCGGTGCGGCGGGACAGGCTTCCAGGAGGCGCGTCTCGGCCTCGCGGAAGAGCACGTCGCGGCGCGCGGGATCGGGCTCGGCGGCGGCGGCGAGGACGAGACGGTCGTACTCGGCATCGGCCCAGCCGGTGGCGTTGTTGCCGCTGGCGGCGAGGAAGAGTTCGAGGAAGGCAACGGGATCGGCGTAGTCGGCGATCCAGCGTGCGAGCGAGAGCTGGAAGGTGAGGCTGCGCTCGTCGGCGATCCAGACGTTCTTCTCCTTCGGCGCGAGGGTGACGGCGACGCCGAGCTCGCGCTGCCATGTCTGCTGGAGGGATTCGATGAGCTTGGGGTTGAGGTCGGAGTTGAAGGTGATGACCTCGGTCTGTGGGAAGCCGCGCCCTTCCGGGTAGCCGGCTTCGGCGAGCAGCCGGCGGGCGGCGTCGGGATCGAGGCGGGCGCCGACGGGCGGAGTGTAGCTGGGAATCTCCGACGGGCAGAACGCGGTGGCGGGCGCCTGCCCGCCGCGGGCGACGGTCTCGACGAGCGCGCGGCGGTCGATGGCGAGCGAGAAGGCGCGGCGCACGCGGACGTCGTCGAAGGGCGGGCGGGTGGTGTTGAAGCGGAGGAGACCGGTTTCGAGGCTTGGGTCGGTGCGGAGCAACTGCGGTTGTTCGCGGCGGTAGTAGTCGAGGCGCGTGGCGGCGAGGTCGGCGGTGAGGTGGAGCTGGCCGGCGCGGAAGGCGGCCTCCTGGGCCGAGGCCTGCTCAAAGGGGTGGAAGACGATGGCGGCGAGGCGGGCGGGCTCGTGGAAATGGGGATTGCGTGTCGCGACGATCCGGCGGTTGGGCGACCACTCGGCGAGGATAAACGGGCCGTTGCCCACGAGGAACTCGGGGCGTGTCCAGCGGCGCTCGTCGCCGGCCGCGGCGGCCCGGGCGAGGGATTGTTGCGGCACGGGGAAGGTGACCGGCAGGGTCAGGATGGCGGGCAGGAGCGGTGTGGGGCGGACGAGCGAGAGTTCGAGTGTCGTCGCATCCACGGCGCGGATTCCCAGTGCGGCGGGATCGGCGAGGCGGCCGGCGTTGAAGTCTTGGGCGCCGCGGATTGGGTAGAGGACGTAGGCGTACTCCGAGGCCAGCGCGGGGGAGAGGGCGCGGCGCAGGGCGCGGACGAAATCTTCGGCGGTGAGCGGGGTGCCGTCGGACCAGCGCAGGCCGGGGCGGAGGTGGAAGGTCCAGGTGAGGCCGTCGGCGGAGGTTTCCCAGCGCTCGGCGGCGGCGGGGACGGGGCGCGAGGTGCGTTCCTCCAGTGCGGTGAGGCCCTCGAAGAGCGCGAGCGAGACGCTCATCTGGTCGAGGTTGACCTGGCGCTGCGGGTCGAGCTCGCCGGGCTCGGAGTTGAGGGCGAGGTGGAGCGTGCCGGTGCGGCGACCGGCAGCGACGGCGGTCTCGCGTTTGGCGCAGCCGAGAAGCAGCAGGATCACGCAGAGGAGGGCGGCAAGGCAGGCTGTGGTGCGGCGGAGCGGCGACATTGCCTGCCAAGAATGCAGCGCCGGTTGGCCGGGGCAATGGCGAGAGCGTGCCGGTGGTCACCGACGGGGAAGCCATCCTCCAGCGACAGGCGGATATGACAAAGCCCGGTCGGCGGACCGGGCTTGTATCGCGAAATCGCGGTTACGCGTCGAAAAAGCGGTGCTTCAAACTGGTTCCTTGATCTTGGGCGGATTGTCGTCCGGCCAGTACTGGATCATGATGTCGGCAAGGCGGCGCCAGCCGAAGGGCTTGTTGAGAACGGTCTTCAGGGCGGGCAGACGTTTCATCTCCTCGTCGCCGAATTTCAGGCTGTGGCCGGTGATGAGGATGGCGGGGACGTTGGGCTGGGCCTGCTGGAGATTGCGGATCAACTCGATGCCGTTCATCACCGGCATGTAGTAATCGGTGACGAGCATCCCGATCTCGCCGGACTGGATGGCTTTGAGCGCATCGGCGGGGCGGTTGTAGGACTCCACCGGGCAGGTCATGTTGTCGTTGAGGATCTGCGCGAGCAGTTCGGTGAACGACTTCTCGTCGTCGACGACGAGGACCTTCTTAGTTTTCTGGGGCGTGGGTTCGGTGGGGGACACGGAGCGTGGAAGTCGGGTTTTGCTACTCTGCGAGGAGAAGGCATACAACCCATTTCCCGGAAAACGCCGAGAGGGCTTCCGGTTTTTGACACATGATTCACATCGTCCTTTTTCAGCCCGAAATTCCCCAGAACACCGGCAACGTCGGCCGGATGTGCGCGATCACGCGCTGCCGGCTGCACCTGATCCATCCGCTGGGTTTCACGATCACCGATCGGCACCTGCGCCGCGCGGGCATGGACTACTGGTACTCGCTGGATGTGCACCACCACCGCAACTGGGAGGAGTTCAAGGCTAGCCCGGTGCGCCCGCAGCGGCTCTGGCTGCTCACGACGAAGGGCGCGAAGTCGTTCTGGGAGGCACGCTATCAGGACGGCGATGGGCTGGTCTTCGGCAACGAGGGCTCCGGCGCGCCCGACTGGCTGCACGCGGAGATCGGCAACGACTTCCGCATCACCATCCCGCACGCCAACACGGAGCTGCGCTCGCTGAACCTTTCGACCGCGGCCGGCATCGCGACCTTCGAGGCGTTGCGGCAGGTCGGGTATCCGGGAGGGGCAAAAACGACGGAGTAAGCGACGGCGGCAACGCGATGCGAGGAGGCTTGGCGTGATTGCCGTGAGTCGCGACAGGTAGCCTGGCGAAAGCTACGTTAACCGCTGGTACCGGTACCGCGTGCGCTGCGTACCGACCCATTTGGAGGGGAAAGGAACATGTCAACTATTGGTTGACATGTTCCTTTTGCCGAATCCGCATCGGGCGTTAGGTGACAGGGACGGATAAGGGGATGCGATGGGCCAAGGAAGCAGGCTTCGTCGTTCTCATGAGCCCCGCTACGTGCGCTACGCGCTGAATCGCTTCGCGATCCAGCTACGGAGCGAGCTCGGCTATCCGCACGCAGGCGACGTCGCGGCCGTCGGGCTGGGCGGCGCGCGGCGGGGGGGCGGCGCGGCAAATCTCGGTGGCGAACGGGCAACGCGGGTGAAACGCGCACCCGGCGGGCGGATTCAGCGGCGAGGGCGGATCGCCGGGGAGCACGAGGCGTTGGCGAGCCTTCTCGCGCGCCGGGTCGGGCACGTGGATCGCGCTGACGAGGGCGCGCGTGTACGGATGAGCCGGATGCTCGATCACCGCGGCGGCCGGGCCGTGCTCGACGATCTTGCCGAGGTACATCACGGCGACGCGGTCGGAGAGGTGTTTCACGACGGAGAGGTCGTGCGAGATGAAGATCAGGCTCAGCCCGAGGCCGCGGACGAGTTGCGCGAGCAGGTTTAGGATCTGCGCCTGGATCGACACGTCGAGGGCCGACACGGGTTCGTCGGCTACGATCACGCGCGGCTCGAGCGCGAGCGCGCGGGCGATGGCGATGCGCTGGCGTTGGCCGCCAGAGAATTCGTGCGGGTATTTTTTGGCGAACCGAGGGGCGAGGCCGACGCGCTCCATGAGCGCCGTCACCCGGGCAGGCACCTCGGCGCGTGGCACGATCTTGTGGACACGGAGCGGCTCGGCGAGGGTGTCGAAGACGGTCATGCGCGGGTTGAGCGAGGCGTACGGGTCCTGGAAGACCATCTGCAACCCGAGGCGTGCGCGGCGCAGCGCGGCGGCGTCGAGCTCGGCGAGGTTCTTCCCCTCGAACACGACCGTGCCGGCGGTGGGCGGCACGAGATGGAGGATGGTGCGCGCGAGGGTGGATTTGCCGCAGCCCGACTCGCCGACGAGTCCGAGGACCTCACCGCGACGCAGTTCGAGGTCGACGCCGTCGACGGCCTTCACCGTGCCGACCTGCCGCCGGAACACGAACCCGCGCTGCACCGGAAAGTGCGTTTGCACGCCGCGCAGCGAGAGGAGGGTTTCGGAGGCTTGGTCAGGCATGGCGGAAAGGTTGGCCACGGATGAACACCGATGATCACAGATGACGGAGGATCGGATCGGTGGAGATCTGTGTGGATCGGTGGCGAATTGGCTCGGGGGGAGAAACGGGAGAGGTGGAACCGCAGATGGACGCGGATGAACGCAGATTTCAGGCGGACGGCTCGTAGGTCGTCCCTTCAGGGCGACCCGTTGGGTGCGGGATTCGAACCGGATGCGAGCACGGCGTCGAGCGGTGCGGGCTGAAGCGCCGCACTACGCGCAGGCGTGTTGCGCGGTTGGTTCATGGAAGTTCCCCGGCCTGCACGCGGAGGCAGGCGGTGAGGTGGTTGGGATTTGTCGCTTTGAGATTTGGCGTTTCCGGACCGCGACAGCGGTCGATTGCGAATTCGCAGCGGGGCGCGAAGGGGCAGCCGGACGGGAGGCGGCTGAGGTCGGGCGGGAGGCCGGGGATGGTGAAGAGCTCGGCGCCCTTCGGCTGGAGGGCGGGGATTGAGCGTTGGAGGGCGCGGGTGTAGGGGTGTTGCGGACGCGCGAAGAGGTCCGTGGTCGTTGTGCTCTCGACGATCCGGCCGGCGTACATCACCTGCACGCGGTCGCACAGGCCGGCGACGACGCCGAGGTCGTGCGTGATGAAGATCACGGCCATGCCGAGCTCGTGTTGGAGGCGGCGGATGAGATCGAGGATCTGCGCCTGAATGGTCACGTCGAGCGCGGTGGTGGGCTCGTCGGCGATGAGCAGCTCGGGGCGGGCGATGAGGGCCATCGCGATCATCACGCGTTGGCGCATGCCGCCGGAGAACTCATGCGGGTAGTGGTGGAGGCGCGCGGCGGCGTCGTTGATGCCGACGGCCTCGAGCATCGCCAGGCCGCGGGCGAGCGCGTCGCGGCGGGAGAGGCTCTCGTGGATGAGGAGCGGCTCGATGAGCTGGTCGGAGATCCGCAGGTACGGATTGAGCGACGTCATCGGGTCCTGAAAGATCATGCCGATGCGGCGGCCGCGGAGGGCGCGCAGCTCGCGGGCGGGGCAGGAGAGCAGGTCGGTGCCGGCGAAGAGCGCGCGGCCGGCGAGCTGCGCGGGCGGCTGCGGCACGAGGCGCAGGAGCGACTGGCAGGTGACGGACTTGCCCGAGCCGGACTCGCCGACGAGCCCGAGCGTCTCGCCCTTCTCGAGGGAGAAACTCACGCCGTCGACCGCGCGCACCACGCCGTTGCGGGTGTGGAAATGTGTGCGCAGGTCGGTGACTTCGAGCAGGGGCATCGGCGCCGAGGATGCGACGACGGGCTGCGGCGCGGTGCAAAGGGAAAACGGGGCGCAACGCGCGGACGACTGAAGACGGACGACAGATGACAGAAGACGGAGAACGGAGGACGGACGACTGACTGCGGAGGGCAGATGACGGAGGACGGACAATGGAAGACGGACGGCGGATGGCGGAGGGGTAACCACTGATTCCATGCCTCGGGATGGGCGGTGGCTGACCCCACAGACGACAGAAGGTAACGAAGGAAACGAAGGCAGGACGGTGAGAGGAAGATGTGCCGAGTCTATGTGCACCTGCCGAGTCGAGCTCGGCGCTCAATTATCCCTCCTCCATCCGTACTTCGTTCGCTTTGTTGCCTTCTGTCGGCTCTGTCCGTGCTTTTTGGAACTAGATCTCGGAAAACGAAGTGGCCCGCTCGCGATGCGAACGGGCCACGTGCGTGCTTGGGTTTGCAGGGGAAAGTCAGTTGGCCAGCTCGGGGGTGGGCGTGCGCAGGGCGTTGAGGAAACGGTCGGGCGCCTCGGGGAAGACGGAGAGTTGTTGGCGGCTGCCGCGGCCGTTGCGGTAGGTGATGATGCACTCGAGCTCGCGGCCGATCCGGCGGGCGGCGACGCGCTCGATGGAGTCGAGGGCGATGCGGTGGCAGAGGTCGACCTGCTCGGCCACGAGGGCGAAGGGGTAGGCGACGTCGACCAGCAGCTTGTCGGCGGTGACGGTGAGCTCGACGCCGTGGGCGATGCCGCCGAGCTGGGTGATGAGGCTGCGGTGCGAGTAGCCCGAGGCGCGGCGCTCCGTGTGGAGGACGTGTTCGGTGGTGGCGGTGCGGAGCGAGCGTTTGCGGGCGCAGCAGCGGCGGCAGCACAACGCGAGTAGGAGGGACGAGAGGAGGACGGCGATGGCGCCGGCGAAGAAAACCCAGGTGGGCATTTGCGGGGTGGGGGTTGGGGTGCCGGCGATTCGGGGGGATTTTGGCGCCGGAGGCAAGCCTGCAGATGGGAACGGCGTCGCGGGCTCCTTCGGCCACCCGATGCATTGGCGCCGAGCCGAGCTGGCGTGGGCGGGGCTGCTGGCTAGCGTGCGGCGATGAAATCTCTGCCGAGCCTCCTTGGGGTGCTTCTGTTCTGCGGGCAAGCGCTGGCGTCGGCCGAGCCAAGCGTCACCATCGTATCCGCGCACGCGCCCTATGCCGCAGACGGTTCGATCGAGCGACTCAGCCCGGAGCTGGATGCGGTGATCGCTCCGGAGGCGCGGATCGAAGTGCTGGCGGAGGGCTTCCGTTGGGCGGAGGGGCCGGTGTGGCGGCGGCGGGAGGGCGACCTGATCTTCAGCGACGTGCCGGCGAACACCGCCTACCGCTGGAGCGAGGGCCGCGGAGCCGAGGTTTTCCTCCATCCCAGCGGCGACACCGGTCGCAATGCCGACGCCTCGGGCGAGGGCTCGAACGGCCTCGCGGTGGATGCGCAGGGTCGGCTGCTGCTTTGCCAGCACAGCGACCGGCGCGTGGCGCGCCTCGCCGCGGACGGACGCGGGTTCGAGACGCTGGCCGAGCGCTTCGAGGGCAAACGGTTCAACAGTCCCAACGACCTCTGCCTCGATCGCGCCGGGAACCTCTTCTTCACCGATCCGCCCTACGGGCTGGGCGCGAAGGCGCCCGCCGAGCTCGGCTACCACGGCGTCTTTCGGCTCGGTCGCGACGGCGCGGTGACGCTGCTCCACCGCGGGCTGGACCGGCCCAACGGCATCGCGCTCTCGCCGGACGGCCGGACGCTCTACGTGGCCAACTCGGGCGACCGCCCGGGCATGCGCACCTATCTCATGGCGTTTGCGTTGCAGGCCGACGGGACGGTCGATGGTGGTCGGGTGCTGTTCGATGCGGAGCCGTTGCGCGCGAAGTGCGGCGGCGGGTTGATGGACGGGCTGAAGGTCGACGCGCGCGGCAACCTGTGGGCGACTGGGCCGGGCGGCGTGCTTATCCTCACTCCCGAGGGCAAGCATCTCGGCACGATCCTTACCGGCGCGGCGACGGCCAACTGCTGCTTCGGCGGTGCCGACGGCGCGACACTCTACATCACGTCGAACAACCGGCTCCTGCGCGTGGCGACGCGGACGAATGGCGACGGGTTCTGATCCCGCTGTCGGTTTCGGCAAACGAAAGGCCCGGTCGCGAGGACCGGGCCTTGGTGCTTGAAGGTGCTGGTGTGGGGGCGGCGGCTCAGAAGAGCGCTCCGGCGGCGACGCCCACCGCGCTGATCGGGCCCTGGTCGCTCATTCCGTCGAGGGCGCGGTCGGCCTTGCGGACGACGCCCTGCACATCCTTGTAGAGCTGCTCGTCGGTGAGGAGCTTGCCGAGGGTGCCCTGGCCGTTGTTGATCTTGGTCGAGATGTCGCGGAAGTTGGCGACGGTGAGCTTGAGATTCTCGGCGGTGCCCTGGTCGTAGAGGAGAGCGCCGATGGCGCCCTGGCCGGACTTCACCTGATCGACGATACCGCGGGCATCGATGACGAAGGTCTTCGCCTCGGAGGCCGCGCCGCGGATCTCGCCGATGGTGGCGAGGAGCTCGTCGTAGGCTTTCGGGTCGTTGATGAGCTTGCCGATGGTGCCGTTGCCGGAGCGGATCTGGGTGGTGATGGCGTTGAGGTTGTCGATGGTGCGAGTGAGGTTGTCGCCGTTCTCGGTCACCAATTTGTCGAGCTTCTGGAAGAGGCCGCCTTGGCCGTTGGCGCCGGCGGTCATGCCGCTGATGCCGGAGACGGCGCCCTTGATGTCGCCGGCGACGCTGCCGAGGTCGGCGAGGATGGTGTTGATGTCGGCGCTCTCTTTGGTGGGGAGCTGGTCGCCGGGGGCGACAGTGCCGGCTTCCTTGGTGCCGAAATCGAGGGAGATGTAGCCGCCGCCGAGCAGTCCGGCCATGGCGATGGTGGCGGTGGCGTCCTTGGCGACGACGGCGTTGTTGTCGAGGAGGAGGACGGCTTCGGCGTGGCCGTCGGCGAGACGGGTGGAGTGGACGGAGCCGATCTTGACGCCGGCCTGGCGGACGTCGTAGCCGGGCTTGCGCTCCTTGAGGGTCATGAAGCTGG
>CAZXHR010000092.1:16709-17194 GCA_964640465.1 uncultured Opitutaceae bacterium
TTAAGCTGGCGACGACGGTGTAGCCCTGCTTGTGGGAGAACGAGCCGCCGTTGAGGGCCTCGTAGGTGATCCAGAGCAGCGCGACGCCGATCAGGAAGAAGAGACCGACGCGGGCGGACATTTGGGCGTTGTTCATGAGGAAATCTCCAGGTGCTTGAAGCGTGGATTCTGCAGATCGATTTTCGGATTCAGAAAGTCCTGCACGGCGGCGTCGGGCAGCGTGCGCAGCTCGGCCGGGGTGGTGACGGCGACGAGCTTGCCGCGCATGAGGATGGCGACGCGGTCGGCGATGGTGAGGGCGAGGTCGCGGTCGTGAGTGACGACGATGGTCGTCACGGAGATGTGCTGGCGAAGCGTGGCGATGATCTCGGAGATCGTGGCCGCCATGACGGGGTCGAGCTCGGAGGTGGGCTCATCGAAGAGGATGAGCTGGGGCTCCATGACGAGGGCGCGGGCGACGGCGACGCGTTTCTTCATGCCGCCGG
>CAZXHR010000093.1:0-16892 GCA_964640465.1 uncultured Opitutaceae bacterium
GCGGGCGGCCCAGCGTGACAACCATTCGCTGGCTTGTGCGCAAAGAGATGCGGGAAGGCGTTGGGGAGCCGGTCCAGACGCTGGCGGTGCCGAAGAGGCTGCCGTGCTTGGGGTGCTTGAACCGCTTGGTGAGCTCGGTGCGGGAGTGGAGCTTGCCCTGGACGAAGAGCGGGCGCTCGGCGGCGGCGAAGTCCGGCTCCAACATCTCGGCACAGCGGTTGAGGTCGGTGTAGCTGGTGAAGAGGACGAGGCTGCCGCCGGAGACCTTCAGCGCGCACCAGCGGATGTAGTCGGCGAGCTCCTCGAGGGCGAGGCGCGGGTTGCTCGGCGTGGGCTGGGGGATGTCGGCGGCGACGTACACGCGCATGTGCCGCTGGTAGTCGAAGGGCGAATCCTCGATGATGACGCGCTGCTGCTCGGCGCCGATGCGGTGCTGGAAGGGCTCGATCTGGCCGCCCATCGCGAGGGTGGCGCTGGTGAGGACGACGGAGGTGTCCTTCTCGAAGAGCGCCTCGCGGATGTGCGGGGCGACGTCGATCGGCGCGCTGCGCAGGGCGACGATCTGGCCCTGTTTGCCGGAGCGCTCGACCCAGTGGACGTGGTCCTCGGCGGCGAGTTTCAGGAACTGGCGGATGTTGGTGAAGTAGGTGCCGAGCTTGCCGCGCTGTTCGGCGAGCTCCTCGTGCGCGGGGCCGTCGGGCAGGCGGTTGACGAGGTCGACGAGGAGCTGGTTGAGGATCTTGAACGGCTCGGGCGGGAGCGGCTCGCAGATCTCCTCGCTCTGGATGCGGACGACGGGCTGTTTCTCCAGCACGCGGTCGCGGATGTGCCCGAAGAACAGCGACGAGGCGTCGAGGCAGTCCTCGACGAGCTGGCGTTCGCGGGGCGAGCCGAGCTTCTGGAGCAGGCCGCGCTTGCGCTGGGGGTGGTAGAGGGACTTGAGGAAACGGTCGACGCCGTAGGAGGTGACGCGCAGGCCGAAATGCTCGGTGGCGACCTCGGGCACGGTGTGCGCCTCGTCGAGGACGAGGAAGTCGTCGGGGAAAAGGATGCCGCGCTCGGCGGCGCCGCCGGCCTGGATGTGGGAGAAGAGCAGGCTGTGGTTGACGATGATCAGGTTGGCCTCGCGGATACGGGCGCGGGCGCGCTGGTAGGGGCAGTGCTCGGGGTCGCAGTTGCGGCGGCTGCAGACGGAGGAGTCGGCGTGGACCCATTCCCAGACCTCGGGGTCGGGCGCGGGGCTGAGCTCCTGGCGCAGGCCGTCCTTGGATTCCTGAGCCCAGGCGGCGATGCGCAGGAGCTCCTGCTGCTCGCGGGAGGGGAAGAGCTCGGCCTTGGCGGCGATGGCCTGGGCGAGGCGGGTGCTGCAGAGGTAGTTGGCCTTGCCGACGAGGAGGGCAGAGCGGAAGTCGGCGAGTTTCTCCAGCTCGGGGGCGGAGCGGAAGAGGCGGCGGACGAGCTCAAGGTCCTTCTGCTGGATCTGCTCTTGGAGCGAGATCGTGTGCGTGGAGACGAGCATCGGGCGGCGGGCCGTCTGCGCGAAGATCAGGCCGGGGACGAGGTAGGCGAGGCTCTTGCCCACGCCGGTGCCGGCTTCGGCGAGGAGGACGTCGTCGTCGAGGAAGGCGCGGGCGACGTTGAGGGCCATGCGCTCCTGCTGCGGGCGGTGCTCCAGCGAAAGGGCGTCCTGGAGCCAGCCGCCCTCGGCGAAGGCTCGGGCGACGAGCTGCAGCCACTCGTTGGAAGGCGCGGGCGTACCGCCGAAGCTCTCATGCAGGCCGATCATCGGGATGGCGAGAGGCGAGAGCTACGGGACTGGAGACGCGCGGACATGGCGGGCAAGTAGGCCGCGCGGAGGTTTTTGGTGGCAAGAGGATTTGCCGGGCGGCGCACGGCTTGCGACGGTGCGGCGGTGCGAGCCTAAAAGAAAACCCGCCGGGCGCGGGGCCGGGCGGGGGCTGCAATGCTACCCTTTGGCCGGCTCGGGCGGCGGGAGCGCGCCGTGGGCGAGGTAGTATTTCATCAGGTGCTCGACGCCGTCCATGAGCTTGCGGTGGGCGGCATCGTCGAAGCGGTCGACGACCTGGTCGCCGGCTGGGCCGGTGGCGATCCAGTGGCGGCGCCAGCGCAGGCGCGTGCCGCCGGCGGGCGTCGGCTCGAGGGCGATCGACATGCGCATCACGTGCTCGGTGGTGGTGTTGAAGCAGGTGAACTGGATGAGGCGCGGCGGCTCGTAGCGGTCGACGACCCAGGTCATTGTGCCGGAGTCGGCGCGTACGGTGCGGAAGACGCAGTCCTGCTCGGCGAAGCCGCCGGTGCTGCGCAGCAGGTCGCACTGCCAGCCCGGGAGCCATTCGTACTCGCGCGTCGGGCAGAGGAGCGGGAAGACGCGCTCGGGCGGGGCGTCGACTGTGTATTCATCCTCACGGACGACCGATTTGCCGGTGTTGGGGTGCGGGCGCGCGGCCTCGGGGATCAGGCCCACGCCGCGTTCGAGCCATTCGATGGCGGCGGCGCGCATCTCGGGGGTGACGTCGTGGGCGACGCCGGGAAACGCGCGGAAGGCGATGCGCCCGGGGTGCTCGCGGTAGGCCGGCGCGAGCGCTTCGCAGAAGGCGCGGACCTTGGCGGCGTCGTAGTGCGGGTCGGCGGCGCCGATTTGCACGAGCAGCGGACATGGGGCGAACTTCTCCGGGTGCGAGGCGGGCTGGTGTTCGGCGGCGTAGGCGAACGACTCCTCGGTGTTGAGGAAGCGGACGTCCATGCCCTGCGGCACGTCGTCCCAGTGCGGCGAGGCGATCAACGGGGCGGCGACGCCGATGCGCGGGTCGAGCGACATGGCGCGGAAGGTGACGAATCCGCCCATCGACATGCCGCTCATGGCGATGCGGGAAGCGTCGATGCGCGGATCGCGGAGGAGTTCGTCGAGGAGGGCGGGGATGTCGTCGGCGGTTTCCTTGATCGCGCTGCGGAGCGTGAGAAGGTCGATTTCCTTGCCCTCGTGGATAACGGCTACGTCGAAGCGGGGGCCGGGGCGTTCGCCATGGAGGCGGTTGTCGATGCAGACGACGGCCCAGCCGCGGCGGGCGAGGGCGGGGGCGTTGTAGCTCTCGGCGATGCGGTCCTTGTCGCCGGTGAAGCCGTGGCTGAGGAGGAGGAGCGGGTGCGGCTCGGGGGCGTCGCAGAGGTAGAGGCGTGTCGGAACGCCGGCGACAACGCAGGACTCGATGCGGACCTCGGGCGAGGCGGCATCGGAGGCGAGAAGCGAGGTGGCGGCGAGGGCTGCGGCGGCAAGCGGCGCGAGGTGGGGTGCTGGTTTGTTGTTCATGGCGAGGCGTGCAGGGTGCCGGGTGAAGTGGTAGTCACCTCAAGGGTTTGTGAACCGCGCGGGCGGTGCGCATCGGGGTTTGCGGTGGGGCTTGGAGCTCGCCTTGCTGGGTGGATGAACACGTTCGTCCGTTTGTTTGGGCCGGAGAAATCGCGCACTGTGCTGCGGCTCGGGACCGCGGCTTTGCTGGCGGTGTTTTGCGCAGGCGGTGCGGGAGCGGCGGACACGAAGCACCAGCTGGCGCCGCTGAAGGCGGAGGCGGACCGCGTGTGGCAGATGAACGAGCGCGGCGAGGCCATTGAGGCGGCGAAGGAGGGAGCGGTGATTATCCGTGTGGCGGACGCGCTGCGCGATGGCGGCCAGCTCGACGAGGCCAAGGAGTATTACCGTCGCGCCGGTCTGGTGTGCCCATGGGATTTCGATCTGAAATTGCGGCAGGCCGAGCTGTTGAAACGGCTCGGCGACAGCGCCGGCGCCGTCGTGCTGGCGCGGCAGGTGTTGAAGTATGCGGAGACCGACAAACAGCTGGCGGTGGCGCGCTCGCTCACCGGCGATGCCGCGGCGGACTCGTTGCCGTCGCTGGACGCGATCATGCCCACGGCCGACGAGACGGTGATCGGCCTGGTGGCGGCGCCGGAGACCGACCGCTGGCTGCTTGACCTCGCGGGGAAGCAGCTGGCGAAGACGCTCGGCGTGCGTGTCGGAATCGCGGCGACAGATTTCGCGGTGGGCGAGCGCGGTCGCAACGGCCGTGCGCAGATCGCCCGGGAGCTGCGCAAGTCGCTGCCGTGGGACGATCCGCGGCTGCTGATGAGCGCGCCCGACGGCCGGCGAATCCGCGAGGAGGATCTGACCGACGACCAGGTGATCCAGGCGACGGAGATGTTTTTGAAGCGCGACGGGCAGCCGGGCCAGATGGAGGCGTTCAAGCAGCGCCTAGTTGCAGCCGACAAGGTCTCACAATGGGACGTCACCCTGTTGCTGGGCAGGTTGCGAGCGGAGAGGCCGCAGCCGGCGCAGGGGCGCGTGGTGTATCTGGCGCTCGTGCCGGTGGATCTGTACGCTGGGCGGGCGAACTATCTGTACGGGACGGCGGATGTGGCCGGCAACTACGCGGTGGTTTCGTACTACCGTTTGGCGGCTAGTTCGACCGGAGAGCCGCCGCAGAGCGCGCGGCTGGCGGCGCGGACGCTCAAACAACTGCTGTCGTCGACCGGCTTCGCTCTCAACGTGAGCCGCTGTTCCGATCCGGGTTGCGCGCGGGCGTACCCGCGTTCGCTCGTGGAGCACGATGCGAAGGGAACCGACTTGTGCGACGAGTGCCGGGCCGGCTTCGCGAAGGTGCTCGGGCACGAGGTGCCGGCGGTGCGCGGGGCGGAGTAGTCGGGCGCTGGACGAGCGCCGCCCTCGCGGGCGGCGCTCCGGAGGAGGGCGTTGCAAGACAACGCCCCTACGGGCGACCGGCAGTTGCTGCGCGCGAGTGCGGCCGATCAGAGGACCTGGAGGGTCTTGCGGTAGAAGGCGACGACCTCGTCGGGGTTGTCGGAGAAGAGGATGTAGTCGTCCATCCAGCGCGGGGCGCGCTTCTGGGCGATCATGCCCTTGATCTGCTTCTTGAGGTCGCGCCAGTAGTCGGTGGCGTAGAAGACGTAGGGGACGCGGGGGCGGATGCCCAGCTTGAGGTTGCACATCTCGATGCCGACCTCCTCGAGGGTGCCGACGCCGCCGACGTTGAAGATGCAGAAATCGGCGACCTCGAACCATTTCTGGCGGTTGTGGCGGGCGGTCTCCTGGAAGGTGTTGAAGAAGTCGACACCGAGTTTCGGGGGCTGGGCCTCGAGTTCGAGGAAGCAGGAGCCGGTGAGGGCGTTCTTCAGGCGGGCCTGCTCGGTGGCGAGGCCCATGACGCCACCGCCGCCGCCGGTGAGGACGCCGACGGTGGGACCGAAGAAGTCGGTGAGCTTCGTAAGGAGGTCCTGGATCTTGCGGCCCGCCTCGGCGTTGAGGTCGAGGGCGGAGCCGTAGAAGGCGAGGATGGTGGCCTCCATGAACTTGCGAATGAGCTCCTCGCGCACGAAGAAGCCGCAGCCCTTCTTGTAGACGTGGCGGTACACGTCCTTGGTGTCCTCGTGGTAGAAGTAGACGCCGAGGCCGACCGAGTCGTAGTGGTCAATGCGGTTGTGGGCGTTGGTGGAGAAGAAGAAGCCGTGGGTGCGGGACGGGTGGCGGAAGACGAGGCGCTTGAGCCCGAGGTTGGGCAGGCGGGCGAGGAGCTCGATGTGCTCGAGAAGGTTGGGGAAGATGTCGCAGACGAGGGTGTCGGCCCCAGCGGGGGCGTTGTCGAGGGCCTCGACGATGGTACGGTGCGGCGCGGGGATCGCGGCGGCGGCGGCGATGTCGCGGAAGTCGGGACCGCACTGGAGGAAGAGGCTGTGGTTCTCCATGAGGGCGTTCTCGCCCTTGACGGTGATCCTGGTGCGCGGCTTCGGCGTGCCCAGTTCCTGGGGATGCGAGGTGTCGAGGTGTTTGAAGGCGCGGGAGGAGAAGGTGACCATGCGCTTGCGGCGGCCGAGGAGTGCCTGCTCCTCGGTGTCGTCGGGGGCGGGGGCGCGGAAGACCTCGACGGAGACCATGGGGTTGACGACGGGCTGGTCGCCGCGGTTGTAGATCTCCAGCATGATGTTCGTGCCGAAGGTCTTGATGGGGTCGAGGAGGACGGCGGAGCAGTGGAGGCCGAAGTTGTCCTCGCCGCGGTTGAGGACGACGTAGTGCTCCTTGAGGTAGATGGAGCAGCTGGTGAGGATGCCGGAGTGGGGCGGGATGAGGAGCGGGGCGACCTCCTCGCGGACCTGGACCTTGTCGAGGAAGGCGCGGTTCTGGTTGCCGCTGACGACGCGCTCGAACTGGAGGCGGGTGCCGGCGGGGGTGAGGGGGGAGCGGACGGGGGGGGGAGGGAGGAAGGCGCGGTTCTGGTTGCCGCTGACGACGCGCTCGAACTGGAGGCGGGTGACGGCGGGGGTGATGGTGTAGCGGACGGGGTGGGGAACGATGAAGACGCGGCCGAAGCGGTCGATCGAGACGGTGCTGGGAAGCTTGATGCGGTTGTCGCGCACGGCGCGCCAGATCTCGTCGGAGGAGAGCTTGGCGGATTCTGGAGCGTAGAAGAGGCGGCCGACGGGGGTGCCGGGGCGGAGAAGCTTCTGGAAGTAGGCGGCGTTGGGGAAGCCCTTGTCGAAGACGAAGGCCTCGGCCTCGACGAGGACCTTGTTGTTCTCGAGAACCGGCTCACCGATGGTCTGCATCTCGATACCAATGCGGGCGAGGGAACTGCGCTCGGTGAAATGCAGCGCGGCGAGGTGGTCGCGCATGAAGTCCAGCTCGGCGGTGGAGCGGGGCCGGAAGGCGAGGGTGAGCGCGAGGGTGTCGTTTTTCTTGAGGAGGGCGTGGATGAGCCCGTCCTGGCTGTGCCAGAATTGTTCGGAAATCATGGTGGAGAACGCGCCCCGACGAGGGGCGAACGAGGTGCCGCGTGGTGGGGAATCGGTACGCTGGCGAAGGATTGCTTTTTGAAGAACCGCTGTCCATCTTCGGCGGCTTTACGGCGCAGGCAAGCCTACGCCACCGCCGATAACCACAACGTAACCCTGATGAAACCCACCCTTCCGATTCTTGCCGGGCTTTTGGCCGTAGCCGCGCCGCTCGGTGCCCAAAATCTCAAGATCAATCTTGATCCGAACCAGCCCGCCGAGTCCGCGCCCGCCGCGAAGCCCGCCGCCAAGCCCGCGGCTTCCGCCGCCGCCCCCGCGGAGCAGCAGGAACAGATTGTTCAGCCCGTCGACGGCAAGTACAACGACGCGCAGAAGATGGAGATGTACGGCTTCATCGTCGGCGACCAGCTGCGCTTGGCGCAGTTCCGCGCCTTCATTCGCAGCGAGGAGGAGTTCGACGGCTTTGTTCGCGGTCTTGCCCAAGTGATCGCCGGGCACGTGCCGGCCTATGATACCAAGGTGCTCGGGCCGCAGACCGAGGAGCTCGTGAAGACTCGCGGCGCCGAGATCAATGCGGCGATCGAAAAGGCTCGCGTTGAGGCCAACGAGAAGAACCAGAAGGACGCCGTGACGTTCCTCGCTGAGCTCGACAAGAAGGCCACCGTCAAGAAGACCTCCAGCGGCCTGCGCTACGAGATCGTCCAGGAAGGCAAGGGCGCGAAGGCCCGTGCCGACCAGGCCGTGAGTGCGTACGTTACGAGCAGCATCACCGATGGTCGTGTCTTCAACACCACGAAGGGCAAAGACGGCAAGGATGTCGCGGTCGACATCGTGCTCGCCACCGCCATGCCGGGCCTGAAGGAAGGCCTGCAGCTCGTCGGTGTGGGCGGCAAGATCAAGCTCTACATTCCCGCCGAACTCTGGCTTGGCGACAAGGGACCGATCCCGGGTGCGCTCACCATCCACGAGGTGGAGATCGTCGGCGTGAAGGACGCGCCCGCGCAGCCCGAGCAGAAGAAATAAGTAACCTAGATTTTGCATGCGCCCTCCGGAATTTTCCGGAGGGCGTTTTGTTTTTCTGGCTTCCGGCAACGGCGTGCTCTTGCTTCGGGGCGCCGCTACGCCGTGGCACTTGCTCACTCGTGAAACTCGCCCTCGTCACCGAAACCTATTCGCCCGAAGTCAACGGCGTCGCCATGACGCTCCAACGCCTTGTCCGGGGGCTGGCGGCGCGAGGCACCGAGGTGACGGTGGTCCGGCCGCGACTGGCCGGAGCGCAGAGCCTCGACCCGGCGGACCCGATGGGGCTTGCCCACGAGTTCGTGCCGAGTCTGCCGCTGCCGTTCTACAGCGATCTGCGCATCGGGCTGCCAGTTTACTGGCGGCTGCAGAAGCTCTGGCGCCGGCAGCGGCCCGACGTCGTGCACATCGCCACGGAAGGGCCGCTTGGCTGGGCGGCGCTGCTGGCGGCCCGCAAACAGGGGCTGCCCGTGAGCACGAGCTTCCACACGAATTTCCAGCAGTATACGCAGCAGTACATGTTCCGGGCGATGCACGGCATCGCGCTGGGCTACCTGCGGGCCTTCCATAACCGCGCGGCCTGCACTTTGGCGCCGACGGATCAGGCGAAAGCGAACCTGGAGGCGGAGCGCTTCGAGCGGGTCGGCGTGCTCACGCGCGGTGTCGACGGTGAGCTCTTCAATCCGAAGCGGCGCAGCGAGACGCTGCGGAGCAGCTGGGGCGCAGATGCGGATGCTCCGGTCTTTCTCTATGTCGGGCGACTGGCCGTGGAGAAGAACATCGAGCTTGCTGTGCGGGCGTTCCTGCGCGCGCAGGAGGTCGAGCCCCGCGCCCGCTTCGTGCTGGTGGGCGACGGCCCGGCGCGGAGCGACCTCGAGAAACGGTACCCACAGTTTCATTTTGCGGGGATGCGACGCGGCGAGGATCTCGCGGCGCACTATGCCTCCGGCGATGTCTTTCTCTTCCCCAGCTCGACGGAGACCTTCGGCAACGTCGTCACCGAGGCCATGGCCAGCGGGCTGGCGGTGCTGTGCTATGACTACGCTGCCGGCCGGCAGCACATTCGCAGCTGGGCCAACGGCGTGCTGGCGCCCATGGGCGATGCCGAGGCGTTCACAGCGGCGGCCGAGGCGCTGATGCGGCGGCGCGCCGAGTGGCCGGTGCTGCGCGCCGCAGCCCGTGCGACGGCCGAGAGCATCACGTGGGAGCGGGTCTTCGTCTCGTTCGAGGACACGCTCGCCCGCGTGCGGGCCGGGCGTTTTGCCTGAACGGCGGACAAGCGCAACAGGCGCTTGCTCCGGACGACACCGTGCACATCCTGCCCGAACAATGACCAGCGAGTGCGCCAATCTCTATCTCGTCGGATTCATGGGTACGGGCAAGACGACGGTCGGCCGCGGCGTCGCCGCGCGGCTAGGTTTTGAGTTCCTGGATTCCGACCACGAGATCGAACGGCTGCACGGGAAGACAGTGAGCGAGATATTCGCCCAGGACGGCGAGCCCGCGTTTCGCCGCTATGAGCGGGAGTTCATCGAACATGGCCATCCGGCCACGAGCCAGATCGTCGCCTGCGGCGGCGGCTTGATCGTGCAGGACGGCATGCTGGAACTGGTGCGGGGGCACGGCGTGATCGTGTGTCTGCACGCATCGGTGGAGACCATTCTCAAGCGCACATCCCAGAGCCGGGTGCGGCCGCTGCTCGAGGTCGACGACCCCGCCGAGCGCATCCGCACGCTCTTTGCCCAGCGCGAGCCGATCTACCGTCAGGCCGGGACGATGATCCTGACCGAGGGCCGACCGATATCGGAAATCGTCAGCCACGTGCTGCGGGTCTACCACCGGGAGGCCCGCGATTTTCGGCCGAAGATGACGATCGCTCCGTGAACGGCGAACGACGTGAACAGCTGCGCCAACGGCTGCTCGGGCTCGGTTTCGATGTCGTCCGTTTCGCATCGGCCGGTGTAGCGCCCGATTGCGGACTACTCGGGTGGTTGGCGGCCGGGAACCACGCCGACATGGCGTGGCTGGAACGCACGGCTGACAAGCGACTCGACCCGCAGCAGGTGCTGCCCGGCGCCGCCACCGTGATCGCGCTCGGTGTGAACTACTGGCCAGGGCTGGATGGCGCACGCGGGCACTTTGCGCGTTATGCGCTTCATGCCGACTACCACGATACGATCCGGCCTGCGCTGGAGGCGGCCGGCCGGGAGCTGGAGAAGAGCTGCGGCATCGCGTCGACGGATTATCGGTACTATGTCGACGCCGGACCGGTGATGGAGCGAGGGTGGGCTGCTGCTGCGGGGCTCGGTTTTCGCGGAAAGAACGGCAACCTGATCGCGCCGGACTTCGGCAACTGGCTGTTGCTGGCGGCGGTTCTGGTGCGCGCGGAGATCGCGCCGGACGCGGCGCTTTCGGCGGAACCGGGGCGTACGGGGTTGCGTTGCGGCAAGTGCACGCGCTGCGAGGCGGCGTGCCCGACGGGGGCGTTATCGGCCCCCGGCCTGGTCGATGCGCGGCGGTGCATCAGTTACCACACGATCGAGAACCGCGGCTTTGTTCCTCGCGAGCTGCGGGCAAAGTTTGGTGCTCGGGTGTTTGGCTGCGATGAGTGCCTGGCGGTGTGCCCGTGGAACCGGTTTGCGCGGAGCGGGCGGAGCGAACTGCTGCCGAGGCGGTTCGATCTGGCCGAACTACGACTGATCGAGCTGCTGCAGCTCACCCCCGAGCGTTTTCGGGAGGTTTTTCGCGGCACGGGGATGAAACGCACGAAACTGGCCGGACTGCTGCGCAACGCCTGCATCGCGGCGGGCAATGTCTGGTGCGCTGGCGCGGCGGTGCCGGAGAACTTGGACTCTCGCGCGACCGACGAGCGCGACGCGGCGTTGGGTGAGCTGCTGCGGCTGGCGCGGCACGAATCCGCGGTCGTGCGCGGCCATGCGGTGTGGGCGGTGCGGCGCGTGCTCGGCGACGCCGACGGGCTGGTGGCGTTGGCGACGGCGCGTGCGGCGGAGACCGATCCGGCTGTGCTGGCCGAATACGCTGCGGCAGAAAGGGCCTAGCATCGCTCCGGGCTACGGCTTCGGCGCGAAGAGCTCGCGCATCTTGTCGGCGAAGACTGCCGGCGGTCGGACCGGAACGCCTTCGCGGTTGATGAAGGCGTGGAGGGTGTGGCCGGTGACGAGCAACTGGTCGCGCGCGCGGACTTCGTAGTCGATTCGGAAACGGACCGAGGGGAGCTCCTTGAGCTTGGAAACGATGGTGACGATGTCGTCGTAGAGCGCGGGGCGGTGGTAGCGGGCCTGCACTTCGATCACCGGCAGACGGTAGCCGAGATCCTCCAGGGAACGGTAGGGGATGCCGTAGCTGCGGAGCATCTCGGTGCGGCCGACCTCAAACCAAGCGAGGTAGTTGGCATGATAGACGAGACCCATCATGTCGGTTTCGGCGTAGCGTACGCGGAGTTCGGTGCGGCCTTCGATCATGCACGAATTTGGGCAGAAAAGGCGGCGTGGGCCAAGCTCCGGGCGCGCTGTGCAGTACGGGTACCGCGGGCGCGAGCCTGAGCACGGAGGGCGTCGCAAGCCGCCGCCCCTACGCAAAGCCGCCGTCTAGATCGGCACCGGAATCGGAGCAAAATCGGGGACGATCGGGGGCGTGTGGGTGCTGAACAGCACGTCGGCCGAGCGTTCCCAGCAATTGCGGCGGGCCCAGTCCTGGCCGTTGGCGCCGAGGGTGCGGCGGAGGTCGGCGTCGGTCACGAGGCGTTGAAACGCGGCGGTGAGCGATGGGAGATTGACCGGGGGGACCAGGATGCCGGTGACGCCATCGACGACCGCCTCGGGTACGCCGCCGACGGCGTGGGCGACGACGGGGAGGCCGTGGGCGGAGGCTTCGAGGTAGACGAGTCCGAAGCCCTCGACGCTGGACTCGTGGTTGATGCTCGTCATCGCGAAGATGTCGGCCTGGTCGTAGATGTCGTCGAGCTGGTCGTCGCCGACGTCGCCGAAGAAGCGGGCGGTGACGCCGCTGTTCTCGGCGGTCTCGCGCAGGAGCATCTCGTAGCCCTCGCGACGGCCGGTGCCGACCATCCAATACTCGATACGGTTGCGCAGATGGGAGGGAAGCGCCTTGAGTGCCTCGATGATGAACATCTGGCCTTTGCGCGGGTGGAGGCGGCCGACGGTGAGGATGACGACCTTGTCGCTGCAGGCGGTGCGGTGAGGCTTGGCGTTTGCGAAATCGGAGCGGAGCGCGCCGGGGGTGATGACGGTCTTGCCGGCAGCCTCGGGAAAGTTGGTGCAGAGCAGGCGCTGCGTGTAGTGGGTGAGGGTGCTGATGCGGTCGGCTCGTTTGATGAGCGCGCGGGTGAGACAGCGGCGCGCGCCGTATTCGGCGAAGCGCAGGATCTCGGAGCCGTGGAAGGTGAGCAGGAGCCGGCCGGGGCGCAGGGCTTTGAAGAACTGGAGCGTCATCATCGCCAGCATCGGGCCGGGCTCAGGGAGGTAGACAGTGGCTTTGCGCAGTTGGCGGCGGTTGGCGACCATGTGTCGCGCGAGTCGCATCTGGCAGGAGAAATCCTGGGTGCCCTTCAGCGAGAGGCGGCGGATGGGGAAGGGCCAAGCCTTCTCGGGCTCGCCGGGCACTCTTGGCGCCCAAACTTCGGTTTTGTAGCCGAGTCCGGCAGTGGCTTTGGCGATTTCCTCGGTGAACGTAGCGATGCCGCCCCTGCGAGGATGAAACTCGTGGGTGATGATGTAGACCGGCTGTTTCGCTGCGCTTGAAACCATGTAGACGTTCCCGACCAGTGCCGCCCCGCTGTGCTCCACCAGCCAAGAATGGGGTTCTAGCTAAGCATTTCGGGCGGACAAGCAAAGCGAAACCTTGGCCCTCCGCGCGACACGGGCTGGTGGGAATGGCACTATTCTCCCGGTCGTGCGGTGGAGCCCGCCCGGTGGTAATGTGTCCAGATGATGGTGGCGACACCTGCCACCAGCACGAAGATCGAATAGAAGGTGCCCCGACTTAAGCCGTCGACGAGTGGCGTGATGTCGCGGTCGGGCTCGCGGAATTGCTCACAGACGATGCGCCCGACGGCGTAGAGCACGAGGAACTCGCCGGCGAGCTGGCCGGGGTGCTCCCGTGCGGTGCGGCTGCGCCAGAAACGAAGCTGGAGGTAGATCAGGGGAATCAGGCCTTCGAGACCGGCTTCGTAGAGTTGCGAGGGGTGGCGTGGCGGGATCTGGCTGATGGGCGTACCGGGCTCGGCGCTGAGGGGGAAGACGATGGCCCACGGGGCGTTACTCACGTTGCCCCAGAGCTCGCCGTTGATGAAGTTGGCGATGCGGCCGAGGAACAGACCGGGAGGTGTGATCGGCGCGATCAGGTCGGCGAGCGACCAAGTGGAGATCTTGGTGTGGCGGGCGAACCAGAGCAGGGCGAGCAGCACGCCGATGAAGCCGCCATGGCTGGCCATGCCGCCGTCCCAGACGCGGAAGAAGGACAGGGGCTCGCTCAGGAGCTTCTCCGGTGTGTAGAGGAGAAAATAGCCGAGGCGCCCGCCGAGGAGGACGCCGAGCACGAGGGCGTAGAGCAGATCGCCGTTCTGCTCGCCGGCGAGGGGCGACCGGCCGGTGCGCGAGTAGCGGGAGAGCAGCCAGTAGCCGCACAGAAAACCGAGGACGTAGGCCAGACCGTAGTAGCGGATGCCGAATCCCGGGGCGAACTCCCAGAGGAAAGGGCTTAGGTCGTGGACCCAGTGGCTGGTGGCGGCGGCGGTCTGCATCGCAATGAGGGACTCGATGGTCTGGGCGGTGGTGTCCGGGTGGCAAGCGCGAGCTTGATCCTGAAAGGCGCAGATAGGACCGACAGAAGGCAACAAAGGGAACGAAGTGTGAACGAGTTGGATGCCCAAATCCGTGGCCACGGTCTTCACCTGGCAGGTGAAGGGAGAGTACGCGGGCGTGCGGGCACTGAACTCCCCTGATCTGCAGTGCCTTTGTTTCCTTCGTTACCTTCTGTCGTCTGCGGAATTTAGGTTGATGCGGTTGCCGATGGCAGGGGCAAAACAAAGGCCGGCCCTTGCGCGGGGCCGGCCGGAGATGCATGCGTTGGATTGCGCCGGGCGCTCAGAGCTTCACGGCGATTTTTGCGCGGAGTGTCGCCTTGTCTTGGAGACCGGTGAACTGATCGACGACCTGGCCTTTCTTGAAGAGGATCATCGTCGGGATGGCCCGGACGCCGAACTGCGCGGCGACCTCGCCGGCCTCATCGACGTTGACCTTGGCGATGGTGAGCTTGCCCGCGAGGTCCTTGGAGAGCTCGTCGAGGATGGGGGCGATGGCTTTGCAGGGGCCGCACCAAGGGGCCCAGAAGTCGACGAGAATGGGGAGCGTCGACTGGTTGATGGTATCCTGAAAATTGGCGGCGGTAAGGTGGGCGATGTTCTCGGACATGGCGATGAATGGTTGAGGGGGAGAATGCGGACTTGCGGGCGGCAGGCTGTTTGCGGAGTGGGGCCGAGTCAAGGACGGCACCGTGCCCCAGACACGGTCGCGTGTTCACTCCGAATGCAGGGCGATATTCGGATCGGTGCGGGCGGCGCGGCGGGAGGGAAGGTAGAGGGCGACGAACACGACGCCGAGCAGCACGCCAGCGGTGGCGGCGAGGACGCAGAGGTTCATCGGACCGACGCCGAAAAGCAGCGACTGCATGGCCAGACCGGTGGCCCAGGTGCCGACGAGCCCGAGAGCCAGCCCGATGCCAAGCAGGATGGAGCCGAGGCCGAGGAACTGGACGAGGATCTGGTGCGGCTGGGCGCCGAGCGCCATGCGCACGCCGATCTCGCGCTGGCGCTGACCGACGGAGTAGGCGAGCACGCCGTAGGTGCCGAGCGCGGCGAGCAACAGCGCGACGGCGGAGAAGAGCGCGGCGAGGATAGCGGGCGAACGGTGGGCGACGAGGCTGTCGTCGATGAGTGTCTGGAGCGGCTTGAGATCGTCGATGGGTTGCCCCGGATCGATCTCCAGAATCGCCTTACGCACGGCCGGGGCGAGGGCCTCGGGCGGGAGGGCGGTGCGGACGATCAAGGAGAAGGAAAAGGCGCCGTTGTGGGGAAAATAGACCGCGCCGTGGCCGGAGTTCTCGGTGAGCGAGCCCTGCTTCACCTCGCCGACGACGCCGACGATGGTGATGGCATTCTCCTCGGTGACCTTGATGTCCTGGGCGATGCGACGACCGATGGGGTCGGCACCGGGCCAGTAGCGTTGGGCGAACGCCTGATCGACGACGCAAACGCGGGCCGGCCGGTGGCTGTCGGCCTCCTCAAGGTAACGGCCGCGCAGGAGCGGTATCCGCATGGCGGACCAATAGTCGGTCGAGACGTTGGACATGTAGTGGGCCTTGAGCGGCTGGCCGGGTTCGGCGGGGCGGCCCTCGACGCAGGTGGCGCTGTCGTTGGTGCGGTTGGCGAAGGGTAGGCCGGTGGTGAGCGCGGCGTGTGTGATGCCGGGTATGACGCGGAGCGAGGCGAGGAGCCGCTCGGCGAAGGCGAGGCGCTCCGCCGGCTCCTTGTAGCTCTTCCACGGCAGTGAGACTTGGCCGCAGAGGACGTTGTCCGTGGAGAAGCCGGAGGAGGTGGCGAGGATGCGCTGGAGGCTGCGCCCGAGCAGGCCGGCGCTGGAGAGCAGGACGAAGGCCAGGGCGATCTGGGCGACGATGAAGATGTGGCGCAGGTGCAGGGCGGCGCGGGTGGTGGTGCCACCGCGGGATTCGGTCTGGAGCGTGGCGGCGAGGTGGGCGCGGAGGTTGAACCAGACGATCGGCGCGGCGAGGACGAATGCGAGGAGTACCGATGCCAGCAGGCCGAAGCAGGCCAGCCGGGTGTTGAAGGCGATCTGCGCCCCGAGGGGCATCTGTGAGGCGCCGAGCAGACGGAGCAGGTCGATGCCGAAGGAACCGATGAAAATACCGAATACAGCTCCGGCGGAGGTGAGCAGGAGCGTCTCGCCGAGGACCTCGGCGGCGATGTGGCGGCGGCGGGCGCCGAGGGCTTGGCGGACGGCGAGGTCCTTGGTGCGGCCGCTGGCGCGGATGAGCATCAAGTTGGCGAGGTTGACGATGCCGATGACCAGGAGGAAGACGCCGCCGGCCTGAAGCAGAAGCAGCGTGGGGCGGATGGCGCGGACATGGTCGGCGTGAAGGCCGGCGACGGTGGTGTGGAAGCCGGCGTCCTTGATGAGCTGAGCGAGGGGATCGTCGGCGAGCTGGCGGGCGTTGAAGGCGTCGATCTGAGTCTGGGCGTCCTTGAGCGAAGCGCCGGGCGCGAGGCGGGCGATCATCTGCCAGCTGTTGGAGTGGCGATTGCCGATCTCGCGCTGCTTGGGGTCATGGGCGGCGGGGCGGAAGAACTGGGCACGGCTGGAGAGGTAGCGGAATCCCGGTGGCAGGACGCCGACGACGGTGATCGCGAGTCCGTCGTTGAGGAAAGTGCGGCCGAGGATGCCGGGATCGGCGTTGAAATGGCGGCGCCAGAACTCGTCGGTGACGATGGCGACCTGGTCCGTCTGGTACGTGAGCTCGGCGTCGGCGAAGGCGCGGCCCTTCGCCAGCGGTACGCCGAGGGTTGCGAAGAACTCGGGGGAGACGCGCGCTGCCTCGACGCGGTCGGGCGAAGTGCCGTCGCCCACGATAAAGCTGGCGTCCTGATAGATGGAGACGGAGGCGAGCGCTGGCAGAGCGCCGCGGCGTTCGAAATAGTTGGGAATCGAGGCGGCGGAGCGTTCGGCCCCGGCGCCGGGGTAGGCGTTGAAGAGGATGGCGAGGCGGTCGGGGGCGGGGAACGGGAGCGGGCGGACGAGGATGGCGTCGACGACGGCGAAGATGGCGAGGTTTGCACCGAGGCACAGGGCGAGCGTGGCGACGGCGGTAGCGGTGAATCCCGGAGTCTTTGCGAGGGAGCGGGCGGCGTGGCGGAGGTTGGAGAGCATCGGAAGAATCGCGGATTGCCCTAATCCTCACGATTCGCGGGGTTGGGTGCATTTTTGGTGAAGGCGGCGGGG
>CAZXHR010000094.1:0-598 GCA_964640465.1 uncultured Opitutaceae bacterium
TGGGAGATGAGGGCGCGGCGGGAGCCGAAGGTGGACTCGATGGGGTCCTCGAGGGTGATGATGCGGACGCAGCGGGGGGCGTGGATGTGCTGGAGGAGGCTGGCGATTGTGGTGCTTTTCCCGCTACCGGTGTTGCCCGCGACGATGACGAGGCCCTGCTGGAGGTTGCAGATGTCCTGCCAGACGCGCGGGTCGGGCAGGCCGAGGGATTCGGCGGGCGGGACGCGGTGAGGGAGGACGCGGACGACGGCGGCGAGGCCGTCGCGGTCGCGGAAGGCGTTGATGCGGAAACTCAGGCCGCCCTCGGTCCAGGAGAAGCCGGCGTCGATGTCCACGGGCACGGGGGCGTTGAGTCGCTCGAACTGCTCGGGGCTGAGCATGGCGGCGATGAGGTGCTCGGCGACCTCGGGGCGCATGGCGGTGCCGTCGCGCAGGGGGACGATGTCGCCGTCGTAGCGATAGAAGGCGGCCTCGCCGGTCTTGATGTGGAGGTCGGAGAAGCGGGAGATCTCGGCGATCTTGTGCGCGGGGTCGTTGAAGACGGCGAGCAGGTCGCGGAGGCTGTGCAGTTTGCCGGCGACGGGGTAGACGGGTTCCT
>CAZXHR010000094.1:608-12549 GCA_964640465.1 uncultured Opitutaceae bacterium
GAGGGCAAGGGAGGTGGTCTCGCGGTCGCGCATCTCGCCCACGAAGATGATGTCGGGGTCCTCGCGCAGGGCGCTGCGCAGGCCGGCGGCGAAGCTGGAGACGTGGCGGCCGAGCAGGTCGCGGAGGCTGTGCAGTTTGCCGGCGACGGGGTAGACGGGTTCCTCGATGGGTGAGGCCATGGTGCGGAGACGGTATGTGGTTCACCTTCGGAGACCAGTGGCCGGGGCGAAAAATCGCCGCGGGAGCGGGGCGCCGCGCTGGAGCCGCGGCGTCGCCGGTTCGGCACGGGAACGTCACCGAAGCGTCACGCAAGCCCGGGCATGGTCGGCCGATCGGTGGGGTGCCATGACTCATCGGATCGCCGTTTCTCTTCTTTGTATCCTGACCTCCGTTCTGCCGGCCGCCGGCAGGGCGGCCGTGCGCTACACGCTGGCGGGCTCGAGCACCGTGACGCGGGTGCTGATGCCGCACCGGCCGGGGGTCGAGAGTGCGTACGGGGTGGAGATCCAGATGTTGCCGACAGGGTCGGGCCGCGGGCTGCGGGAGCTGGCTGCGGGCCGGGCCGCGGCGGCGATGCTCTCGGGACCGGTGGACTATCTGCTGGAGCGGGCGGCGGCGGGCGGTGCGCCGGTGCCGCGGTCCGAGCAGCTCGACCGGCTGAAACTGGCGGCCACGCCGAAGGCCGAGGTGGTGGCGCTCGTCAACCCCGACAATCCGGTACGCCGGCTGACGGCGGAGCAGCTGCGCGCGGTGCTGACCGGGGCGGTCGACAACTGGCGTGAGCTCGGCGGTGCCGAACGGCCGATCCACGTGATCGTACCGGACGAGCTCGACGGGGTGCGGGCGACGTTGGCGACGGGGCTGCTGCAGGGCCGTGCCATCGCCGGGTCCGCGCGGTGCGTGGAGAGCCAGGCCGAGCTGCTCGCGGCGGTGGCGGGCGATCCGGCGGCTGTGAGCGTGGTCGCGCGTATCTCGGTGCCGGGCGGAGCGGCGTGCGCGGAGATCGAGCCGGCGATCGAGGTGCCGCTGACCATTGTCTCCGTGCGTGAACGGCTGGGACAGGACACGCTGTTGGAACTCGTGCTCAACTCGCTGCACTCGCGGGCGCGTTGAGCGGAGCGAGACAGGCGCCACGCCTCAGGCGGTGGCCGAGAAACGGGTGCCGACGGTGCCGCCGGCGGCGGGTTGGCCGCCGGAGCCGTACGAGGCGGACTGCTGGATCGCTTCGAGCAGCACCGAGACGGTTTCCTGCTCCTTCTTCATGGCGTTGGCCGCGACGGCGATCTGCCGCTCGTTGGCGGTTGAGCTTTGCTGCGTGTAGACAGCCGAAGAAATAAGCGAGGAGACGTCCACGAGCCCCTTTATCGGCTGGAAGCCCTGCGACTGAAACGCGGGTTTGTAGTCGGCATCGGGCTGAGCGCTGGGCGAAACCGACCAAGGATTTCGCGGTGCGGCGGCGCGGTGCCGGGGCGCGCGGTTGCCGGTTCAAGGCCGCTGCTGCGACGGGGGCGTGGCGTGGCGCAGGCGCAGGGCGTGGACGAGTGTGGGCACGTCCGACTGCCAGCGCGGGAGGCTGGCGGTGATCGCCAGTTGTTCGACGGCCGAGAAAATCGAGACGATGACTGCCGCGGTGAACAACGTGCCGAGATCGCAGACGAACCAGAGGATCATGCCGGCGGCCATGAGCACGGCGGCGGTTTTGCCCGCCCAAGTGTGGTAGGCCGGAAGCTTGTGGAAACGGGCGAGTGCCCAGAGGTGGTTGACGGCGTAGAGCCCGAGCGCGGTGGCGAGCAGTGGGTAGTGCGTGGCGATGAAATCGGGCCACAACCAGAGCACGGCCAGGAAGAGCACGAGGTAGGTGGCGGTGTCGGCTGCGGCGTCGAGCCGGGCGCCGAGGACAGTCTGCGCGTGGAGCAGGCGGGCGAGAACGCCGTCGAGACAGTCGGAGGCGACGGCGATGGCGAAGAGCCATTTGTAGGCGGTGCCGTGACCGTTGGCGGCGACCCATAACGCGACGGGCGCCAGCAACAAACGTGCAAGGCTGATGGCGTTGGGGATGGTGAGCCAGGCGGTGGGCGCCGTCATGGTGGGTGCGCGGAAGATGGGGAATCGGCTCGCGACTTTCAACCCGGCACATGCGGCCCGCGGAAGAATTGCGAGGGCGAGGAGTGCGTAATCCTGAACGGCGCAGTTCGGGCCGACAGAAGGCAGCAAAGGGAACGAAGTGTGAACGAGTTGGATGTCCAGATCCGCGGCCACGGTCTTCACCTGGCAGGTGAAGGGGAATTCCCCGGGCGTGCGGGCACTGATGCCCCTTGGTCCGCAGTGCCTTGGTTCCCTTCGTGACCTTCTGCCGTCCGCGGAATCTGGGGCCGCGAGGAACGCGGCTGGCGTGGAAGGCCGCGAGGAACGCGGCTGGGCGGAGAGCCGAGCTGGAGCTCGGCGTTCCCGGGAGGAGCGGCGGAATTTGTTGTCGGGACTGGCGTATGGTGTGGCGCGGCGGCATCTTGGCGGCGTCGCATGATCTCCTCGCGCCGACTTGCTGCCTGGTATTTCCAACTCGCCCAGACGCTCGAAGCGGGCGTGCCGGTGATGGAGGCGTTGATGGCTCCCGGCGGGCCGCAGCCGGCGGCGCGCGCGGCGATGGCCGAACGGTTGCGCGGCGGTGCGCCGCTGGCGGATGAGCTGGCGGGGGCTGGCGGCGCGTGGCTGCCGGCGGTGGATGCGCAGTTGTTGGCCGCAGGCGCGGAGGGCGGGCGGCTGCCGGCGACCTGTCGGCGGCTGGCGGCCTACCGCGAGACGGTGGCGCGGCTGATGGGGCGGGCGGTGCTGGCGACACTCTACCCGCTGGCGGTCGTGCATCTCGGGGCAGTCGTCCTGCCGCTGCGGTACCTCGTGATGGAGTCGGCGGCTGCGTATTCCGGACGGGTGGTCCTGGTGCTGGTGCCGCTGTGGCTGGTGCTGGCGGCTGTGTTCATTGTTCTCGGACGGCATCCCGATCTGCGGCGGCGGGTGTTCGCGTGCCTGCCGTGGGTGGCGGGCTACCAGCGGGCGCGGGATCTGGGCGTGCTGGCGATGGCGCTGGAGGGTTTTGCGAGCAACGGCGTCTCGCCCGTCGTTGCGTGGGAACGGGCCGGCCGGGCCACGGGGGCGCCGGCGCTGGAGGCGCTCGGGCTGCGGCTGGCTGCGGAGGCCGAGGCGGGACGGCAACCGGGCGTGGCGCTCCTGCAGGAGCGGGCGCTGCCGGTGGAATTCGCGCAGGCGTACCGCACGGGCGAGCAGAGCGGCCGGCTCGACGAGAGCTTGGGCTGGTTGGCGCGGCGCTACGAGGAGGAGGCGGCGCGGAAGCTCGGGTTTGTCGCCCTCTGGTACCCGCAGTTCGCGCTGGTGGGCGTGGCGGTGTGGGTGGCGTGGAACGTGATCTCGATCTACGCCGGCTACCTCAAGGAGCTCCTCAGCTTGATGGAGTAAGGCGGCGTTGCGATCGCGGGGACAGGCGCGAGGTGCAGCCGAGAGGGGTTAATCTCGGGCCAGGATCGACCGATGAGACTTGGGTGTCCCGAAGGCCAGACCCAGAGAAACACCCTAAGTTGTCCTGCCGCAGTCGGCGGCCGGCGCTTGCGGAGGCCTGTGCGGCGACGTGCCCCGGGTTGTCGGCGTTGGCTGTGGCGGGGTGTCCGGAGCGGTACTGCAACCTGCTCGAACAGGCGAGCGAGGGCGTTTTCATCGCGGATGCGCAGGGCCGATGCCTGATCGCCAACCCGGCGGGCGCCCGGATGCTGGGGCACACGCCGCGGCAGATCGTGGGTCGGGAGCTTCTTGCGCATATCCAGGATCTGGATTAGGGCCGGCTGGCCGCGATCCGGCGCCGGTTGGGTGAGGGACGTACCATCCGGACGGAGATGCAGTTTCAGCGCAAAAACGGGAGCACCTTCCCGGGTGAGCTCACCGCGCGGCGGCTTTCCGACGGCACGATCCAGTGCATTCTGCGCGATGTGACCGATCGCCGGAGGGCCGAGCGGGCGGCACGCACGGCCGAAGGACGGCTGCGCGACATCTTCGAGAATTCGCCCATCGGGGTGTTTTTCGTCCGCGTGGCGCCACGTGGACGGTTCATCGCGGAAACGATCAACCCGTATGGCGAACGTGCCCAGGGTGGCGTTTCCGGGAAGTCCGCCGGATTTGCCGTGGGCGACATCCTGCTGCCCGCGGAGAGGGCGGTCGTCGAAGGCCACTATCGCCGTTGTGCGGCGGGCGGGGTGCCGGTCGATTGCGAATGCGGGACGGTGCGCGGCGGGCAGGCGAGCGTGCTCCTTGTGCCGCTGCGCAGCCCCGACGGCCGGATACGGCGCATCGCCGGCTTCGTGCACGACATCACCGAGCAGAAACGGGCGGAGCTGGCCCTGCGCGAGTCGGAGGCGCGGTTCTCCAAGGTCTTCCACTCCAGCCCGGGTGCGATCGCCGTGACGGAGTTCGACACGGGCCGGGTGCTGGAGATCAACGCCAGCTTCCTGCGGCTCTTCGGGCTGTCGAGCGAGCAGACCCGCGGGCGGTCGATGATCGACTTCGGGGTCTGGGCCGATGCGGCGGATCGTGCCAGGTTCCTGGACGCGCTGCAAACGCGGGGGGCGGTGCGAGGCTTCGAGATCCGCTGGTGCTCGCCCCTGGGCGAGCGGATCTGCCTGCTGACCGCCGAGAAGATCGAGCTCCATGGCCGGCCGTGCATCCTCTCGCTGGTCGACGATGTGACCGAGCTGCGGCGGGCTGAGCGCGAGCGGGCCGAGGCGGCGGAGCGGGGGCGCCGGGCCGACGCGGACTTCACGAAGCGGCTGATCGAATCGCAGGAGGCGGAGCGGCGGCGCATCGCCGGCGAGCTGCACGACAGCCTGGGGCAGGAACTGCTGCTGATCGCCAATCGTATGCAACTGGCACTGGGGCATGCGATTCTCGCACCGGCCCTGCGCGAGGAGCTCGAGGGCATCGGCGCCCTGGCGACTCAGGCGGTGGCGGAGGTGCGCCGGATCTCCCATGCGTTGCGGCCGCCGCAGCTCGACCATCTCGGGCTGACCCGCGCCTTGCGCGCCCTGCTCGACAGTGTTGCGCGGACCGCCGGTTTCCGGCTCTCCTGCCGGGTCGAGGACATCGACGGGGTCTACCCGGCGGAGATGGAGGCGAACTGGTACCGCATCCTGCAGGAGGGGTTGAACAACATCCTCAAGCATGCCCAGGCCCGCAATGTGGACGTGGTGCTCGAACACGATGTGCGGGCGATCCGGCTGATCGTCGCCGACGACGGTCGCGGTTTCGTCCCGACGGCCGCGGCCGGTGGCATCGGCCTACGCAACATCGCCGAGCGCGTGCGCATCCTCGGCGGGGAGCTGCGGATCGATTCCGCTCCCGAGACCGGCACCCGGCTGGAGATCACAGCCCCTCTGCCTGCGGAAATCTGAACCGTCATCCTTGTGAACTCCCGCTCCCGATCCCCCGTCCGCGTCGTCATCGTCGACGACCATCCGCTGTTCCGCCAAGGGCTGCGGCAGCTGCTCGAACGCGACTCCCGGTACGCCTGTGCGGGCGAGGCGGGCGACGGCCCGGCGGCGCTGGAACTGCTCGCCCGCGAGCGGCCGGAAGTGGCGGTGCTCGACGTGAACCTCCCCGGCTTGTCGGGCATTGAGGTCGCGCGGCTGGTGCAGGAGCGCCGGCTGCCGACGAAGCTGGTCGTGCTGACGATGTGCAACGACGAGGAGACCTTCAACCGGGCGATGGATCTGGGCGTGCTGGGCTACGTGCTCAAGGAGAACGCCGTGGCGGAGGTGCTCGAGAGCGTCTGTGCCGTCGCGCACGGGCGCCACTATCTGAGCCCGAGCATATCCGGTTATCTGTTGCGCCGGCACGAGCGCGCCGGCGCGCTGGCGACGCGGCGCCCGGGGATGGAGGATCTGACGCGGGCCGAGCGCCGCATCCTGGGGCTGATCGCCCTGAACAAGACCAGCCGCGAGATCGCCGCGGAGCTCTTCGTGAGCCCGCGCACGGTCGAGACGCACCGCGCCAACATTTGCGCCAAGCTCGGGCTGCGCGGCAGCCACCGCCTGCTGCAGTTCGCGTTGGAGAACCGCTCGGCTCTTTGAGCGCCGCCCGCCCTGGCGTCCGCTTCCACCATTGCGGGCGCGGATGAGCCGGCACCCCGGGGAAAACGCCCGGGCGCGGTGGTTCCCGATGCCCGGCCTCGGGGTGCGTCCCCTACGTGGTTCGACGGGGGAGAATCCGTGATTCCCGGCACCGGATATCCGTGCGGCCGCCGATTCACGCCAGGGCCACCCGGCCCTATGCTGGCGGCCGTAATCCACGGCACCATGAATCTTCTCATCGTCGACGACCACTCCGGGTATCGCGCCCTCATTCGCAGGCTGATCGCACGGCCGGGCGATGCGGTGCGCGAATGCGCTTCCGGCGAGGATGCGGTGGAGGCCTTGGGCGGCTTTATCCCCGACTTCATCACCATCGACCTGGTTCTTCCCGGCATGAACGGCTTCGCCGCCATCTGCGCCTTCCGTCGGGAGTGCCCGACGGCGCGTATCGTGATGGTAACCAGCTTCGACGATCCCGCGTGCCGTGTGGTGGCCGAATCGATCGGGGCGGAGGCGTTTGTGAGCAAGGGGGATCTTGTCCGGCTGCGCAACCTGGTCGCCGGAGGCGCGGCGGCCTTCCCGTCCGGCTGGCAGGGGGAACCGCAGGAATCCGCGGTATAGGGCATCGGGGGCGGGAACCACGCCTGCGCCCGCCCGTTAACGGGGCGCCACTTTCCACCAACACAACAACGACCAAGATGAAAACCTGGACTCTGAAACAACGGATCACGATCGGCTTCGCCGCCCTCTGCGTCATGTTGGCCGGCCTGAGCGGGCTCTCGATCCTGCGCATGCGCAGTTCCGCCGCCACGGCGGAGGAGATGACGAGCGTCTACACCGTGCAGGACTCGCTGGCGGCCCGCGTCTTCGCGGTGGCCAGCGAGGGCGCCATCGCGATGCGTGGCTACGACAACGCCCCCTCCGAGGCGACCTGGCAGGCGGCCAGCAAGAAGCTCGAGGAGACCGAGGCGGCCAGCACCGCGATCGAAGGCTTCAGCCGTGAACATCCCGAGCTGACGACGCTGCGCGCCGATCTGGAGCAGGCGAACGCGACGTATCGGAAGTACAAGGAATCCGCGCTGGTGTACCACGATGCGACCAGTGCGTTCCAGAACGCATGGGCCGACATGGTGCCGGCCGGCGGCCGGTTGTTCGATGCGCTGTCGGGCATGATCGCGCAGGTCGAGTCGGTGAGCAAAACCGAGGCGCAGGAGGGCACGACCGGGACGCTGGCGAAGCGCGCGCTCCAGCTGCGGGAGCTGGGCGACGCGTACCGCGAGGCGGCCGAGATCCGGCTGGCCTGCTGGCGCGCCGTGGGCACAAGCGATCCGGCCGCCGCGCTCGCCGCCAACAAGAAGGCCCTTTCCACCGCGGAGCGGCTGAAGGCCCTGCGGTCCGGTTTCACGCGTGCCGAGAACATCGCGCGCGCCGACGAATGCCTGGCGGCGCTCGCGGTGTATCAGAACGGCACGCTCTCCTTGCAGAAGGCGATCGAGCAACAACATGCCGCCCGGTCCGCCCGCGGCACCGCCTATTTCGCCTTCGCCACCGAGATTTCCGATGTCGCGCAGAACGCGGTGACGGCGATGCGCGGGCAGGCGTTGCAGAGCGAGACTGGCCTCGGCCAGGCCGTGTCGATGCTCGTGGTCGGCAGCACTCTGGCTGTGCTGCTCGGTATCGCGACTGCCGTGGTGTTCACCCGCGGCACCAATCGGATCTTGTCCCGCATCGTCGGCGTGCTCGCCTCGGGCGCGGACGAGACCGCGGCCTCGGCCCAGCTCGTGTCCTCCGCCAGCCAGCAACTGGCCGCCGGGGCGAGCGAACAGGCCTCCTCGCTCGAGGAGACCAGCGCCTCGCTCGAGGAGATGGCGGGCACCACCCACCAGAACGCCGAGAACGCCGGCAAGGCGGGCGAGTTCACGCGCCAAGCCCGCGAGGCGGCCGATCATGGCACCACCGACATGCACGAGATGGCCGCCTCGATGCAGGCGATCAAGGGGAGCAGCGACGAGATCGCCAAGATCATCCGCGACATCGACGAGATCGCCTTCCAGACCAACATCCTGGCACTCAACGCCGCCGTCGAGGCCGCCCGCGCCGGGGAAAGCGGCGCCGGTTTCGCCGTCGTCGCCGGCGAGGTGCGCACGCTCGCGCAGCGCAGCGCCTCCGCCGCCAAGGAGATCGCGGGGAAGATCGACACCGCCCTCAGCCGCACCGCGCACGGCGTGGAGATCTGCGCGAAGGTCGAGAACCGCCTCGACGAGATCGCCGGGAAGATCCGCGATGTGGACACACTTGTGAACGAGGTTGTCGCCGCCTCGAAGGAGCAGAACACGGGGACGCAGCAGGTCAGCACGGCCGTCACCCAGATGGACAAGGTGACCCAGGATACTGCGGCCAGCGCCGAGGAGTGCGCGAGCGCCGCCGAGGAGCTCAGCTCCCAGGCGGTGGCATTGCAGGACGCGGTGAACGAACTGCAGCTCCTCGTCCACGGCGACAAGGTCGCGACGGATCCCGCCACGGCGCCAGCCCCGAAGAAAGCGCGGCCGACCCAGCCTGCGGCGAAGCCGGTGCGCTCCCCGGCCCGGGCCGGCGGCACCGCGGCCAGGCCGAAGGCCGAGGCGCTTGTCGATAGCTTCGTCGATCTCTGAAACTGCCATGAACACACCCATCCAATCGACGCCCGACCGCCGGTCCGCGGGCTCGGATACGGTTTCGGGCTTGGCCGGCCGCTATCTGACCTTCCGCCTGGGCGCGGGCTCCTATGGGGTCCAGGTCTCGAGTGTCCGCGAGATCGTCCGCCTGCTGCCGATCACCGCGGTGCCGCAGATGCCGCCGAGCATGCGCGGGGTCGTGAATCTGCGCGAGCGGGTGATCCCGGTCGTCGATATGCGCCAGCATTTCGGCCAAGGATCGGTCGAGGCCGGCAACCGGACCTGCATCGTCGTCGTGGAGACGCAGGCCTCCGGCGGCGGCCTGCGACAGACCGGTCTCATCGTCGACACCGTGGAGGAGGTCGTGGACGTCGCGGCCACGGAGATCACGGCGCCGTCGACCTTGGCGGACCGGGCCGACACGCGCCATCTGCTCGGACTCGCCCGGGTGAAGGGCGAGGTGAAGGCGCTGCTCGATGTCGGGCGCGTGCTGGCCGCCGGCGAGTTGTCGATCGTGGAAGCGGCCTGAATGTCGGGCCGCCGGCCCCCGGGCCGGCGGTATGCCCGGCTCGTTGTCACCGGAGCATTAAGACTGTTCCGGGACGCCCGTCCTGCCGGGGCGTGGGCGAAGAGGGGCCCTGCGGCTCACGCCGCCTGCGGGAGGCGCAGGCCGGCTTCGCGCAGGAGCTGATCCCAGTCGGTCTGGCCGAGGGATTCGCCCAGGTGCGCATCGTCGGCCTGGAGAAGGCGGCGAAGTTTGCGCAGGGCGGCGAGCTCGACTTGGCGGAGGCGTTCGCGGCTGATGCCCAGCTCGGCGGCCACATGGGCGAGCGGGAGGCCGCCGCGGCCGTCGAGGCCGAAGTGGCGGCGCAGCAACCGTTGCTCGCGGGGGGAGAGCTTGCGCAGCGCGGCGCCGAGCCATTCGGTGCGGCTGCCGGCCTCGGCGACCTGGTCGCCAGTCTCGGCGTCCTCGTCGGCGAGGGTCTCATGGAAGTCCGGAGACTCGCCGGTCTCGCCGTCGCCGGAATCGTCGAGCGAGACGATGGCGGAGAGCGCGTGGCGGACGGTGCGCAGGCGTTCGACGGAGAGCTCGGCGCGGAGGGCGATCTCCGGCTCGGTGGGGTCGCGGCCGAGTTCGGCGACGAGGGCGTTCTCGGCGCGGGCGATGAGAAGGGCCTGGTAGTTGACGGAGGCGGGGAGATGGAGGAGCGAGCGCTGGGCGGCGATGAGCGCGAGCATCTCCTTGCGGATGTGCATGCGGGCGTGGGTCGCGAGGCGGCCGCGGTTGTGGTCGTAGGTGTCGACGGCGGCCATCAGGCCCACGGTGCCGCTGGAGAAGAGATCGTCGGCGCCGATGCCGCTCCACGCGTAGCGCTTCGCGAGATACCAGACCAGGCGGAGGTTGGAGAGGATCAGCCGCTCCCGGGCCTGGGGATCGCCGGAGAGACGGGCTTGGTTGAGCGCGCATTCCTGCTCGGCGGCGAGCGGCGGCAGGAAGGTCAATTGGCGGTGGTGCTCGAGTGCGATCACGGGCCGGGCTATCGGCGGCGGCCGTGCCGGGTTGAGCGCGACGTTTGGAAATGGTTGCAACGCCCCGGCGAGAGCCAAGGGGTGTTCACCCCAGAGGATAGAGGCCGAAGCCTCTGCTCAGCCGCGCACCGCAGCGCAGCGAGGAGCGCGGCAGGGGAGGCCACAGGCCGAACCACTGCCCTGCGCGGCCCGATACTACCACCGCAGCGACTCCCGGGCGCCACTACGCTCTTGCTCCGGCAGCCCGGCCAGATACGCCTTGATCAGAATGATCGAAGCTGGCGCATGGCTCCGCTTGCAGAACCCCAGAAACGCGATGATCGCGCGGGTATTGGCCGACTTTTCCGACTGGGCCAGCGCGGCCGCCGCCAGGGTTTCCTTCCACTGCGGGAACGACAACGGTCGGCGGTCCCGATCCACCTTTTCCTCCATCGGGGCCATGCCTGCGCGAGTAGGTCTTTCGCCGGCACGTTTTCAACCCGCAAAAGACCTACCGGCGCCCGTCGCCAGCGCCATCGCCGCCGCAAGATTGTTCATCGCCAGTGAATTGCGTGCAGCGATTCCAATTTCGACCCTGTCTCCGGCCGCCTCAGCACCGTCCGGCAAAAGACCTACCCAGTGCTGGTGAATCCCACTGTTCGGCAAAAAGAGAAACGTTCACGTTCATAAACCGAAATATAACCATGCCTATCCTATCAGCAGTTCATCGCGGCGCATTTGTTTACGTCTACGACGAGAAAGGAAGACAGTTGTGCGCTATCACAGCCGGCTCTGGTCCAGGCGACGGATTACAGGGCTACACTTCAAGCACAGTCAGCGTTAAGCGTGGTGCATGGATTTATGTCTTCGACGAGAAAGGGCGGCAGAAGTCTGCAATTCCTGCTCGATAATCGTCTCGATGAAAAAGCCGAACCTGAAGTGAAGTAGGCGGCGAGGGGCGGGCGGAGTCGGAGGGAGGGAGACGGGCCGAGCGGCCTACATCACGGTTGAGCGAGGCCGCGGGGGGACGGCGCTATATCTACAGAGCGAAAGTGCCTTCGCTCATCCCTGCCGCGGGCGCACCGACGGCACGGAAAGACGTCGGCAAAGCGCGGGCACGGGGAGCAAGGTCGGTCGAGCGGCGCGGTTTGGCTGCCGGCGCGGGCTTCGCGCTGGCGGGCGCGCCTGGGTTTTCGCCGTCCCGCGGACAAGGCTCCGCCCTCGCGTGACCGGATGGTGGCGACGCGGCGGCGGATTGTCGTTCTGCCTTCGGCGTTCTGCATTGGTCTCATGGCGGAGACGGGCCGACTCTCTCGCTTTCGGTTGCGCCCACTCTCGCTGCGGTCCGGTGGGGCCGCAGCTGACATGGCGAGGCGGGCCGCGATCCGGCGGGACTGTGGCCGGGCGGGGCGCGGGTTTGGCGTTCGACCTGCTCACGGCGGGCCAGAGCACCAGGCGTGCGGCGGCGACGGAGCGCCGCCCTCCAGTGGGGATGGGCGGCGCCTTGTGTTGTTCGCGGATACACGGAGGGCGCCGCAAGTCGGCGCCCCTACGGGGATGCAGGCGGTCGGCCTTCGAAAGAAAGGGCAAAAGGGGGCAAAAGGGGACATGTCGTAACCATTGACAACTAGGCGAGTATCTGGCGCCAT
>CAZXHR010000094.1:12649-16567 GCA_964640465.1 uncultured Opitutaceae bacterium
GGGCAAAAGGGGACATGTCGTAACCATTGACAACTAGGCGAGTATCTGGCGCCATGCGTCGCATGGCTCGCAAACTGAGGTTGGAATACGCCGGGGCGGCATACCACGTGATCAACCGTGGGAACTACCGACAGAACGTGTTCGCGGCGAAGGGGGCGGCGGAGGCGTTCGAACGTTGCCTGGGGGAGACGTGCGAGCGGTTCGGCTGGATCGTCCACGCCTACGCGATCATGCGGAACCACTTCCACCTGGCGGTGGAGACGCCGGAGCCGAACTTAAGCGAGGGGATGAAGCATCTACAGGGGACATGGGCGAACCGGTTCAACCGCTACCGCGGGCTGGTGGGGCGGCCGTTCCAGGGCCGCTACAAGGCGTTGCACGTCGAGCCGGGGAAGGCGCTGGCCCAGGTCGCAAACTACATTCACCTCAATCCGGTGCGGGCGAAAGTCGTGGCGGTGGAGAACCTGTTGGAGTTTCGCTGGAGCAGTTTCTGGTGGTTTCCGCAGAAGAAGGCACGGCCGGCATGGCTCTGTGCGGAGACGGTGCTGGCGGAGGCGGGCGACCTAGCCGACACGGCGGCTGGATGGCGCAAGTACGGCGAGTATCTCGGCTTTCTCGACGAGGCCGAGCCGAGCAAGCGCAACGAGCGCTTCGGCAAGCTCAGCCGTGGGTGGGCGCTGGGGACAGCGGAGTTCAAGCAGGAGCTGATCCGGGAGCTGCGGCAGCGTGGGGCGGATCTCGAACGGGTGGTGCTGCACGGGGAGCCGAAGGCGGATTGGCGCCAGGTGCGCGAGGCGGCCTGGGAGGAGCGGTTGCAGCAGCTGGCGCGGGCGTCGGGGATCGAACTGGGGAAGCTTGGCGCGAGGAAATCCGATGACGCGAAAGTGCTGCTGGCTGCGGCGATGCGGGCCGGCACTGCCGCCAACAACGGCTGGCTGTGCGTACGCCTGGGCATGGGCACGCCGGCCAGCGTGAGTCAGTTCGTGCACCGGTGGCTGGCGCAGGAGACCAACGCCGAGAAGGTTCGCCGGCTTCAGGCAACGGCTGTCAAGGTTTAAGATATGACCCCTTTAACCCTTTAACCCTTCTCTTCCGCTGAGCGCGAACGGCGGCTACGGTTCGACCAGGCTCGCCGCCGTCCAGAGCAGCGGCGCCTGCCCGTGGAAATCGCCCGTCTTCCGCGGGCGGTCGAGGTAGTGCTGCAGATCGTTTTTCGTGCCCGTGCCGACACAGATCTCACGCAGTTGGCCATCTGGTTCCAGATAGCCGACCAGCGCCAGCCATGCGCGCCGTGCCGCTGGGCCGTAGGTATCCGCTTCGAGCCAACCATGGCGCACGCCGGTCACAAACGCGTAGGCGAACATCCCGGTGCAGGAAGTCTCGGGCCAAGATTCGGGGCGGTCGATCAGTTGGCGCCACGTCCCCTCGGGCATCTGGTGTTGGATCAGTGTCGCCATCATCTTGCGGTAAGCGGCGAGCAGGCGCGGCCGCAGCGGATGGTTTTCGGGCAGGACCCGCAGAAGCTCGGCCTGGCCGGCCGCCATCCAGCCGTTGCCACGACCCCAGTGGAAAGGGGCGTCGGGGGCGTGAAAGAAGAGTCCGTTGGGCTGCTGGAGCCTGTCCAGATAGACGACCATTTCCGCCGCGGCGCGGTCGAGGTAGACCGGCGAACCGGTGGCACGGAAGGCGCGCGTCTGGAGCGCGGTGATCATGTACATGTCGTCGATCCAGAAGCGCGTCTGGTTGGTCAGGCCATCGGGGTTCGGGCGGTCCCATTGGCCGTCGGCGAAGGCGAGACCGAGCGCGCGGAAACGCGCGTGTCCGGTCTCGCGGTACAGAGCGAGGGGCAGCGCGCCGAAGACGGAGTTGTCGACATGGTCGACCGGCGGCACGAGCGCGGCCTCGGCGCCCCAGAACGGCTCGAAGCGCGCGGCGAGGGCGCGGGCGAGTGCGCGATCCTCGGTGGCGGCGGCGAAGTCGAGCGCGCCGGTCCACGCGACCACCTCCGAGTAGGAGATCGTGCCGAACTCCGGCCAGAAAGCGTGGGGCGTGGCGAGAAAGCGCTCGGCGACTCGGTGGCCGACCTCGCGGGGATCGCTGCCGGCGGGCCAGTTGGCGAAGCATGGCAAGGGCGCGGCGGCGGGAGCGGTCGGGGCGAGCGCGAACGCCGCCAGCACGGCGGCGAGGAGGAGGGGGGACGGACGGCTTCTCATGGTGTGCTGCCAGGGGTGGCAATTGGCTCCGGAGGTTGGAGACGGCAGTTGTGTGCGTCAAGTTCTGCAAAAGTGGATCGGTGGTTTGGCGGTCTGGGTGGATAAGAGGATTTTGGGGATGGGGCGCTGGGGAAGGGGCGCAGCACCTTCCCCGCTCCCGGATTGAGCAGAGGGGGGGACGGGGAGGCGGTCAGCCTCCCCGCCGTTTCAGGCGGCCTTGAGGTGGGTGGAGGCTTTGAGGTGTTCGCGCAGCAGGTCCATGTCGAGGTAGCGGTTTTCGTCGACCCACTCCTCGTGGATCTCGACGGCCAGCGCGCGCACCAGACGCAGGCAGCTGTCCTCGTTGGGGAAGATGCGCACCAGCAGGGTGCGGCGTTTGATCTCCTGGTTGAGCCGTTCGATCAGGTTGGTCGACTTGAGGTGTTTGTGATGGGGCTGCGGGAGGCGGTAGAAGGTCAGCGTCTCCTCGATGTTGGCCTCGACCCAGGCGCACAGCTTGCCGTGCTTGGGCTGCCAGCGTTCCAGCCACGAGGCCAGATGACGGCGGGCCTCGGCGAGCCCGTGCAAATCGTAGAGCCAGCGCAGCTCCAGCAGGCAGTCGTCGGCATGTTTGCGGGGCAGGTGGTCGAGGGCGTTGCGCAGGAAGTGGACGTAACAGCGTTGCCAATGCGCCTCGGGCAACACCTCCATCACCGCCCGTCTGAGCCCGGGATGGTCGTCGCTGACCACGAACTGCACCCCGTGCAGCCCGCGTTCCTTCAAGCGCAGCAGGTGGTCTTTCCAACTGCTCGTGCTCTCCCGGTTGGCCAGTTCGACCGAGAGCACATGGCGGCGGCCGTCCCAGCCGATCCCCAGCGTGATGAGCACGGCACGGCTGTGGCTGACGCCCTCCTCGCGGACGCTTTCGTAGCGGGCATCCAGGATGATGTAGGGATACGCCGCCTCGAGCCGCCGGCTCATGAACCGGGTCAGTTCGCCATCGAGCTTCTGGTTGATCGTGCTGATCGCACTGGCGCTGAACGAATGGCCGCACAGCTCCTCGGTGATCGCCGTCACCCGCCGGGTGGCCACGCCCTGCACGTACATCTCCAGCAGCGCGGCCACCAAGGCCTTCTCGCTGCGCTGGTAGCGCTCGAACAACTCGGTGGAGAAGCGCCCCTGCCGGTCCTGCGGCACGCGCAGCTCCAGCTTGCCCACGCGGGTCACCAATGTCCGGCCGTAGTGGCCGCTGCGGTAGCCCAGCCGGCCGGCCGTGCGCTCGCCTTTGCCCGCGTGCAAGGCCTCGTCCATCTCGGCCTCCAGCACCTCCTGCAGCAGCGTCTGCATCAGCTTCTTGAGCGCGTCCTCTTCGGTCAGAAGACGCAGCAGTTCTTGTTTCGTCACGGCGATCGGCTCATCGTTCCGCTTCGGGCGGGTCATGGTATTCCTTCGCTTCGGTGGTTCTAGGTTTTCCCACCAAACCACCTACCATGATCCGCCTTTTTGCTGAACTCCCTGCACACTACCGGAGCCGGAGCGGATGCGCGGTGGCGCGAGGCGGAGAGCTGTTCTAGCGAACGGCTCCACAGGGATGGGCGGAGGCGGGCGGGTGCCTCGGCGGAGAGCTGCTCTGGCGAGCAGCTCCACTGCGGTGGCGCAAGCTGGGCGGGCGGCGCTTCTGCTCCGCCATGCCCGAGCCCGGGGGCGCGGGCGGGGCGGGGGCGCC
>CAZXHR010000095.1:0-16558 GCA_964640465.1 uncultured Opitutaceae bacterium
GTTTTTGGAAAAACCGGAGGGGTGGAGCAGGGCTAGTGGGCTGGGGCGGCTACCGAGTTGAGTCCCTTCGGCTTCTGCAACGGCTCGATGGTGACATTGCGGAAGGAGAGGTCGGCAACACCGGAGAGGACCTCGCCGGCCTCGACGCCACGGAAAGTACAGTCGCGGAACCGGACGCCGTCAATGACTGCGCCGGGGAAACTGCGGATGAAAAGCACTCGCGGGCTTGCCGAAGAGCGAACGTTTTCCAAGTGCACGTTGCGCACGACCGGAGGGAAGCCGCCCTTCGCGCCCTCCTCGTAGAGCATGTCGATGGTGAGCACGGCCTCGCGGACGCGGCCGATGGCGACGTTGCGCATGAAGACGTTCTCCAGGACGCCGCCGCGCACGGCGTTGCTCTTGAACCGCAGGCCGCGCTCGAGGTTGGGGCTGTCCATCGTGCAGTCCTCGACGAAGACGTTGCGGATGCCGCCCGAGCACTCGGAGCCGAGCACTACGCCGCCGTGGCCGTCCTTCATCGTGCAGCGGCGCACGACGATGTTCTCGCTGGGCACGCCGATGCGGCGGCCGTCGTTGTTGCGGCCGGACTTGATGGCGATGCAATCGTCGCCGGTGTCGAACACGCAGTCCTCGATGAGGACATCGCGCGAGGACTCGGGATCGCAGCCGTCGTTGTTGCCGCCGTGGCTGCTGGCGGTGACGCCGCGCACGGTGACGTTCTGGCAGAGGACGGGGTTGATCAGCCACATCGGCGAACGGAGGATGGTGACGCCTTCGATGAGGACGTTGCGGCAGCGGTAGGGCTGGATGAAGTTCGGCCGGAGGAAACGGCCCTCGCCGAAGACGCGCTCGGCGACGGGGATGCCGGCCTCTCCCATGCGGACGAGCTCGCCGCGGGCGGCGGCCTGCTTCTGGGGCTTGTCGCCCTTGCGGTTCCAGCTCCACCACGTGGTGACATCGGCGCCGCCGTCGAGCGTGCCCTTGCCGGTGATGGCGATGTTCTCCTGCTCCCAGGCATAGATGAACGGGGAGAGGTTCATGCACTCGACGCCTTCCCAGCGCGTGAGGACGAGCGGGTATTTCGAGAGGTTGAAGAGCCAGCGCAGCGTGGCGCCTTCGGCGAGGTGGAGGTTCACGTTGCTCTTCAGATGGATCGCGCCGGTGAGCCACTCGCCGGCGGGCACGACGACGCGGCCGCCGCCGGCCTTGTTGCAGGCGTCGATGGCGGCGCGGAGCGCCTCGGAGGCGTCGGTGCCGGGCTTGGCGCCGAAGTCGGTGATCGGGAAATCGCGGTCGGGAAATGTGGGTGCCACGATTCGCGCGAGGACGGCGTCGTAGTCGGCCCAGCCGCGGGCGCCGAGCTGAGACGATGGCGCGGCACTCGCGGCGGCGAGGAGCTGCTGGAGCTCGATGCCGGCGAGGATGAACGGCCCGACGCCCTTCAGGTCGTTGTCGATCACGCGCTCGCTCACGTAGTAGTCGAACGAGCCGTCGCGCGGCCGGCCCTTCGAGGTGGTGTAGCCGAGCCCGGCGACCTCGCAGCAACCGGTGAGGCTGACGGCGCCGCTGGCGTCGGTCCTGATGAGGTCGCGGACGATGCCCTCGTAGCCCTTGAGGACGGCGGGCAGGTACTTCTCGCGCGAGAGGTAGCCGCGGTTGATGCCCTTGGCCAACGCGTACACGAACATCGAAGACGCAGTGGCCTCGAGGTAGTTGCCCTTGCGGCCCCCCTGGTCGAGCACCTGCCACCACAGACCGGTCTTCGGATCCTGCCAGCGGACGATGCCGTCGGCCGTGCGGCGGAGGATGTCGTTGATCGTCTCGACCTCGGGATGCGTGGGCGGGAAGAAATCCAGCGAGTCGACCAGCGACATGGCGTACCAGCCCTCGGCGCGTCCCCAGAAGTTGGGCGAGCGGCCGGTCTCCTTGTCGGCCCAGGGCTGCTGGCGCTTCTCGTCCCAGGCGTGGGTGTGCAGGCCGGCCTTCGCGTCGTAGGAGTGCCGGTCCATGAGGACGATCTGGCGGGCGACCTCGTCGAACAGCTCGGGCTCCTCGAAGACCTTCGCATACTGCGCGAGGAACGGCGACGCCATGAACAGGCCGTCGAGCCACATCTGGTGGGGGTAGCGCTGCTTGTGCCAGAAGCCGCCGTCGCCGGTGCGCGGGTGCGTTTGCATCTGCCGGCGCAGCGTTTCGAGCGCGGTGCGGTACTTCGCGTCGCGCACACCTTGCTCCCAGCGCAGAAGCAGCACCTTGCCCGGCGGGATGAGGTCGATGTTGTACTCCTCGGCGCGGTAGGTGGCGATGGAGCCGTCGGGCTGGACGAAGGAGGTGGCCGTCTGCGCACCGTAGTCGGCGTAGGCGGGCCGGCCGGTGGCGTCGGCGAGCTTGATCAGCGAGAGGCCGAAGAGGGAGGTGACGTAGTTCCAGTTCGCCTTCGGTCGGCTGCCGCCGTGGAACATCGTGTCGCCCTTGCGGGCCATCTCGGAGTCGGCCATCCGCCGCGACCAGTCCAGCGGGGTGGCGTCGCCGAATTTCCGGACAGGCTCGGCGACCGGGGCGGCTGAGAGGGTGGCGGCGAGCAGCGCGAAGGCGGCGGCGGGGAGGAGCTGGGATAGGCGGTGGAACGGGCGGATCATGGCTTCGGGGATATGGGAAATGGAGGGCGTTGCTTTAGCACGCCCTGGCTGGCGATGAACGGGCGGCCGGGGCGAGGATCGTGTCGAGCGGGTCGCCCTGAAGGGACGACCTACGAGCCGGAGGTTCGGAGCGGTGCTGCGGACCGCATACCTGCGCCGGCGGCGGGGTCGTTGTCCACGGATCGGTTGCGCGCATCGTTGTTCGGAGTGTTGCGAGAAGGTACGGCGGTGAAGGCGGGCGCGGCTCAACGCACGAGCGTCGCCGCCATCAGGCCGACGACGACCTCGTTGGCCAGCGCGCGGACGGTGAGCGACTCCAGCTCGCGGTCGTCGCGCAGCGGCAGGGCGAGCACGGTCGCCGCGCCGCCGGGGATGCGGCCGCCTGCGCCCTTGAACTCGGGGAACGCGAGCGTGCGCACCTGCCCGGTCTTCAGGTCGACGCGCAACGGCAGCGGACCGGGCCGGCGGAACTGGAAGTCGTCGACGAAGTAGTCCTGCTCGATCGGCCACCAGTTGGTTGGGTTCTCGAGCGCAAGCCGTTCGGTGGAGCCGTCGGCGTAGGCGACGACGACCTCGCCGTTCTCGAAGCGGCTCTGCATCGCGTTGGTGGAGCCGGCCAGCAGCAGGAACACGCTGCGGGCGCGGCCGGCGAGCGGCACGCGCAGCTCGCACGGATAGTTGTCCCAGAGCGAGACGAAGGCGACGTTGCGGGCGTCGGCCGCGCTCGGAGTGGTGAGCGGCACGCCGTTGGGCAATCGGATACGGCCGCCCTCGCGCGCGGCGGCGGCGCGCAGGCCGGAGTCGTCGATCTCGGCGGTGGCGTTCACGCCGCCGGCCCAGCCGCCGAGGCCCTGCTTGGGCTGCGCGAGCGAGACGAAGGGCGAGCGCGGCGAGCGGTACTCGTTGCGGAAGATCTGGGTGACGCGGTCGTTGAAGCGGGCGGAGAGGTCGACGCTCTCGAAGCGCGGCGCGGCGGGCAGCGGCGGGAGCGTGCAACCGTCGGGCGCGGGCGCGCCGGTGTCCGCCGCCGGAGCGGCGGGCGTGGCGGGCGGCTGGAGCCAGCGCATCTCGCCCTGCGTCACCGGGGTGAACTCCGCCACCGCGGTCGCGGGCTCGGCGATGGGCGCGCCGGCCCAGGTGATCAGGATCTCGTGACGGTAGCTCGCCGGGCTGGAGATCGCGATGCGCGGCCGGCCGACGGCGTCGTCGACGGGTTGCCAGGTCGCGTTGTCGCCGTTCACGGCCAACGAGCCCACGCGGTCGCCGCGGGCGGCGAGTTCGAGGCGCAGCGCGAGCGGGCGGGGAAAACGCTGGGTGACGACATAGTGGTCGGTGGCGCCGTCGCGCGTGAACCGCACCGAGATATCGGGGTGGCGCAGGCTCGCGCGGTCCCACTCGGCGGGGAAGCCGGGCTTCAGGATCAGCTCGCCGGCGATCAGGTCGGGCTGCACGCCGAACAACCCCTCGACGAGCGCGCGGGAGAGGACGCCGGAGCCGTCGGCGAAGTCGCGCTGCGACTCGCGGCGGTAGACGTCGAGGTAGGACATCGAGCCGACGTTTCCGGGCGAGATGCCCATGTACATCGCGGCGACGAGCGCGCCCTTCGTGAGCCGCCACGCCTCCTCGGGGCGCCCCGCCTGCCAGTAGCCGAGCGCGGTGTGGACGACCTCGGGCATCACGACGTTGTTGATCGACCAGTCGTAGGGCATCCAGTTGCTGGTGGCGAGGACGTGGAGTCCCTCGGGCACGCCGGGGCCGCGCACGGGCAGGTGCGGGAGCTCGGTGTCGACCTGGCGCGTCATCGCCCAGGCTTCCGGCGCGGTGGGCACGGCGGAATCCATCGTGTGGTAGAAAGTCCATGCCGCCGCGCTCGGGTGGGCGCGCTGGAGGCCGAGCAGGTCCTTGTACTCGGCGAAGCCGCCGCGGCCGGGCCGCCAGAGCAGTTTGCGCAGGCCGCGGGCGAGGAGCTCGGCCTCGCGGTCGTAGGGCAGCGGGTCGTGCCCGAGCCAGCGGGCGAGGCGGGCGGCCTCGCGGTTGTGGAAATAGTTGTAGGCGGTCGCGTGCGTGGCACCGCCGCCATTGTACTGGAGGTCGTCGCTGGCCCAGATCGCCGCGTACGCCTCGTAGAGCGGGAGCTTTTCCGGGCCGAACTCGCGGCGGAAAAGCCGGCGCTCCCAGGCGAGGTGGCGCTCGATCGTCGGCCACATCCGCTCGGCGAAGGCGCGGTCGCCGGTCCAGCGCAGGTGGCGGAAGAGCGCGTCGATCGCGACGAGGTTCATGTCGTAGTGGGAATTCGACATGTCGCCGTTGGAGTGGAGGCCGGCCTCGTTGCGGGCGAGGTTGGCGGCCTCGTCGGCGGGCGGGAGCGCGGCGGGGATCGGCGCGGTGTTCTGCCGGCCGGCCCAGTAGTCGAAGTGCCGGCGGGCGCGCTCGTGCCAGCCCAGCGCGTCGAGCGCGTAGGGCCCGCGCCAGCCCAGCAGGCGCACGCGCCAGGCGATGGCGCCGTGCATGATCGCCTGCTGGGGCTCGTCCCACGCGGCGTCGGCGGCGACGTTGAGCGCGCCAACGGCGGCGTCGAGGAACGGGTCGGGCGTCTCGATGGCCACGCGTTCGCGCAACTGCCGGAAATGTCGCTCGGTCTCGGCGTAGCGCGCGGGCAACTCCTCGGCGGTAAACGCCGGCGCGAGGGCGGGTTCCACAGCATCGGCGATGGCTTCGTTGCGCTCGGCGCGCGCGGGTGCGGCAGCGGCGCTTTCTGCCGCCGGAGCCGCGATGCGCTGGAGCGCGAGCAGGAGCGGCTGGCCCGGGAGAAGCGCGGCGGTGCCGACGGCGACGGGGGTGCCGGGCTGGCGGTCGGCGGGGGCGAGCAGCGCGGCAATATCGTCCCAGTGGGCGGCGTCGCCCACGGAAAGTTGCGCGCTGGCGGGCACGGTGCCGGCGATGGTCGCGCGCGTGGCGTGGAGGAGAAAACCGTTCGGCGCAGTCTCGATGCGGTTGCCGCGGCAGAACTCGGGGCGGAGCTGGAACCACTGGGAGATCGGGACGCTCTCGGTGCCGATGTCGCCGTCGCGCTTGCCGCGCTGGCCGTTGACGCCGCCGAAGGCCCAGACGAGCTCGAGCGGCGCGCCGCTGACGGAGGAGCCGTCGGGAGCGACGAGCTCGGCGCGGACGATCAGACCCTCGGTTTGGTGGAGCGCGAGGGCGGAGAGGCGCAGGGTAGCGCCGTCGCCAAGAAGCGGATCGCGGATCTCGTAGAGGAGCTGGCCGGGACGGTAGCGCGCGACGACGTGCGCGGCGGCGTGGAGCCATTTCGCGCCGGCTGGCGAGCGGACGCCGAGCCGAAGGTTGCCGCCGCGGCCGGGCAGGTAGAGGATGAACTCGGGGCGGTCGCCGCCGTCGACGCGGAAGGCGGTGTTGCCGCCGTAGAGCGGACGGTTGAAGCACTCGGCGCCGTTCTCGATCGCGAAGTCCGCGCCCTCGGGGCGGTAGCGCAGCGGGCGCTCGATGGTGCCGGCGAGGTTGGGCGCGAGGCGGGCGGCGGCCGGAGTGACGGCGGCCGGAGTGACGGCGGCGCCGGCGGTGGCGATCGAGCCGAGGGCGAGGAGAGCGGCGAACAGGCGTGACATGGGGATACTGGGACGGAGCGGGAGTGCGGCGGGCGGGCGAATTGCCGCGGCGCAAGGCCAGCGGGGAAACGGGATCGAAACAAGGCGAACCGGCCGCGGTGCTGCGCGCCGGTTTCAGACCGTCCGAGAATGGTCGCCTCGCGGCGTTTGCGGCGGCGCCTAGCCCTCGATACACCACACGCCGCGCCTCCCGTCCTGCGGACGGAACCGACGCCGGCGACCATCCCCTCCATGAAAACCACCTCAGCCCCATTGCGGCACGGCCTGGCGATCCTCGCGCTGTGCATCCAGACTTCCGTTTCCTTCCTCGCGGCGGAGCCGATCGACCGCGCCGCGTTGGTCGGGCGGCACGCGGTGCGCGTGGACCGCGTCGACCCGGAGAGCCCGCTGAGCGTGGGCAACGGCGACTTCGCGTTCACCGTCGACGCCACCGGGCTCCAGTCGATGGGGACGCTCTACCACGAGAACGGCATCCCGCTGGAGACGCTCTCGACCTGGGCGTGGCACTCGTACCCGAACACGGAGGGGCTGCGGATCGAGGACGCGATGAAGGCGTACAATTTCCACGGGCGCACGATCCGCTTCGCGGGTCTGCAGAACAGTCCCGCCGGCGCGTACTTCCGCGAGAACCCGCACCCGATGCCGCTAGGGCAGATCGGTTTCGTCTATAACGGGCAGCCGCTGGAGCCGGGCGATCTCTCCGGCATCGCGCAGACGCTCGACCTGTGGACCGGCACGATCCGCAGCCGCTTCACCGTCAACGGGCAGCCGGTCGCCGTGGAGACGGTGGCGCACGCCGCGCGCAGCGCGCTGGCCGTGCGGGTGGAGTCGCCGCTGCTGAAGACCGGCGCGCTGCAGGTGCGGCTGCGTTTCCCGTACTCGTACCGGCCGAGCACCCGCAACAAGCCGCCGCTGGACTGGGACCACGCGGACCGGCACCGCACCGCCGTGGCGCGCGACGGGCGGCGGTTCCGCCAGCTCGAGCGCACGGCCGACGACTGCCGCTACTTCGTGAGCCTGAGCAGCGAGGCCGACACGGCGCTTGCCGAGGCCGCGCCGCACGACTTCCGGCTGCGGACCGAAAACTCCGATACGCTCGCCTTCGCTTGCGAGTTCGCCCCTGCGGCTGAGCCGGCCGCGCCGCTGGCGTTTGCCGAGGTGAGTGCGGCCAGCGCCGCCGGCTGGAAGGACTATTGGACGAAGGGCGCCGCGCTCGACCTCTCCGGCAGCACCGACCCGCGCGCGGCGGAGCTGGAGCGCCGGGTGGTGCTCTCGCAGTACCTTGTGAAGATCAACTACGCCGGCGCGATGCCGCCCTCCGAGGACGGCCTGACGAACATCACCTGGTTTGGGAAGCACAACTCCGAGATGTATTTCTGGCACGCGGCGCACTTCTACGCCTGGGGCCGGCCGGAGCTGATCGAACGCGGGCTCGCCTGGTACCAGCGTATCCTGCCGCTAGGGAAGGCGGAGGCGGCGTTCCAGGGGTTCGACGGCGTGCGCTGGCCGAAGATGGCCGGCATCGACGGGCGCTCGTCACCGGGCGGGATCAATCCGTTCATCATCTGGAACCAGCCCAACCCGATCGCGCTGTGCGAGCTCGTGTACCGGGCGCACCCCGAGCGCGCCACGCTGGAGCGGTACCGCGACATCGTGTTCGAGTCGGCGAAGTTTCTCGCCTCGTTCGCCGCCCTCGACACGGCCACCGGCCGCTACGTGCTCGGGCCCCCGATCAAGAATGCCAGCGAGAAGTCGGGCGAGAACCTCACGCAGAACCCGACCTTCGAGCTCGCCTACTGGTACTACGGACTGCAGGTGGCTCAGGAGTGGAGGAAACGGCTCGGCCTCGAGCCCGACCCACTCTGGGCGGACATCCTGCGGCGGCTCTCGAAGCTGCCGCAGCGCGGCGGGCTCTACGTCGAGATCGAGACGTTCCCGGACATCTTCGAGCACGAGGGCAAGGTGCCGACCTCGATGCTGATGGTCCTCGGCTTCATGCCGAAGACCGATCTCGTGGATACCGAGACGGTGCGCCGGACCTTTGCGGAGGTGGACCGCCGCAACGGCCCGGAGAGCTGGGTGAGCTGGGCGATGGGGCAGGGCGCGCTGACCGCCGCCCGGCTCGGCGACACCGAGCGGGCCGTCGCGATCCTGACCAGCGGCGCCCCGGCGGCGCGGTTCATGAACAACGGCCACGTGCGCCGGCCCAAGGAGCCCGACGGCTGCCCTGCCTATCTGCCGGTGAACGCCTCGCTGCTGCTCGCCGTGGGCCTGATGGCCGGCGGTTGGGACGGCGCACCCGAGGTCCCCGCGCCCGGCTTTCCGAAGGACGGCCGCTGGACCGTGCGCGCCGAGGGTTTCAACCGGATGCCCTGAGCGGGGCCGCATGGTGCCGCGCGTGCACGCTGCGCGCGGCGGCTTGCGGCGCCTGCCTGCTGGCCGACTGCAGGGCGCTTGGGCCTCAGCGTTTTGCTGTGGCCGGGAGCCGCGGCAGCGTCGGCCCCTCGACCCAGTGGGCGGGCACGGTGGTGTTGAGCGGGAGATCGGGGATGCCGTACTCGTTGCGGTGGAGCTGGCTGATGACAATGTCGATCCCGCTCACGCCGATGTGGTAGGGCTGAAGGTCGAGGCCTGCCGTGGGGGTGTCGTTGATGTCGATGTTCAGGCAGCAGAAGCCGTGCGTCTCCGGCACCCGCGCGCCGCAGCCGGTCATCCAGGAGACGAACTCCGTGCGGTGGCCCAGGACGACATCGGGTTTGTGTTGCCTGAACCACTTGGCGAACAGCGACTCGTCGAGTTGTGGTAGCATCAGCGGAGGCACGAGTTCGAGGCCTTTGTTCAATGTGAGCTGCGCGAGGTAGGCGGCGGCCCAGCGGTGTTGCACCCGGATGCTGTCCTGCTCCAGAAGCACCAACCCGGGTCTGCGATAGCCGAGCGCACGCAGGTGTTCGAGCGCCGTCACCATCGCGCGTGGGTGGTCCGGGCAGATCGAGTGCAGCGCGGGCCGATCGATGAGGTAGTCGACATAGACGCCGGCGTAGTGCGACCAGTCGAGGGTACGGAAGTCCGGCCGGCCCCAGGCGGGCATGATCATCACCCCGCTGATGCCGCGCGAGCGCAGGATGGTGTCGAGCCGGTGCACGGAGACGCCCGGCGAGCCGACGAGAAAACGCTCGAGTTTGAAGCCCAGGTGGTCCGCGCGCTCGGCCGCGCCGCGCAGCAGATCGTGCCAGTACGGCCCCGGGAACTGCGGCCGCGACGGTTCGTCGAGGCTGACCACCGCCAGCACCCCGTGGAAGGCCGAGAGGCGGGTGCGGCGCACCTCGCCGAGGATGGAACTCGCCAGAGGATTGAAACGGTAGCCAACGGCGCGCGCATGCGCCTGGACCTTCGCACGCGTCTCCGCCTTCACCCGCGGATGATCCCGCAGCGAGTCGGACACCGTGGTGCGGGACAGCCCGAGGGTGCGGGCCATGCTCCTCATCGTGGGTCGTGGGTCGTCTTTCACTGCAGGAGAATCAATCACGGAAAGGGGACGGGACGAGTTCTCCGGATTCTGACGGAACGAAATGCGCCGGTTCGATCCGCCCTGCCGTGCGGGACACATAGGCAGCACGCGACGACAACCCCGGCCGACTGTCCGTCGCAGTCCCTCAGTTCCGAACCCGGCCGACTGGCCCCGAATTACAAGCACGTATGAAACGAACCCCGAACCATACCCGCAGACTGACGTTGTCCGCCGCAGTGTTGACGATCGCCGGCGCTGCCGCCCCCTCAGTCCTTGCCCAGGAGCAGCCCGTGTCCGCTTCCGCCGCTCCGGCCGCGCCGGATGACGAGGTGATCGTCCTCTCGCCCTTCGAGGTGAATGCCTCCAACGACCTCGGTTACCATGCCGCCACGACCCTCTCCGGCACCCGCCTGAACTCGAAGCTCGAGGACGTGGCCGCCTCCATCTCCGTCATCACCAAGCAGCAGCTCCTCGACACCGCCTCGAACAACATCAACGACGTCTTCCGCTACGAGCTCAACACCGAGGGCATTTATCAGTTTACCGATTACACCCTCGATCGCGGCACCGTCACCGACAACGTCTCGAGCAATCCCAATGGTGCCAACCGCATGCGTGGCCTCACCTCGGCCAACGTCGCCCTCGACGGCTTCGGCAGCAGCGTGCCGATCGACACCTACAACGTCGATTCCGTCGAGATCTCGCGCGGCCCGAACTCCAACATCTTCGGCCTGGGCAACGCCGGCGGCAGCGTGAACTTCATCAAGTCGAAGGCCAACGCCAACCAGCGCAAGGCCTCGACGAAGCTCTCGGTCGACAGCTACGGCGGCTACCGCGGCAGCTTCGACGTCAACCAGCCCCTGCTTCAGGAGAAAGCCGGCTTGCGCGTCCTCGGCCTCTACGACGACAAGGGCTTCGAGCGGAAGCCCTCCGGCGACACCACCCGCCGCCTCGACATCGAGCTGTTCCTGCGGCCGTTCAAGAACACGACCATCACCGCCGGCTTCGAGTCGTATCGGAACAATAACAACCGTCCCAATTCCCTCACGCCGCGCGACATGACCAGCGACTGGATCGCTAGCGGCAGCCCGACCTGGGACCCGATGACGGCCACCGTGCATCTGGCCAACGGCACATCCCTGACCTATGCACAGGTCTCGGCCTCCGCCGCCCGGCCGCTCTACTACGGAATCGACACCGTCAACACCGCCTTCACCACCGTCCCGAGCTGGTACATCGACGATGGCGCGATGGAGCTCTACACGATCAACCGCATGCCCGACGCGACCGGCACCGGTCCCACCAATGTGAAGGGCACGCGCTACCTCCTCCAGAACGGCAACAACTACATCGTAAATTCCTCGCTGTACCCGCTCTTCACGCCGATCAGCGTCCACGACAAGTCGCTCTACGACTGGAGCTCCGTCAACCTGGCCGCGCCGAACACCGAGAGCACCAAGACCGAGACGGCGACCGTCATGCTGGAGCAGTTCTTCCTGCGTTCGCAGCGGCAGACGCTGGCGTGGCAGGCGGGCTGGGTCCACACCCTGACAAAGGGCTACGACCGCCGCTTCCTCGGCACCGGTTCCAATCTCCAAGTCTACATCGACATCAACGAGAAGCTGCTCGACGGCACCGCCAACCCCTACTTCCTGCGGCCGTATGTCGGCGCCTCGGCCCCGACCTTCACCCGCGAGCATTCCGAGACCAGCGACTACCGCAACGTCCTCGCCTACGAGCTCGACCTCACGCACGAGAAGAACTGGCTGCGCTGGATCGGCCGGCACCGTTTCACCGGGCTGACCGAGTATCAGGAGTTCTACACCCGCAATCTCAGCTACATCGACACTATCTCATCCACCAACTCGTGGATGAATGGCGCCCCCGCCAGCCGCAACAGCTCCGCCTACCGCGGCTACCTGCGCTACTATGTGGGCGACGCCAACGGCCAGAACGTCGACTACGCCCCCACGGGCCTCGATGCCCCGCCCTACACCTACACGCTCAAGTACTACAACGGCGTCACCGGCCAGTGGGTGAACGAGGAAGTCGACTTCGACGAGTACTACAAGGGCGGCCAGCCCAACCGCCGCCTCCTCAACACCTACCAGGCCACCTGGCAGGGCTACCTCCTCAACGAGCGCATTGTCCCCACTCTCGGCATCACCCGGAACATCAACCGCACGCGCAAAGCCAACGCCGCGCTCAATCCCACCGCCGAAACCAACGGCTACTACGACCTCTCCCCGCTCGACGAGTACGGGCAGTACGACTGGGTGCAGCGCGCCGGCACCACGAAGACGGCCGGCGTTGTTGTGAAGCCGCTGAGTTGGCTCAACCTCTCCTACAACCAGTCCGACAGCTTCTCGCCCACCTCGACCGCCTACGACGTGTTCGGCCAGTCTCTGCCCGATCCCACCGGCAAGACGAAGGACTACGGCTTCACCCTCAAGTTCTTCAACGACCGCCTCGTCATCTCCGCCAAGCAGTACGAGACCGTTGCCAGCGGCCGCGGCACCAGCGACCTCAACACAATCATCCAGCGCATCATCCGCATGGACTACCGTAGCTCATCCGGTGATCCTGGCCTTGCCACGTTCCTGAAGAATCAGCTCCTCGTGCTCCACCCCACCTGGACCGAGACCGAGCTTGAGACCGAGGTGAAAAACCTCAGCGGCATCGATCCGTCGTTCATCCGCAGCCACATCAATAGCACCCACGCGGACAACAGCGACGCCGTCTCCCACGGCAAGGAGGTCGAGATCGTCTACAATCCGACGAACTACTGGACGATGAAGGCCACCCTCTCCCAGACGAAGGCCTTCAACGGCAGCATGTCCCCCGCCGCCGCGGAATATATTGCCGAGCGCTGGCAGACTTGGACGACCATCAAGGACCCGGTCACCGGCGCCCTCTGGTGGACGAGCAAGGGCGACAACAACACCGTGCCGTTCGACTGGTTCACCAACAACGTAAACGCCAACCTCGCCCTCGCCAACGCCCTGGCCGGCAAGCAGCGCACGCAGACCCGCGAGTACCACGCCAACTTCATCACCAACTACAAGCTCGCCGGCCTCACCGAGAACCGCTGGTGGAAGCAGCTCGATGTCGGCGGCGCGGTCCGCTGGGAATCGAAGGGCTCCATCGGCTATCTCGGTGCCGAGCCGACCACCGTCAACGGCGTCACCGCCATCCGCGACTATGACCCCACCAAACCGGTCTGGGACAAGGCGCACTACTACTTCGACTTCTCGGTCGGCTACAACCTGAAGCTCTTCCGCGACAAGGTGAGCTGCCGTCTCCAGTTGAACGTGATCAACGCTTTCGAGGACGGCCGGCTCCAGCCCATCGCCGTCAATCCCGACGGCCAGCCGTGGGCGTTCCGCATCATCGACCCGCGGCAGTTCGTCTTCTCCGCGACCTTCGATCTCTGAACGTTCTTCGAAAACTGTAGCCGGGTCCGCCGATCTCCGGATCTCGAAGCGAACCGACGGCCCCGGCTGCAGCAGCGCATTTCGGCTGGTTAGTTCTCGGGTTTGCGACACGAAGGCGGGCGAAAGCCCGCCTTCGTTCGTATCCGCAGTTCGCCTGTAGGCCAGATCGGCGACCTGGCCTCTCTCCCCCGTAGCTGGAGCGCGAAGCGCTTCAGCCGACCTTGTCCGTCGTAGGGGCGTTGTCTTGCAACGCCCTCTCCGTTTTGCCGCCCCCATTCTCCTATTCCCCTATGACCATCGCTCGCATCACCCGGCGCTCCGGCGCCCTCGGCTCCCTCTGCCTTGCGCTCGCGCTGGCCGCACATGCGGCGAGCGCCGACACCGCTGCGTTGGCCGCGCGCCCGTTGCCCGCCTTCCCCGGCGCCGAAGGCTTCGGTGCGCTCGCCACCGGCGGCCGCGGCGGCGAGGTGTACCACGTCACCACGTTGGCCGACTCCGGTCCGGGCTCGTTCCGCGACGCCGTCAGCCGGCCGAACCGGACCGTCGTCTTCGATGTCGGAGGCATCGTCCGCCTCGAGGACAACGTCCTCCTTAGCGACAACCTCACCATCGCCGGCGAGACTGCTCCGGGCGAGGGCATCTGCTTCTACGGCCGGAGCGTGTCGCTGAGCGGGCGCACCAACGTCATCCTGCGCTACCTGCGTTTCCGCCAGGGCATTGCGGGCGACCGCGGCAAGAAGTCGCTGGGTATGGACCGCGCGAGCCGCATCATCGTCGACCACTGTTCGATCCAATGGGGCCGCTGGGACGACCTCGGCATCACCGTTGGCAGTCGCGACATCACCGTGCAGCACTGCCTGCTGGCCGAGGCGATCCACCCGCAGAGCTTCGGCGCGCTGGTCGATTCCGTCGAGAATGTCTCCCTCGTCGGCAACCTCTGGATGAGCAACGAGAGCCGCAACCCGAAGGCGAAGGGCACGATCCAGTTCATCAACAACGTCGTGTACAACTGGGGCTACACCGGACTGTGCGGCGGCCACTCCGCCGCCGAGCACCGGCTCGACGCGATCGGCAACTACTTCGTCGCCGGCCCGTCCTCGAACGACCGCTTCGCCGGCCAGTTCCTCGCCTCCGATCACGTCTACCAGGCGGACAACTGCGTCGACCTCGACCGCGACGGCGCTCTCGCCGGCGCGCCGCCGGCCCCCGCGGATTTCCACCGGCCCGACGAGGAGGCGAAATACACCCTCCCGACCTTCGAGTCCGCCCCCGCCCTGCATCCGCAGATTCCGGTTACGGTTGTCGGCGCTGCCGAGGCGTTCGAGCGCGTGGCGGCCGGTGCCGGCTGCTCGCTGCGGCGCGACGCCGTCGACCGCCGGCTCATCGACGAGCTGCGTTCGCTCGGCACCCGCGGCGCCACGCTGCCGCACAAAGACCCCGCCGGCGAGGCGCTTGTCGGCGGCATCGCGCCAGTCCTGGGCGGCGAAGCCCCTGCCGACACCGATCGCGACGGCATGCCCGACTCGTGGGAGGCCGCCCGCGGCCTCGATCTGAAGAACCCGGCCGACGGTGCGGCGCTCGATGCTTCCGGCTACAGCAACCTCGAGTTGTACCTACACAGCCGAGCGGCTGCCGAACGGCAGTAGCAGTAGCGTGCCGGAGCGATCTCGGGCTGGGCTGAACGACTGCGTTGCTCCGGCCGTAGGCGGGTAAACCTCCGGGTGAGCCGCGGCTTGGCGGGGACGCCTTTCTGTAGGCCAGGTCGCCGGCTTGGCCCGTCGCGCGACGGAGCTGATTATCAAACCGGCCACGTCAACGACGTGGCCGGTTTGATGGAGCCTCGCCCGTGGCCCGAATCAGGGATTCGGCGACGAGACGGAGTTGAGACCGCGGGGCTTCTTGGTCGGGATGATCGAGACGCGCTCGAACACGAGGGTGCCGACACCAGAGAGAACCTCGGTCTGCTCAACACCGCGGAATTCGCAGTCGCGGAAGCGGATGTTGTCGATGGTGGCGCCGGGGAAACTGGTGATGAAGAGCACGCGCGGGCTGGCGGAGGAGCGGACGTTCTGGAGCTGTATATTGCGCACGGTGGGCATGAAGCCGCCCTTCGCACCCTCCTCGTAGAGCAGGTCGATGGTGAGTACGGCCTCGCCGACGCGGCCGATCTGCACGTTGCGCATGAAGACGTTTTCAAGGAAGCCGCCGCGGGTGGCGTTGGTCTTGAAGCGCAGCGCGCGGTCGAGGTTGGGGCTGTCCATCGTGCAGTCCTCGACGAAGATGTTGCGGATGCTGCCCGAGCACTCGGAGCCGAGGACGACGCCGCCATGGCCGTCCTTCATCGTGCAGCGGCGGATGATCATGTTCTCGGTGGGCACGCCGATGCGGCGGCCGTCGTTGTTGCGGCCGGACTTGATGGCGATGCAATCGTCGCCGGTGTCGAAGACGCAGTCCTCGACGAGGATGTCGCGGCAGGACTCGGGGTCGAAGCCGTCGTTGTTGGGGCCGTGGGAGGAAATCTTCACGCCGCGCACGGTGACGTTGGTGCTGAGGACGGGATGGATCTCCCACATCGGCGAGCGGACGATGGTGACGCCCTGAATGAGGACGTTGGTGCAACGGTAGGGCTGGATGAAGTTGGGGCGGAGGAAGTCGCCGTCGCCGAAGCGGCGCTGGTCGACGGCGACGCCGCTCTCGCCCATCGCGAGAAGACGGTTACGCGCGGCGGACTGCTTGGCGGGCTTGTCCTTCTTGTTGTTCCAGGCCCACCAGTTGTCCCAGCCGGCGGCGCCGTCGAGCGTGCCTTCGCCGGTGATGGCGATGTCGGTCTGGTCGAGGGCGTAGATGAGGGGCGAGTAGTTGTAGCACTCGAGGCCTTCCCACTTGGTGAGGACGGCGGGGAGGTAGGTGGCGGGGGCGGTCTTGAAGCGGAGCGTGGCGCCCTTGGAGACGTGGAGGTTCACGTGGCTGAGCAGGTGGATCGGGCCGGTGGTCCACTCGCCGTCGGGCACGACGACGCGGCCGCCGCCGGCCTTGGCGCAGGCGGCGATGGCGTCGTGGATCGCGGCGGAGGCGTCGGCGCCGGGCGTGGCGCCGAAGTCGACGCTCGGGAAATCGCGGGCGGGGGAAACGGGGTCCTTGATGCGGGCGAGGATCGTGGTGGCATCGTCCCAACTGCGGGCGTGTATGGTCGTGGCGACGGCGGGCGCGAGGAGCTGCTGCATCTCGATGCCGGCGAGGATGAAGGGCCCGACGCCCTTGAGGTCGTTGTCGACGATGGGCTCGCTCACGTAGTACTCGAAGCTGCCGTCGCGGGCGCGGCCGGCGGCGTTGGTGTAGCCGAGGCCGGCG
>CAZXHR010000096.1:0-16323 GCA_964640465.1 uncultured Opitutaceae bacterium
GGATTGAGGGGCGGTCGGGGTACCCCAAGGGGGGCTTGGAAAGGGTCGGCTCAGCCGTTTCCGACCTCCTCGACGGCGACGCCGTAGGCGCGGCCATCGAGGGTGATCGAGTAACGGGCGCCGGCGTCGGACGGAGCGGATACGGCCGCTGCTGCGGATACGGGGCCCGCTGGGACGGCCGGTGCGGAGACGGGGGCTGCGGGCGCCACGGGCGTGGGCTTGAGAAGCTTCTCAAGCTCGTGCGGGAACATGGCGTGGAGGACGGCCAACTCGTCGGTGTCGGGCAGGCCTTTGGCGCGGAGCTCCTCCTTGAGCTTGGGCATGCGGGGCGGAAGGAGGTCGGCCTGGCGTTCTTCGGAGCGCTTGTGCCCGGTCTGCTTCTCGACGGTGGCGAGCAGGTCGGCGTCGACGGGGCCGGGGGTGCGGCCGTACTTGCCGAGGAGGACATCGGCGGTGGGCTGGGCGATGTTCTTCCAGCGGCCGAACTTCACGTTGAGCATGGCCTGCGTGCCGACGATCTGGGAGGTCGGGGTGACGAGGGGAATCCAGCCCAGGCACTGGCGCACATGGGGGATCTCGGCGAGGACGGCCTCGAGCTGATCCGACATCTTCTGCTCCTTGAGCTGGTTGCGGAAGTTGGAGAGCATGCCGCCGGGAACCTGATACGCGAGGGTGGCGGTGTCGGTGCGCTCGTTGGCGGTGCTGGTGAACTTCGACAGCTCGGCGTAGATCTTCTCGAAGTGCTTGCCGAGGGCGACGAGGCGGGCGCGGTCGTAGGAGGGGCAGCGCGGGTGGCCTTCAAGCACGGCGAGCATGCGCAGGGTGTCGGGCTGGCCGGTGCCGTTGGCGAAGGGGGCGATGGAGAGGTCGATCGAGTCGACGCCGGCATCGACGGCGGCGTAGTAGGCGATGGCTCCGAGGCCGGCGGTGTCGTGGCTGTGGAGGGTGACGGGGAGCTTGGTGCGCTCCTTGATGCCCTTGACGAGGGCGCGGGCGGTCTCGGGCTGGATGAGGCCGGCCATGTCCTTGATGCAGATGGAATCGCAGCCGAGCGCGGCGATGTCCTCGGCGAGCTTGAGGAAGCTGTCGACGGTGTGGACGGGGCTGGTGGTGTAGCAGATGGCGCCCTGGGCGTGCTTGCCGGCCTTCTTCACAGCGGCCACGGCGGTGCGGAGGTTGCGCACGTCGTTGAGGGCGTCGAAGACGCGGAAGACATCGAGCCCGCGTGCGGCGGTGGCGGCGACGAAGGCCTCGACGACATCGTCGGGGAATGAGGTGTACTGGACGAGGTTCTGGCCACGCAGGAGCATGGACTGCGGGGTCTTCGGGGCGGCCTTTTTGAGGGTGGCGAGGCGCTCGAAGGGATTCTCGCCGAGGTAGCGCAGGCAGGAGTCGATGGTGGCGCCGCCCCAAGTTTCAAGGACGCCGAAGCCGAGCGCGTCGAGGTCGGCGCAGGCGGGGAGCATTTGGGCCGTCGCCATGCGGGTGGCGGCGAGGGATTGGTGACCGTCGCGCAGGACGGTGTTGTTGAAAACGACGGGGGAAGTTTTCATCGGGGAAAGGCGAGGAAGCCGGGGAATCTGGTTTGCGGGTCGGAAAAGGGGGCGGCTAACGTGGCCGCACGATGACAGTCGAAGACCGTTTGAGCAACCATCTCAACAAAGAGCCGCAGGTCGATCCGTCGGCCTACGTCGCGCGTGGCGCGATCCTGGTGGGCGATGTGCGACTTGGGCCGAAGTCCAGCGTGTGGCACAATTGCGTCCTCCGCGGTGACATTAACTCCATCGAGATCGGCGAAGGAAGCAACGTCCAAGATGGCACGATGGTGCATCTGGCGGACAATTTCGGCGTGAAGGTCGGCAAGTATGTGACGATCGGGCACGCGGCGATGATCCACGCCTGCACGATCGGCGACGAGTGCCTGATCGGCATGCAGGCGACGATCCTCGACGGCGCGGAGATCGGCGAGCAGTCGATCGTGGGTGCGAATTCCCTGGTGACCAATGGCACGAAGGTCCCGCCCGGCTCGCTGGTGATGGGCACTCCGGCCAAGGTCGTGCGGGCGCTCACGCCCGAGGAGCGGGCGAAGGGCCGCTACCTCGCGGAGAAGTACACGATCGTCGCCGCCACGCACAAAGCGAAGTTCGGCAACAGCGCGGGCTGAACGCGGCGAACGCCCAAAAAAAAAAAAGAACAAGGCGCGACTTTCGTCGCGCCTTGTTGCTGAAGGACGAGGGACAGACGGGTTGCGGCGGCTCAGAGCAGAAGCAGGGCGGGCTTCTCGAGGAGGTCCTTCAACGCGGCGAGCCACTGGGCGCCGAGCGCGCCGTCGACCACGCGGTGGTCGCAGGAGAGCGTGAGCGACATGCGCTGCCCGACGACGATGGTGTCGCCGGGGCCGACGACTGGCTTCTTGATCGCGGCGCCGACGGCGAGGATGGCGGCGTTGGGCGGGTTGATGATCGCCGAGAAACGGTCGAGGCCGAACATCCCGAGATTGGAGACGCAGAAGGTGCCGCCGGTGTATTGGTCGGGCTTGAGCTTCTTCTGCTTGGCGAGCGCGCCAAGCGACTTGGCCTCGGCGGCGATCTCGAAGACGGACTTGTCGTGGGCGTCGCGGATGACGGGGGTGATCAGGCCGTCCTCGATAGCGACGGCGAAGGCCATGTGAACGGCGGCGTGTTGGCGGATGAGAGTGCCTTCCCACGAGCTGTTCACGGCGGGCACGCGGCGCAGCGCTTCGACGCAGGCCTTGAGGATGAAGTCGTTGACGGAGAGCTTCACGCCGCGGCCTTCGAGGGCGCCGTTGATCTGGGCGCGGAGGGTGGCGAGCGGGGCGGCATCGGCCTCGATCTCAAGGTAGAAGTGCGGGATCTGCGTCTTGGCCTCGAGGAGCCGGCGCGCGAGCGTGGCGCGCATGTTGGAGAGCGGGGTGGCCTTCTGCTCGGCGAGCGGGCCGCGGAAGACGGCGGCGCCGGCGAGCGGGGCGGAGGACGGAACAGTTGAAGTTGGAAGTTTAGGCTGAGGCGCGGTGACGAAGCTGCCCTTGCCCTCGGCGGCGGCAAGAACGTCGGCCTTCACGATGCGGCCGCCGGGACCGGTGCCGCGGAGACGGGAGACGTCGACGCCATTCTGCTCGGCGATCTTGCGGGCGAGCGGGGAGACTTTCACGCGGCCGTCGGCGATGGCCGCGGCGACGGGCGTAGGCGAAGGAGTCGAGGTGTGAACGACGGGAGCTGGTGCCGGAGCGATCGGTGCAGCGGGTATCGGCGCGGACGGCGGAGGAGGAACGGCGGCTGGCGCCGCGGCGGGTGCCTGTGCAGCCGGAGCGGCGGCGGCGGGAGCGGCGAGTTTCAGGCCGGAGAGGTCTTCGCCGGGTTTGCCGATCACGCAGATGGGGGCGCCGACGGCGATCTGGTCGCCGATCTTGGCGACCTGCTTAAGGAGGGTGCCGTCTTCGAAACATTCGAGCTCCATCGTGGCTTTGTCGGTCTCGATCTCGGCGATCATCATGCCGCTGCTGAGCGGATCGCCTTCATTTTTCAGCCATTTGACGAGCGTGCCGACCGTCATGGTGTCGCTCAGTTTCGGCATTACGATGATGGTAGCCATGGAGGAAGTAGCGAGTAGCTGGTACTGAGTAGCGAGTAGGGTGTAGAGGCGAGTCGCGAGTGATGCGGAACCAGTTCGTGGATGCCCGCTACCCGCTACTCACTACTCGCTACTATGGTTCAGCAGATCGTGAGGGCGGTGGCGACGACGCGCTCGGGCGTGGGGAGCATGATGTCCTCGAGAGGCTTCGCGTAGATCTGCGGGGCGTCGAGGGAGGATACTCGCTTGATCGGGGCGTCGAGCTCGTCGAAGGCCTGGTCGGCGATGAGGGATGCGATCTGGGCGTCGACGCCGCAGAACGGCTTGTTCTCCTCGACGAGGACGACGCGGTGGGTCTTGGCGACGGTCTCCAGGATGGCTTGCTCGTCGAGTGGGCGGATGGAGCGCAGGTCGAGCACCTCGGCGTCGATGCTGTGGTCGCGCTTGAGGATCTCGGCGGCCTTGAGACAGGTGATGACGGCGCGGCCGTGGGCGACGAGGGCGAGGTCGGTGCCGACGCGCTTGATGTCGGCCTTGCCGAGCGGGACGATGATCTCGCCCTCGGGCACTTCCCATTTCTCGCCGTAGAGGAGGGTGTTTTCCATGACGCAGACGGTGTCGTCGTCGCGGATGGCGGCCTTCATGAGCCCCTTGGCGTCGAAGGCGGTGGCGGGGCAGACGACCTTCAGGCCGGGCTGATTGGCCAAGAACATCTCCGGCGTGTGCGAGTGGGTGGAGCCGACGTTGGTGCCGCCGTTGGCGGGGCCGCGGATGACCATCGGGACCTTCGTCTGGCCGCCGGACATGTAGCGCACGGTGGCGGCGTTGTTGAGGATCTGGTCGAAGCCGACGTAGGCGAAACTCCAGAACATCATCTCGATGACGGGGCGCAGGCCCATCATGGCGGCGCCGACGCCGAGGCCGAGGAAGCCGGTCTCGCTGATGGGGGCGTCGACGAGGCGCTTGGAGCCGAAGCGCTCCCAGAGGCCTTCGGTGACCTTGTAGGCGCCGTTGTACTGGGCGACTTCCTCGCCCATGATGAAGACGTTCGGGTCGCGCGCGATCTCCTCGGCGAGCGCGTCGTTGAGGGCTTGGCGGTAGGTGATCAAGGGCATGAGGAAAGGCGAGAGGCTAGAGGGGAGAGGCGAGAGGGGCGGAGACCGGAGGATTTTCGATTTTGGATTGCCGATTTGCGATTGGAGCGGAGCTGAGCGGTGGCGCTTGCCGGTCTGTTCGGCCTGGAAATCGAAGATGCCGGTGGCTCGTCAGCCCGCGATCCGCTTGTTGGCGACGAAGTGGGCGTCCTTGTTGAAGAAGTGGGTGCCGAGCTGCTGCGACGGCGCTTCGTCGATGCCGGCGTAGACGTCGGTGAAGAGCTCGGCCTCGGGTGCGACGGGCGATTCGTCGGCGAACTTCACGGCGGCTTCGACCTCCTGTTTCACGGTGTCGGCGATGGCGGCGGCCTTGGCGTCGTCGAGGAGGCCTTCGCGGAGGAGGACGGACTTGAAGAGGGTGATGGGGTCGAAGTCGCGCTTGTAGGACTCGATCTCGGCCTTGGTGCGGTACTTCTCGGCGTTGGCGTCGGCCACGGAGTGCCCGCGGTAACGATACGTGCGCATCTCCAAGAGGGTGGGCTTGGAGCGCTCGCGGGCGCGTTGCATGGCCTCCCAGGTGCGGGCGCGGACCTCGTAGAGGGAGTTGCCGTTGATGACGGCCCATTCGATGCCGTAGCCGGCGGCGCGCTGGGCGAGGATCTCGCCGGCGGAGGAGCGCTTCTGGCTCGTGCCCATCGAGTAGCCGTTGTTCTCGATGACGTAGATCACCGGGACGTCCCACAGGGCGGCGAGGTTGAGCGATTCGTGGAAGGCGCCCTGGTTGATGGCGCCGTCGCCGAGGAAGCACAGGCAGCAGCCCTTGAGGCCCTTGTACTTGATCGCGTAGGCGATGCCGAGGCCGAGCGGGGTCTGGCCGGCGACGATACCGTGGCCGCCCCAGAAGTGCTTCTCGGGCGAGAAGAAGTGCATGGAGCCGCCCTTGCCCTTGGAGCAGCCGGTGAACTTGCCCTGCATCTCGGCCATGAGCTCGCCCATGCCCATGCCGACGGCCAGCGCGTGCCCGTGGTCGCGGTACGCGGTGATGACGTGGTCGTGCTCGCCGAGGAGCGAGCAGGTGCCGACGGCGACGGCCTCCTGGCCGTTGTAGAGGTGGAGGAAGCCGCCGATCTTGCCCTGCTGGTAGACGCGGAGGCTGCGGTCCTCGAAGGCGCGGATGCGCACCATGTCGGTGTAGAGCTTGAGCTTGGTCTCCGGGGCGAGGTCGGAGTTGACGGGGTTCTTCGCGTAACGGACGTCGTGTTCGGCGGCCTCGGAGTGCGGCGGGACGGCGGGAGCGGGAGTGTTTGGCGTGCTCACGGTTATTGGACGGAAATACGGTTCCGGCGTACCGAAGGTTCAAGGAAATTGCCCCTGCGCAACCTGCCGGACAGTAAGTTACGAGAAATGCTTCAGCTGCGCCGCGCGCGGATTGAGACAGCTACTAACGGCGCGGCTGGAGGGGGCATGGGGGCACGGATCGCCGCTCTGGCGAGCGGCGCCACGTGGGTAGGCAGAGGCGCGGATCGACGTTCTCACGAACGGCGCTACAACGGCATGCTGGGCACTGGGGTGGATCAGACCTCGACCGGGGTGAGCGGGACCGGGTTGGTGATCTTGAGGTGCGGGGCGGCGCGGGCGAACTCCTCGGCAAACCAGTCGCGGGCCTCGGGATCGCCGTGGTTGAGAACGATGGCGCGCGGGTCGCGGCGCAGGGCGAAGTCGAGGAGTTCGTTGCGCTCGGCGTGGCCGCTGAGGTTGAAGCGCTCGATCTGGCAGGCGATCTTCACCTCGGTGTCGAGGGCGGCGAAGAGGAACTTGTCGCCGTTGCGCGCCTCGCGCAGGGCGCCGCCGGGGGTGTCGGGGTCGCAGTAGCCGACGAAAGCGATGGTGTTGTGGGCGTGGCCGGCGAGGCAGGAGGCTACGAGGTAGGAGGGCGTGCGCTCGACGACCATTCCGCTGCTGACTAGGTAGATGCCGTTCTGGCGCGGGTCGACGCCGGGGATGAGCTTGCGGGGCGTCTGCTGAACCTTGAGCGCCTTGATGACGGAGCGGGTGAAGTTGATGTGGTTGGTCTTGCGGGCGACGTCGTCGAAGTAGTCGCACAGGTCGATGCCGAGGCCGGAGCTGTAGATGGGGCACTTGGCCAGACGACGGGATTCGCGGGCCTCGTGGAAGAGGGTGAGCAACTCCTGGTGACGGCCGAGGGCGAAGACGGGGATGAGGACGGAGCCGCCGCGGGCGATGGTGCGGTTGACGGTGTCGAGGAGACGGCCGATCTCTTTCTCGCGGGTGACGCCGGGCACGGGCTCGCTGGCGCCGTGGGTGGTCTCGGTGACGATGGTGTCGATGTGGCCGGTGGGGAAACGCGCACCGGGGACGGTGCGCTGGCTCTCGAACTGCACGTCGCCGGTGAAGAAGATGCGGCGGCCCTTGTGCTTGAGCTCGATGCCGGCGGCGCCGGCGACATGGCCGGCGGGGAAGATGGTGACCTCGACGTCGTCCTTGGCACCGCTGATCTTCTTGGTCTGGCCGTACGCGATGCCGTGGAAACGGGTGGCGCAGCGATCAACCTCCTCGTGGGTGAAGAGCGGGAGGTCGCTGCGGGACTGTTCCTCGCGCTGACGTTCCATGACGCTGGCGGAGTTGTGGAGCATGCGGCCGATGAGCAGGGCGCTGGAGGTGCTCATCAACACGGGGGCGCGGTGCTGGTTGCGCAGGAGGACGGGGATCGAGCCGATGTGGTCGAGGTGGCAGTGCGTGATGATGACGGCGTCGATGTCGAGGCCGTTGAGCGGCGTGAAATCGGGCATGGCCTCGGGCCCGGAGAGCTTCGGGTGCAGGCCGCAGTCGATGACGATGCGGACATCGCCGAGTTGAACGAGGTGACAGCTGGCGCCGATGCCGCCCTGGCGGTTGAGATCGAGAAGTTTCATTAAGTTGGTTGGGAACGGCCGCAGCCGGAGCGGCGGACGCGCGAAGAGTGAGCGACGACGATGGGGCCGGCACCGCGATGCACAAACCTCATCTGTGCGGGATGTCTCATGTCTGCCGCGGAAAATCGGTCCGTGGGCGCGATTCTGTTGGAGAAAGAAACCTTGTTCATACCGGAGCTTGCCAGCGCCGCGCGCGGCCCCTTACCTCGGCAACCCTTTTCCATCCATGGCACGCATCGTCCAAAAATACGGCGGCACATCCGTCGGTGATATCGACCGCATCAAGCGCGTCGCGCAGCGCATCAAGGAATGGCGCGATCAGGGCAACGAACTCGTTGTCGTCGTCTCCGCCCGCGCGGGCGTGACCAACGAGCTCATCGCCAAGGCCAAAGCCATCACGCCGCATCCGGACGAGCGCGAGATGGACATGCTGCTGACCATTGGCGAGCAGGAGACCATCGCCCTCACGGCCATGGCGCTCCAAGCGATCGGTGTGCCGGCCGTGTCCCGCACTGGCCAGCAGGCGGGCATCGTCAGCGATGCCTTCCACACGAAGGCCAAGATCAAGCGCTTCGAGTCCTCGCCGCTCAACGCCGACCTCGCCGCCGGCAAGGTCGTCATCGTCGCCGGTTTTCAGGGCATCACCGAGGATGGCGAAACCACGACCCTCGGCCGCGGTGGCTCCGACCTGACCGCCATCGCCGTTGCCCACGTGGTGAAGGCCGACATCTGCCAGATCTACACCGACGTCGACGGCGTCTACACCGCCGACCCGCGCGCCGTGCCGCTCGCCTCGAAGATCCAGGAAATTTCCTATGACGAGATGCTCGAGCTGGCCAGCGCTGGCTCGAAGGTCATGCAGTCCCGCTCCGTCGAATTCGCCCACAAGTACGGCGTCGATTTCGAAGTCCGCTCCAGTTTCAACAACAACCCCGGTACCATCGTGAAGGCAGAAACCAAATCCATGGAAGATGTCGTTGTCCGCGGCGTGGCCGTCGACAAGGACCAGGCAAAGGTCGTCGTCAGCCAGATCCCCGACAAACCGGGTACGGCCGCGAAGGTGTTCCGCGCGCTCGCCGACGCCGCGATCGTCGTCGACATGATCGTCCAGAACATGGGCCGCGAAGGTGTGGCCAACCTCACCTTCACCGTGCCGAAGACGGAGACCCACAAGGCCCAGACGCTCGTCACCAAGGTTCTCGCCGAGGTCGGCGGCGGCAAGGTCGAGATCTTCGAGAACATCGCCAAGCTCTCCATCGTCGGCGTGGGCATGAAGACGCACTCCGGCGTGGCCGCGGAGCTCTTCCAGGCGCTCGCCGCGCAGCACATCAACATCGACCTGATCAGCACCTCCGAGATCAAGATCTCGGTGACGGTCGACGCCGCGAAGGTCGACGACGCCCAGCGCGCTGTGCACACCGCCTTCGGCCTGGACAAGAAGGCCTGAGCGCAAGGCGGAAAGGATCGAGTCGCGGGGAGTGAGAAGCGAGTAGGGCGCTCCCCGTTCCAGCAGTTTCGAGAAACCCGGTCCGCTTCGGCGGCCGGGTTTTTCTGTAGGCACGTTACGGTGCGGAGAACCTGCCTGCCGGCGCCCCTCGGACAAGGCGTTGGCTCCGGCTGCTATGCTGGTGTGCCGAAGACGACGAGGCGGAGCCGGTGATCGGCTCCGCCTCGTGGGGCTTGCGGAAGGGGAAGAGGGGCGTTGCAAGACAGAGCCCCTACGGTCGGGCGGGATCGTCAGGTCGGCTGGCTGGCGGCGCGATTGAGGGCGCTGAGGATCGCGCGGATGGAGGCGGTTTCGATGTTGGTGTCGATGCCGGCACCGAAGTACGAGAGGCCGCGGTCGGTTTTGATCTGGATGTAGGCGGCGGCCTTGGCGTCGTCGCCCTCGCCAAGCGAGTGCTCGGTGTAGTTGACGAGCTGGAAGTTCTTCCGGCCGATGGTCTCGAGGGCGTTGACGAACGCGGCGATGGGGCCGTTGCCCTTGCCCTGGAGGCGCTGCGGCTTGCCGTCGACGAGGAGCATGGCGGTGCACTGGGTCTCCTGGTGCTGGCCGCTGCGCGGGTGCGAGACGAAGTCGGTGAGCGAATAGGGCGAGGCGCGGTTGATGTACTCGCTCTGGAAGAGGGCGTAGATCTCCTCGGTGGTGATCTCGGTGCCTTTGGAGTCGGCGAAGTCGTTGACGACCTTGCCGAACTCCTTGTGCATGGCCTTGGGGAGCTGGAGGCCGTACTCCTTCTCGAGGATGTAGGCGACGCCGCCTTTGCCGGACTGGCTGTTGATGCGGATGATGGCGCGGTAGGTGCGGCCGAGGTCGGCGGGGTCGATCGGGATGTAGAGCACGTCCCACGGGCGGTCGGGCGACTGCTTGGCCCAGGACTTCTTGATGGCGTCCTGATGGGAGCCGGAGAACGCGGTGAAAACGAGTTCGCCGACGTAGGGATGGCGCGGATGTACCTCCATCTTCGTGCAGCGCTCGAAGACCTCGCGGACGTGGTTGATGTTCGAGAAGTCGAGGCCGGGATGGATGCCGTGCGTGTAGAGATTGAGGGCTACGGTGGAGATATCGAGGTTTCCGGTACGTTCGCCGTTGCCGAAGAGGGTGCCTTCGACGCGGTCGGCTCCGGCGAGCAGGCCAAGTTCCGTCGCTGCCACGCCGGTGCCGCGGTCGTTGTGGGTGGGGAGGCTGATGAGGGTGGACTCGCGGCGGGTGAGGTGCGTGGCCATCCACTCGATCTGGTCGGCGTGGACGTTGGGCGTGGCGTACTGGACGGTTTCCGGGAGGTTGAGGATGATCTTGTTCTGCGGCGTGGGCTGCCAGACGGAGGTCACGGCCTCGCAGATCTCGAGGGCGAACTCGAGCTCGGTGCTGGTGAAGCTCTCGGGCGAGTACTCGAGGCGGATCGCGGAGCCGGCGGCGACCAGCGGCTGCAGCTTCTCCTTGAGGAAGGCGACGCCGTGGGTGGCGATGGCGACGATCTCGGCCTTGGTGGCGCCGAAGACGTATTCGCGCTGCTTGGGCGAGGTGGAGTTGTAGAGATGGAAGATCACGCGCTTGGCGCCCTGGAGCGCCTCGAGCGAGCGGAGGATGAGGTCCTCGCGGCACTGGCAGAGGATCTGGATGGAGACGCCGTCGGGGATGCGGTTCTCCTCGATGAGGCGGCGGCAGAAGTCGTACTCGATCTGGGAGGCGGAGGGGAAGCCGACCTCGATCTCCTTGAAGCCGATCTCCACGAGGAGGTCGAAGTAGTCGAGCTTCTCCTCGACGCTCATGGGCTGGGCGAGGGCTTGGTTGCCATCGCGCAGGTCGACGCTGCACCAGATCGGGGCGTGCGTGAGCGTGCGGTTCGGCCACTGGCGGTTGGGCAAGCGGACCGGCGGGAACGGATGGTACTTCGTGATCGGCGGCTTTTGCATGACGGGAAAGGCTTGGCGTGGATGTAGGTAAATGCAGTCGGAACGGTTCGCGATTCGTTCCGGGAAGGGCGCGCGCGGCGCCAAGGGGGGCGTGGTTTTCCCGGAAATCAGGACAGCGCCAAGCGGCGCAGTCGCAGCAGGCCGCCGGTAAGTCGAAGCGCTGTCGGGAAAAGGTTCACGCGCGCAGTAAGTCGGCCGGTGAGCTGACTGTCAACGGCGGGGATGGCGGTGGTGGGGGGCCTGGGGCTGAGGCGGGCTTGAAGTACGCGGAGTGCGGAAACACGTTGCGTCTGTCTATGCGGTAACCTGAATCGGCATGGCACGTCATCGGACATTGTGCCAGTTGCAGTTCCAACACCATGGACGACCAAGCGCCCGACTACGACGCATTGCTGGCCGGTGTACGCCGCGGCGATCAAGTCGCGGCGCGCACGCTCGTCGAGGTGTTGCACCCGCTTGTCCGCAAGATCGTGCGCTCGCACCTCCCTCGCCGCGTGGCCGAGGAGGATCTCGCGCAGGAGGTCTACCTGAAGATGTTCAGCCGCCTCGACCAATACCGTGGCGAGATGCCGCTGCCGCACTGGGTGTCCCGGATTGCGGTGACAACCTGCATCGACCACCTGCGCTTCCAGCACCGCCGGCCGGAGCTGCGCTGGGCCGACCTCTCGGAGGACGAGGCCGAGGTGCTCGATGCCGTGCTCTCGGGAAGCGACGGCGAGGATGCGACGGACGCGATGGCCGCGAAGGAACTGGTCGGCCGGCTCCTTGAACAACTTTCGCCCGCCGACCGCACCGTCATCACGCTGCTCGACCTCGAGCAGAAGTCCGTGGCCGAGATCCGCGAACTGACGGGGTGGGGGACGAGCATGATCAAAGTCCGCGCTTTCCGCGCACGGCGGAAGTTGCGCAAACTCTTCGAACAGCTAGAGCGAAAGGAACGCCCATGAAACGCCAAGACCCTTGGATGAAACTCGTCGCGGCTGCACGCCGTGCGCCCGCGGAGGAACCCGCGGAGCTGCCGCTTGGTTTTGCCACCCGCGTGGCGGCGCAGGGGTTGGCGCAGCGCCGCGAGCCGGCCGACCTCTTCGGGGTGTTCGCGTTGCGGGCGCTCGGCGTCGCGTTGGCCGTGCTGATCACCTCGGCGGCGGTCGGGTATCCGCTGTCTTCCGCCAATGCCGCCGACAATTCCTCCTCCGACGAGCTGGAGGACCCGGTGACCGAGTTCGTGTCCCAACTTTGATCATGCTCACCAAACCACGCACCGTACTTGTCCTCACCGGCATCTTCGTCGCCGGCGCGGTGAGCGGCGTGTTTCTCGCGCCGGTGCTGCGCTTCCACGCCCACGCCCCGATGCAACCGCGGCCGTTCCAGGAACGCAACATGGAGCGGCTCGAGCAGGCGCTAGAGCTGAACTCCGAACAGCGGACGAAAGTCGCCGAGTTGATGCGACAGACCGGACTCGAGCTGGAGAAGCGCCGCCGCGCCGCCTGGATCGACAACACCAAGCTCATCGACGATCTTAATGCGAAGATCGCCGCCGTTCTCACACCCGCGCAGCGGGTGAAGTTCGAGGCCTTCAGGAAGGCCCAGCTCGAGCGTATCTTCCGTCGCTTGGACGAGCGGGACCCGCGCCGCCGGTTCGGTCCCGGCGAGCGGCGACTTCGCGGCCAGATGCATCCCGACGACGGCCGACCGGACGAGCTGCCGCCTCCGCCGCCCGAGGGCATGCCTCCAGTTGGCGGCCTACCGCCGCCGGACATGCAGCCGGGCGAACCGGAGCCGCCTCCCGCCCAGGCGCCGCAGAATTGAGGAGTGCAAGCGCCGCGTCACAGCGGTGCTTTTTTTTCGCCAGAATCTGATTGCCGCACCCGGGCGCGCCGCCCACCGTCCGCCCCGGCCAGGTCCCATGCATGGGCAGGCGCGTGAACTCCGCCAGGACCGGAAGGTAGCAACGGCAACGACGTTCTCCCAGTGCCGTGGGGTGCCTGGCCACTTTCCCCCTTTCTTCGCCAACGGCGCCCCGCGGCTCCCGCCATCGAGGAGCCCGCAACCGAAGGAGATCATGAACACAACGCTCGTCCTGACGCTTGTCGGGCCCGACCGTACCGGATTGGTCGAGACCGTCTCCCAACTCGTGGCCGCGCATGGCGGCAACTGGCTGGAAAGCCGCATGGCCCGGCTCGGCGGGCAGTTTGCGGGCATCGCGCGCGTCGCTGTGCCGGTGGCAAACGAGGCTGCGTTGCGCGCCTCCTTGGCCACGCTTGGAATGCAGGGGCTGAAGGTCGCCACCGAGTTGGATCCTACCGCTGTCCCCGAGCCCACGCGGGGGCGGGCTGCGAAGCTCGAGCTCGTCGGGCAGGATCGGCCGGGGATCGTGCACCAGATCAGCCGTGTGCTCGCCGCGCACCGCGTGAACGTGGAGGAGCTCGAGACCTCGTGCGTCGATGCGCCGATGGCCGGTGGAATCCTGTTTCGGGCCAAGGCCGTGTTGCAGGTCCCGGTGGCGTCCGACATGGCCGCGATCCGTGGCGATCTCGAAACGATCGCCGCCGACCTGATGGTCGATCTGAATTTCGCCGAGGCAAGGTGAGCGCCGGCTGGGGTTGTTCCCCCGGTCGCCGTGCCGGCAATTGCGAGGGTGCCCCGTGGTGCTAAATTAGCGGCCGATGATTTCCATCGGCGGAAGTCTGCCGGCCTATTTGGGCAATGCGTTGCCGAGTTCACTCCCGAGCTCGGGAGTGCGGCGCGCAAGCCGGAATGGGGCCGGTGCGAGTGGCGAGGATGTAGCCCAGCAGCTTGCGGCCGATGCCGGCAACGGCACCGCGAATCCCGCCGCATCGGACGGCTCGGATGCTTCATCGGCAAACAGGGGCCAGGCGCCGGCTGCGGCGAAGAGCGCCGGAGGCGCCGGGAGCGCGGCGGCGTCGTCCCAGGACCCGCAACTGGCAGCGGAGATCTCGCGTCTCCAGACCACCGATCGGGCAGTGCGCGCCCACGAGGCGGCGCATGTCGCGGCTGGCGGCAGCTATGTGCAAGGCGCGGCCAGTTTCACCTACCAGACCGGGCCCGACGGGAAACGGTACGCGGTGGGCGGCGAGGTCTCGATCGATGTCTCGGCGGAGCGGACTCCCGAAGCGACGATCCAGAAAATGGAGATCGTGCGCGCGGCAGCGCTGGCCCCGGCGGATCCATCGGCCACGGATCGCGCGGTGGCCGCTTCCGCCACGCAGGCCGCGGCGGCCGCCCGCGCCGAGATGAATGCCGCGGAGGCGAAAGCCACGACGGCTGCTGCGCAGGGGGAGCCCGCAGGGAATCCCAAACCGGAGACGACTCCGGCGCAGGGGCAGGCCACGCAGGAGGCGGAGACGGCCGGTGCCCGCGTTCCCGCGCAGAACGGCTTCGGCAACCTTGTCCGGCAGGCCTATGCCGCGGCGAATACGCCGTGGGAAGCTCCTTCGTTCCAAGTGGCAGCCTGATGCTATCGGAGCTGTTGCGGGGGAGGACTGGCTCCAGAGCCCGCAGCGGCGGTACCGGCGGAGCGCTCAGCCGAAGAACCGCAGTTGAAACCGACAGAAGTTAACGAAGAGAACGAAGTGTGAACGAGCTAGATTCGGGAATTTTGGGATATGGTCTTCACCTCGCAGGTGAACGGAATTCTCCTGTATGTGCAGGCATTGTTCCCCCTCTGTCACGAGTACCTTTGTTTCCTTCGTTATCTTCTGTCGTCTGCGGAATTTAGGCTCAGTGGTGGCTGCGGGCGTCGGCGATGGCTTGCGCGAGGCGGATCGCGGCGGTGCGCGGATCGATGGCCGTGCAGATCGCGGAGACGACGGCGATGCCATCCGCGCCTGCGGCCAACGCGCGCGGGGCGTTTTGCAGCGTGATGCCGCCGATGGCGACCACGGGGCGGGCGATGCGGCGGCGGAGCGCCGCGAACGCGGCCTCGCCGAGCGCCGGCGCGGCGTCGGCCTTCGTGCCGGTGGGGAAGAGTGGGCCGAGCCCGACGTAGTCGACGGCACCGTCGATGGTGCCGAGCTGGGTGTCGTCTGTGATCGAGAGGCCGACGATGGCGTGGCGGCCGAGCATCGTGCGCGCGGCGGCGGGCGGAAGATCCTCCTGCCCGATGTGCACGCCGTCGGCACCGATGGCATGGGCGACGTCGATGCGGTCGTTGACGAGGAGCGGGATGCCGAGCGGGCGCAGTTGGGCGAGGAGGGCGCGGCCGACCTCGGCGAGCGCGCGTGCGGGGCCGGTTTTGTCGCGGAGTTGGACGATAGTTACTCCCCCGGCGACTGCGGCGGCGACGGTCTCGACCACGCCGCGGCGGGCGGTCATCTCGGGATCGGTGACGAGATAGAGCGAGAGATCGAAACGAGGAGGCATCGGCGGGACAATGGCCGAGACTCCGGTTTCGGCGAGCATGGAGACGGGAATCGGCCTGTCGCCGCCTGCGGCGGACGTGCGAGGCGCGCGGCTCGCGAACGGACGCACGCTCGACTTTTTGCCTTCACGCGGTGCGCGCTTCGGCGAGAGTGCCGGCATGGCAACCGCTCTCGCAATCTGTGGAAGTCCCCGCCGCAACGGAAACACGGAGACACTGCTCCGTCGCTGTCTCGATCGGCTCGCCAGCCAGGGAATACCCGGCGAGCTGGAACTGCTGGCCGGCAAGGATATCAAGGGCTGCGGTGCGTGCGGCGGCTGCGGCGAAGCGAAGGACGGCAGCTGCCCCGGCGGCGCCGGCGACGATTTCCATGCGATCTTCGAGAAGATGGTGCGTGCCGACATCATTGTCGTCGGCTCTCCGGTGTACTTCGGTTCGGCCACGCCGGAGCTGATGGCGCTGCTAGATCGGGCGGGCTACGTGGGACGGTGCAACGGCGGCCTGCTCTCGCGAAAGATCGGCGGCCCGATCACCGTGGCCCGACGCGCCGGCCAGAACTTCACCTACGCCCAGCTGCTGTTCTGGTACATGATCAACGACATGGTCGTGCCTGGTTCGAGCTATTGGAATGTGGCGACGGCCCGCGATCCCGGTGCCGTGAACGAGGACGCCGAGGCGCTGCGCACGATCGACCGCTTCGCCGACAATCTTGCCTGGTTGGCCGCCAAGCTCCGCTGAGCGGGTGCGGCGGCGCATTGCGCGAATGGTACTCGTGTATGAGTCGGTTTCATGGTTGCCGCCCGTGCGCCGGCCGTCCGCAATCGCGGCACTCCCATGGCCACCCGGATCGGCTTCGACAACGAACGTTATCTTGAACAGCAGAGCGCGGCGATTCTCGAGCGCGTGA